>NC_015422.1:0-300000 GCF_000204645.1 Alicycliphilus denitrificans K601 | reverse complement strand
AGCCCGCGCGCGGCCAAGCCTTTCGTGGCGGTGAACTGCGCGGCGCTGCCGGGCAACCTGGTCGAGTCCGAGCTCTTCGGCACCGAGAAGGGCGCCTATACCGGCGCCGACGCGGCGCGCGCCGGGCGCTTCGAGCGCGCGCACGGCGGTACGCTGTTCCTCGACGAGCTGGGCGAACTGCCGCTGTCCGCGCAGGCCAAGCTGCTGCGCGTGCTGCAGGACGGGCAGGTCGAGCGCCTGGGCGCCACCCAGCCGCGCCAGGTGGACGTGCGCCTGGTGGCCGCCACGCACGTGGACCTGCAGGACGCGGTGCGCGCCGGGCGCTTCCGCCAGGACCTGTACTACCGCCTGAACGTCTACCCCATCCGCATCCCGCCGCTGCGCGAGCGCCAGGACGACATCGAGCCCTTCGCGCGGCACCTGCTGCAGCGCTTCGCGGCGCTGCACGATAAGCACATCGGCGGCCTCACGGACCGCGCGCTGCACGCGCTGCGCCAGTACGCCTGGCCGGGGAACGTGCGCGAGATGGAGAACCTGATCGAGCGCGGCGTGATCCTGGCCGACCCGGGCCAGCCCGTGGACGCGGCGCACCTCTTTCCCGACAGCGCCCCGGCGGCCGCGCCCGCGCACACGCTGCAGGCCTCGGGCCGCCTGGGCGAGGCCCGTGCCCCGGCCTGCGACGCGGCGCTGATCGACCGCCTGCTGGGCGAGCGCCTGGACCTGCAGGCGCTGGAGACCCACTTGATCGAGGCCGCCGTGGAACGCAGCCACGGCAACCTGGCGGCGGCCGCGCGCCTGCTGGGCCTGACGCGCCCGCAGCTGAGCTACCGGCTGAACAAGGTACGGGATATCTGACATGGCCAAGCGCAGCGCCCTGTACGCGATCGCCGCCCCCGCGCCGTCGTCGGCGCGCACCCTGATCGAGCACGCCTACGCGCGGCTGCGCGACGACATCGTGAGCGGCCAGCTCGTGCCCGGCGAGAAGCTGCGCGTGGAGCACCTCAAGGAGCGCTACGGCGTGAGCGCCGGCACGCTGCGCGAGGCCATCACGCGCCTGGCCAGCGACGCGCTGGTGGTGACCGAGGGACAACGCGGCTTTCGCGTGGCGCCCATCACCACCGAGGACCTGGAGGACATCACCAACCTGCGCGTGCAGATCGAGACCGAGGCGCTGCGCCAGTCGATCCGCACGGGCGACGCGCAGTGGCGCCAGCGCGTAGAGCAGGCCTTCGCCGCCATCTCGGCCGAAGAGCCCATCGCGCCCGGGCGGCGGCACGCGTGGGAGCAGCTCAACACGCGCTTCCACGAGGCGCTGCTGTCGGGCCACGCCTCGCCCTGGACGGTGCACGTGCTGCGCCTGCTCTCGCGCCACACCGAGCGCTACCGCAGCTTCGCCATGGCGCTGCCCGGCTGCGTGCGCGACGTGCACGCCGAGCACACCGCGATCTTCGAATACACCATGGCCGGGCAGGACGCGCGCGCCGCGCTGGCGCTGGAGGCGCACATCCGCACCACGCCGGACCTGCTGATCCAGGCGCTGCGCGAGGGCCGCGCATCGCTGCCCGGCAGCGCCGCGCCGCTGCTGGAGGGCAAGGGCCTGCAGGATTCATAGCCAAAACCGCCTTCATCCCAATACTGGAGAGCGCTTATAGCTCTATTTCCAGGAGCAATACACCCGAATCTAGACGCGCGAGCGCGCCAGCTTGGGCGCGTGCCAGAAGCGCCGCTTGTACGCGGTGGCGAAGTTGGCCGCGCTGGTGTAGCCCGCCACCATCGCCGCCTGGCCCACTGTGACGCCGTCGTGCTCCAGCGCCCGGCGCGCGCGCAGCAGGCGGCATTCGCACAGGTAGGCGAACACGGTGGTGCCGAAGACGGCGCGGAACTGGCGTTGCAGCATGAGGGCCGACCACGCCCGCATCTACAAGTCCGTCCACACCTGGACGGGCATCCTGAGCGGCATGGCGCTGTTCGTCGCCTTCTACGCGGGAGCGCTCACGGCGTTCAAGGAGCCGCTGCGCCGCTGGTCCACGCCGCCCGCAGCCTTCGTGCAGCCCGTGCCCATGGACGAGGCCCAGCCGCTCATCGCGCGGGCCGAACCGCAGGAATCTGACAAAAATCGAGCCATAGCGCTTACCCAGTAAGCGTCGGCAGCTATTCTTTGAATAGCATCACCCGCCCCGCGCCGCGCGGTACAGCCCCTCCACGCGCGGCACGTTCTGCTCCAGCTCGCGGATGCGGTCGGGCCCCGAGGGGTGGGTTGAGAGGAAGCCGATGCCCTCGCTGCCCGTGGCCTCGCCCATCTTGCGCCACAGGCTCACGGCGGCCTGGGGGTTGTAGCCGGCGCGCGCGGCCAGTTCCAGGCCCACGAGGTCGGCCTCGGTCTCGTCGCCGCGGCTGAACTTGAGCGTGAGCAGCTGCGTGCCCAGGCTGGCCGCCGCGTTGCCCAGCTCGCCCAGGCCCAGCAGCTGCGCGCCCAGCGACAGGCCGAGGCTCGTCGCTTGGCTCTTGGCGATGCGCGAGCGCGCGTGCTCGCGCAGCGCGTGGGCCATCTCGTGGCCCATGACCATGGCGATCTCGTCGTCGCTGAGCTTGAGCTGGTCCAGGATGCCGGTGTAGAACGCGATCTTGCCGCCGGGCATGCAGAAGGCGTTGATCTGCTTGCTGCCGATCAGGTTCACCTCCCAGCGCCAGGAGGCCGCGCGGCTGTTCCACTGCGCGGCGTGTGGGATGAGGCGCCGCGCGATGGCGCGCAGCTTCACGAGCTGCGGATGGCCGTCGGGCGCCAGCGCCCCCTTGGCCTTGGCCTGGGCGAGCATCTGGCCGTACTGCTGCGTGGCCGAGGTTTCGAGCTGCTCGGCCGGCACCAGCTTGCGCAGGCCCGACGCGCTGCCCACGTCCACCTGCGCCACGGCCGGCAGAGCGGCGGCGCCCGCGGCGGCCAGCACGAAGACGCGGCGCGCGTTCCAGATGCCGCCTGCGCAGCAGCGGCAACCGGGCGCATCGGAGGAGGTTTCGATCATCATGCGCCAAGTTTAGGCGCCGCGCGCAACTCCGACCAGATCACCAGCAGCAGCCCCGCCAGCACTCCCCCCAGGCCCCAGAAGGCCATGGCCGAGGGCCGCTCGCCCACCACCAAGATGGCCAGCGCGAACGCCGTCACCGGCTCGGCCAGCGCCAGCGTGACGCCCGTGGCGCCGCTGATGTGGCGCAGCGCCGCGCTGAACAGCAGGTAGGCCAGCCCCGTGGCCGCCAGCCCCAGGTACAGCACCACGCCCCAGGTGGCCGCCGACGGCGTGGGCACGCCGCCCAGCAGCAGCGCCACGGGCAGCGACAGCAGGCCCGCGCCGCCGAACACCGCCAGGTTCACCATGGCGGGGCCGGCCCGCGCCACCAGGCGCTTGTTCAAGAGTGCATAGCCCGCATACGACAGCCCGGCCAGCAGGCACAGCGCGATGCCCGAAAGCGGCGCGCGCGCGTCGGCGCCGCCATCCAGCGCCATGGCCACCCCGCCCGCCACGCCCAGCAGCGTGCCCAGCCACCACGCGGGCGCGGGCCAGCGCCGCTGCGCCACGGTCTGCAGCAGCCCGGCCCAGACCGGCCCGCTGCCGATGGCCAGCGCCGTGCCCAGCGCCACGCCGCTGGCCTTCACCCCCGCGAAGAAGCTCAGGTTGTACGCCGCCACGCACAGCGCGGCCAGCGGCAGCGCGGCGCCGCGCAGGCCGCGCCACGCGCCGCGGCGCAGGGCCGGCCAGGCCAGCACGGCGAAGAAGGCGCTGGCAAAGCCCAGGCGCAGCGCGCCCACCCAGTAGGGCGACAGCGTGGCGGGCGCCAGGCTTTGCGCGGTGCCGGTGGTGCCCCAGAGCATGGCGGCAAGCAGCACCATGGCGATGCTGCGCAGGGATGCGGTATTCATGCGCCCATGGTGCGCGCGCCGCGTGCGGCCACTGTCGAGCAACGCGCGAGGTGCGGCGCGCCATTGCTTCATTTTGAATAGCTGCCAACGCTTTCCTGGCAAGCACTGGAGCCCTATTTTGCTTGAAACCCGCGCAGCGCCCGCGCGCCCGTGCCGCGCTCGCGCCGCAAGGCGTAGGCCAGCGCGCTGGCACTGGCGTAGCCCACGCGCAGGGCCGTGGCCTCCAGCGGCAGGCCGCGCGCCAGCGCGCGCTCGGCCGCGTCGAGCCGGCGCGCGCGCAGCCACGCCTGGGGCGTGCGGCCCGTGAGCTCCACCAGCCGCGCGTGAAAGCGCGGCGCGCTCAGGTGAAAGAGCGCTGCCATGCGCGCCGTGGGCCAGGGCTCGTGCAGCGCCGCATCCACGCGCGACTGCAGCAGCGCCAGGTCCATGCCCCGGCGCGCCAGCACGCGCGGCGCGTGCAGCAGCAGCGCGAGCTGACCGGCCGCATCGGCGGGACGCGCGCCCGGCGGCACGGCGAAGCGGCGCACGCGGTCCACGCCCGCCTGCGGCGGCGCGTCGATCACGAACATGCGCGTGCCGGGCCGCGCGAGGAAGCCGTGCTCCACGCCCGCGGGCACGACGAGGCCGCAGGCCGTGTCCACGAACGCGGCGCGGCCCGCCACCTCCAGCTCCATGCGGCCTTCGAGCGCGTAGAGGACCTGCGCGTGCTCGTGCGCGTGCGCCTGGTGCTCGCCAGCGTAGCGGCGCACCGAGGCGACGGGGTGGACGAGCGAAGGCATGGGAGGCCGATGGTAGCGGTGCGGATAATCCCCCGCATGCCCGATTCCTCTTCCGCCGCCCCCGCCCGCCGCTCCTGGCGCCAGGCCTGGCTCGTCTACCTGGAGCCCGCCAGCCTGCGCATGCTCGCGCTGGGCTTCTCCGCCGGGCTGCCGCTGCTGCTGGTGCTGGGCACGCTGTCGTTCCGGCTGCGCGAGGCGGGCATCGACCGCACGACGATCGGCTACCTCTCGTGGGTGGGCCTGGCCTATGCGTTCAAGTGGGTCTGGTCGCCGCTGGTGGACCGGCTGCCGCTGCCGCTGCTCACGCGTGCCCTGGGGCGGCGGCGCAGCTGGCTGCTGCTGGCGCAGGGCATGGTGATGGCCGGGCTGGTGGGCATGGCGCTGGTGGACCCGCGCGCCAAGCTGGGGCCCATGGTGTGGTGCGCGCTGCTGGTGGCCTTCGGCTCGGCCACGCAGGACATCGCGCTGGACGCGTTCCGCATCGAGTCGGCCGACGCCGACCGCCAGGCCGCCCTGGCCGCCACCTACCAGACGGGCTACCGCCTGGCCATGATCTGGGCCGGCGCGGGCGTGCTGTGGGTGGCGGCGCGCGCAGAGGTGGCGGGCCTTGCCGGCTACCAGGCCGGCGCCTGGGCCGCGGCCTACCTGGTCATGGCGGCCTCGATGCTGGTGGGCACGGCGACGGTGCTGCTCTCGCCCGAACCCACGCCCCGCCCGCTGGCGCCCGCGCGCAACCTGGGCGAGTGGCTGCGCGGCGCGGTGGTGGAGCCGTTCGCCGACTTCATCCGGCGCTACCGCTGGCAGGCGGCGCTGATCCTGGCGCTCATCGCCGTCTACCGCATCAGCGACGTGGTGATGGGCATCATGGCCAACCCGTTCTACGTGGACATGGGCTACACCAAGGACGAGGTGGCCGCCGTGACCAAGGTCTTCGGCGTGGTCATGACGCTGGCGGGCGCCTTCGTGGGCGGCGTGCTCTCGATGCGCCTGGGCGTGATGCGCGTGCTGATGCTGGGCGCGGTGCTCAGTGCGCTCAGCAACCTGCTGTTCGCGTGGCTGGGCCAGCGCGGGCACGACCTCACGGGACTGGTGCTGGTGGTCTCGGCCGACAACCTGGCCGGCGGCATCGCCTCGGCGGCGTTCATCGCCTACCTGTCGGGCCTGACCAACGTGCAGTACTCGGCCACGCAGTACGCGCTGTTCAGTTCCATGATGCTGCTGCTGCCCAAATGGCTGGCGGGCTTCTCGGGCCGGTTCGTGGACGCGCACGGCTACGCCGCGTTCTTCACGGGCACGGCCCTGCTGGGCCTGCCGGTTCTGCTGCTGGTGGCACTGGCGGCAAGAGCCAAAACTGCCTCCAGCGTTTGATGGACAAGCGCCTTCAGCTACACAATTAGAAGCGGTTTACCTAACTTTACCAACACTTCAACGCAGCAAGACAGCGCGATACCAAGATGCCAGCCATGAACTCGCAACTGCTGATGATCGAAGACGACCACCGCCTCGCGCAGATGGTGGGCGAATACCTCGGCCAGTCCGGGTTGCAGGTGACGCACATGGCCGATGGCACGAGCGGCCTGGCGCAGCTGCAGGGCAGCGAGCTGCCCGACCTAGTGATCCTGGACCTGATGCTGCCCGACATGGACGGCCTGGAGGTGTGCCGGCGCATACGCGCGCTGCCGGGCGCGGCCGCCCAGGTGCCGGTGCTGATGCTCACTGCCAAGGGCGACCCCATGGACCGCGTGATCGGCCTGGAGATCGGCGCCGACGACTACCTGCCCAAGCCCTTCGAGCCACGCGAGCTGCTCGCGCGCATACGCGCCATCCTGCGCCGGCGCGAGGCCGGCGCCCAGCCCCCGGCCAACCATCTGCTGCGCTTCGGCAGCCTGGAGATCGACCGCGACGCGCGCACCATCACCGTGGGCGGCGAGCCGGCGGAGCTGACCTCCTACCAGTTCGACCTGCTGGTCACCATGGCCGAGCGCGCGGGCCGCGTGCTCACGCGCGACCAGATCATGGAGGCCGTGCGCGGGCGCGAGCTCGAAGCCTTCGACCGCAGCATCGACGTGCACATGGGCCGCATCCGCGCCGCCATCGAGGCCGACCCCAAGAACCCGCGCCGCATTCTCACCGTGCGCGGCGTGGGCTACGTGTTCGCCAAGCAGCAGGATTGACCGGCTGCCATGTCCTTGTCCCTGTTCAGCCCCTTCTCCCGGCGCCTGTACCTGCGCATCTGGCTCGCGGTGGTGGGCGGCGTGCTGGTGTTCGCCTTCGCCGTGGGCCTGGCCTGGCGCTGGGCGGCCGAGCAGAACCAGCACCAGTTGCCCACGCGCGGCATCGTGATCACCGACGCCCAGGGCCGCACGCTGGTCGACGGCACGGGCATACGCCAGCGGCTCGACCCGGGCGAGGGCATCCACTACCGCATCGAGGCCGACGACGGCGCCGTGTACGAGATGCGCCTGTCGCCGCGCACGCCCCGCATGCGCCCCGACGAGCACGGGCCGGCCGCGTGGTTCCGCCCGCCGCTGGGCTTCCTATGGATGCTGGCGCTGGTAGGCATCGCCGTCACCGTGGGCGTGTTCCCCATCATCCGCCGGCTGTTGCAGCGGCTGGAGCAGCTGCAGCGCAGCGTGCAGCGCTTCGGCGAGGGCGACCTGTCGGTGCGCGTGGCCGAGCAGGGCCACGACGAAGTGGCAGACCTGGCGCGCCAGTTCAACGCCGCGGCGGCGCGCATCGAGACGCTGGTGCAGTCGCACAAGTCGCTGCTGGCCAATGCATCGCACGAGCTGCGCTCGCCGCTCACGCGCATCCGCATGGGGCTGGAGCTGATGCGGGGCGGCGCCCCCTCGCCCGCGTCCCGCGCCGAGATCGAGCGCAACATCGCCGAGCTCGACCAGCTCGTGGACGAGATCCTGCTGGCCAGCCGGCTGGACGCCGGCGCGGCCGACGTGGGCACCGTCGAGCCCGTGGACCTGGTGGGCCTGGCCGTGGAGGAAGGCGTGCGCGTCGATGCCGAGCTGCAGGTAGGCGACGGCGCCCCCGTCGAGGTGCCCGCTGTGTCCAAGCTGCTGCGCCGCGCCGTGCGCAACCTGCTGGAGAACGCGCGCCGCTACAGCCAGGGCGCCATCACGCTCGCGGTCACGCGCGAGGGCCCGTCCGCCGTGCTGCGCGTGTGCGACCACGGCCCCGGCGTGCCGCCCGCGCAGCGCGAGCGCATCTTCGAGCCCTTCTACCGCCTGCCCGGCGCCAGCGAACGCTCGGGCGGCGTGGGCCTGGGCCTGGCCCTGGTGCGCTCCATCGCCCAGCGCCACGGCGGCAGCGTGCATTGCGAGGACCGGCCCGACGGCGCGGCCGGCGCGTGCTTCGTGCTGAGCCTGCCGGCCACGCGCTGACGCGGCCTGCGAAGGGCTCAATAACCAAGCTCTTTCAGGATGGCGTCCGTGTGCTCGCCCAGCGCGGGCACGGAGCCCATGGCGGCCTCGGTCCCGGAAAGGGTAGCGGGGGGCAGCAGGGCCTGGATGGCGCCTTGGGGGGTCGCGACCTCGCGCCAGCGCCGGCGCGCCTGGAACTGCGGGTGGGTCCAGACCTCGTCGGGCTCGGCCAGCGGTGCGTTGGCGATGCCGCCCTCGTCCAGGCGCTGCAGCAGCTGTTCGCGCGTGAGGGAGTCGAAGCATTCCTCAAGGATGGCGTCGAGCTCTGCGCGGTTGCTCACGCGCAGCAGGTTGCTGGCGAAGCGCGGGTCGTCCGCCATGCCGGGGCGCTGGAGGACAGCGCGGCAGAAGTCGGCCCATTCACGGTCGTTCTGCAGGCCGAAGATGACGCTTTTGCCATCGCCCGCGCGGTATTGCCCATAGGGCGCGATCGTGGGGTGGGTGAGGCCGCTGCGCACCGGCGCGCTGCCGCCATAGTGGCTGAAGTTCAGGGGGTAGGACATCCATTCGGTAAGCGCTTCGAGCATGCTCACCTCCACCCGCATGCCCTGCCCGGTATGGCCGCGCTGCAGCAAGGCCGACAAGATGCCCGAGTAGGCATACATGCCCGCGGAGATGTCGGCAATGGAGATACCCGTGCGCGCCGGCGCGTCCGGCGTGCCGGTGACGGAGATAAGGCCGGAGGCCGCCTGAACGAGCAGGTCGTAGGCCTTCTTGTCGCTGTAGGGGCCGCCTTCGCCGTAGCCTGAAATGACGCAGACAATGAGACGCGGGTACTTCTCGCGCAGGCTGTCGTAGTCCAGCCCCATGCGGGCGGCGGCGCCGGGGGCGAGGTTCTGGATGAACACGTCGCAGCGCTCCAGGAGCCTGTCCAACACCGGCATGCTCCCGGGCTGCTTCAGGTCCAGCGCCAGGCTCTCCTTGCCGCGGTTGCACCAGACGAAGAAGGAAGACTGGCCCATCACGGTGCTGTCGTAGCCGCGGGCGAAGTCGCCGTCGCCGGGGCGCTCGATCTTGATGACGCGGGCGCCCAGGTCGGCCAGCTGGCGGCTGGCAAAGGGCGCGGCCACGGCATGTTCCAGCGCCAGCACGGTAATGCCTTGCAGCGGGCGGGTGGGGGGGGTGGAGGCGGCAGGGGTGGTCATGGATCTTGCAGGCGTGTGGATGTCGGTAGCCAAAAAATCTCCACGCATCGCCGGGATGCATGGGCCAGCAAAAATTCTAGGAACGCGCCTGCGGCGCAGCCAGTCGATATTTTGGAAGCCGCGTTCAAGATCCTCGAATCGCCGGCGCGGCCGCATCGGCCAGGGCGCTGGCGTTGGTCTTGACGACATAGCTGACGAAGGCCTGTTCGTGCGGCAGCAGGCTTTGCGGCGACTTGAGCACGATGCACTGCTGCCGCTGGGCCCAGGGCTCGTCCACGCGTACCTTCTGCACTTGGCCGCTTTGGATGAATGCGGCGGCGATGGAGTAGGGCACGAGCGAAATGCCCACGCCTTCCTTGACGCAGGCAAGCACGTCGGCGAAAGAGGGCGCATGGACGCGCACGCGCGGGGCGACGCCGAGCTTGTTCGCCATGGCTTCAAGGAAGACGAAGTTGCTGGACTTCTTGCCTATGCCCACCAGGTCGTGGGCGAGCGCCATGTCCAGCGGAACGATGGGGAATTCGGCCAGCGGATGGCCAGGCGGCGTGACGAAGACGAGTTCGTCGCGGGCATAGGGAATGGCCGTGAGGCCGCCGAAGTCGATGTCGCCCGCGGCCAAGCCTATGTCAGCCGCGTCGTCCTGCACCGCCTTGACGACGGTGGCGCTCAGATGCTCCTCCAGCTCCACGTTGACGTTGGGATAGGCCGCCAGAAAACGGCTGAGCGCCGGCGCCAGGCCATTCAAGGTGCTGCTGTTGGCGAACACGCGGATATGGCCGACGACGCCATCGGTGTGGCGCTGCATCTCGGCCCCCAGGCGCTCGACGTTGCCGAGGATCGCCTCCGCATAGCGCCTGACGGTCAGGCCCGCCGGCGTGAGCTGCATGCCCTTGGACGTGCGCTCGAACAAGGCCGTGCCCAGGGCCTGCTCCAGGTTCTTGAGCCGGTAGCTCGCGGAAGGGGCCGTGAGGTGCATGTCGGCCGCGCCGCCGCTGAGACTTCTCGCGGCGGCAATGGCAAGGAACACCTTGAGGTCGGTCAGCTCGTATCGCATGGAAATCGTTCCCCAGGGCGCGTGGATGCTGGTGTTTAGAAGGCTTCTAAAGGCACCAAGAAACATTCGACTGGAAGCACGGCGGCTGGCTTTCTATAGTTTTCGGACACCGATCTTTTTGGTTTTCTCGGACAAGACAGGAGACATATTCCCATGATGACACGTCGATCGATCCACACCGCCATCGTTGGTGCATTGGCATTGGTCTCGGCCGCAGCGCATGCGCAAAGCTACCCGGCACGCCCCGTGAAACTGATTGTGCCCTACGCAGCAGGAGGCCCGACCGATACCTTTGCCCGCGCCCTGGCGGACGCATGGGGCAAGAAGCTGGGGCAAGTGCTGGTCGTGGAGAACCGCACGGGCGCAGGCACGCTGGTGGGCACCGATGCCGTGGCCAAGGCCCAGCCGGACGGCTACACCATCCTGCTGACCACGGTGGCGCACGCCGTGAACCCCAGCATCCACGACAAGATGCCGTACAGGACCGTGGAGGACTTCGCCCCCGTGGGCATGGCGGCAAAGGCGCCGCTGGTGATCGTGGTGAACAAGAATTTCCCGGCGCAGAACCTGCAGGAATTCATCGGCTACATCAAGGATCACCCGGGCAAGGTGAACTACGGATCGGCAGGCGTCGGCAGCGCGCCCCATCTGGGCGCCGAACTGCTGAACTACATGACCGGCTCCAAGACCGAGCATGTGCCCTACCGCGGCAGCGCGCCTGCCATGCAGGACGTGATCGGCGGGCACCTGGCCTTCATGATGGACAGCGCCCCCACCGGCCTGGCCCAGGTGAAGGCGGGCACGGTGCGCCTGATCGCCACGACGATGGGGCAGCGCCTGCCCCAGACGCCCGACACGCCGGCCGTGGCAGAGGTCGTGCCCAAGTACGAGGCCTACACCTGGAACGCGGTGTTTGCTCCAGCCCAGACCCCGGCGCCGGTGATTGCAAAGCTCAACACCAGCCTGAAGGAAGCGCTGCAGGATCCCGGCCTGCAAAAGCAGGCCTACGACATGGGCCTGGTATTGGAGAAGAACCCCCAGCCGCAGGCGCTGGCCGCCTTCCTCGGCGGCGAGCTGGCCAAGTGGGGCCAAGTGGCCAAGGCCGCGAAAATGACGGCGAATTGAGAACCCCAGGTAGGACGAGCCATGATCAAGCACCAGATGTGCCCGCAGCGCTATTTCGAGGATTTCGAGCTGGGCGAGCAATTCCTGCTGCCCTCGCGCACCATGACGGATGCGCTGTTCGCCGCCTTCCAGCTGGCCAGCGGCGACAACCACCCCGTGCACTACGACGTGGAATACTGCCGCGCCCATGGCATGCCCCACATGCTGGCCCATGGCTACCAGGTGGTGATCCAGACCGCCGCGGGGGCGGGGCTGTTCCCGCACATGGTGGAGGAATCGCTCAAGGGCTTCCTGGAGCAAGGCAGCCGCTTCCTGAACCCGGTGTTCGTGGGCGACACCTTGTACTGCACGCTCACCGTGTCGGAGCTCAGGCCCGGCAACACCACGGGCGTGATCACCCTCGGCACCGAAGTGAAGAACCAGAAGGGCGAGGTGGTGATGGATGGCTTCCAGAAATACCTCCTGAGAAAGCGCCGCCCGTAGCCACTGCCGCGCATCCCCAATATCCGTGCTGTCATTCACGCGGACGCCCCCGTCCGTCTGCTACAACCCGTGGCATCGCAACGCCTCGGAGGAACGACCATGAGCACAGCCGACATCGGCACCCTGCAACGCACGGCCACGGGTTTTGAAGGCCGCCTGACACGCCGGCTCGACCACGGCGCGGACGCCGTCTGGCGCATGCTGACCGACCCGCAGGCCATGGCGCAATGGCTGGCGCCCGGCAACATCGAGCTGTGCACCGGCGGCGCCGTGCGCATCGACTTCGTCGACAGCGGCATCGTCATCGACAGCCGCGTCACCGCCTTCGAGGCGCAGCGCGTGCTGGCCTACTCCTGGAGCAGCGGCAACGAACCCGAGCGCCCCATGCGCTGGGAGCTGGCCCCCGCCGGCGAGGGCACCGCATTGACCCTGACGCTGCAAATTCCCGCCGGCGAGGACGCCGCCAAAGCCTGCGCCGGCTTCGAGGGCCACCTGGACATGCTGGCCGCCGCCCTGGAGGGCGTGCCGATCAAGTTCCCGTTCGAGCGCTTCTTGCAGGCGCGCAGCGCCTACAACGCGCAGTTGGCGGGCTGAATCCGGCGGCGCCAGGCCATGAACGGCACCTATCACCCGCCCGCGCCGCCGCTGCAGGTGGCGCAATGGTTCAACACGCCGCAGCCGCTCACGCTGAAGGCGCTGCGCGGGCGCGTCGTAGTGCTACACGCGTTCCAGATGCTGTGCCCGGGCTGCGTGGAGCACGGCATACCGCAGGCGCGGCGCGTGCACGAGGCGTTCCCGCAGGACCGGCTCGTCGTGATCGGTCTGCACACGGTGTTCGAGCACCACGACGTGCAGGGCGGCGCGGCGGCGCTGCAGGCCTTCATGCACGAATACCGCCTGCGCTTTCCCATCGGCCTGGACCAGCCCGACCCGCAGCGCACCATTCCACGCACCATGCACAGCCTGGCGCTGCAGGGCACGCCCAGCCTGGTGGTGCTGGACCCGCAGGGCCGCGTGCGCCTGCACCACTTCGGGCACCTGGACGACCTGCGCCTGGGCACGCTGCTGGGCCAGCTGCTGGCCGAGCCCGTGCCTGCCGCCGCCACGCCGGCCCAGGCCGCCGCCGGCTGCGACGACAACGGCTGCCCGCGCCCCGACATGCCCCCGCCATGAACGCCACGCCCCCACAGCCCCTGGGCTGGCTGCGCGCCGTGCTCACCGGCCGCGCCCTGCCCTACACCCGCCCCGGCAGCCGCAGCGCCATCGCCAAGCAGGCGCGCGGCGGCCCGGTCGGCGCTGGCCCGCTGGGCCTGGATGGCGACGAGCAGGGCGACCCGCGCGTGCACGGCGGCCCCGACAAGGCCGTGCACTGCTACGCCTGGGCCCAGTACGCGCCCTGGCGGCAAGAGCTTGCGGGCAACGCCGCGGCGCAAGCCCTGCTGGAGCAGCCCGGCGCGTTCGGCGAGAACTTCAGCCTGGACGACCTGCAGGAATCCCAGGTCTGCATCGCGGACCAGTGGCAGATCGGCAGCGCGCGCTTCGAGGTCAGCCAGGGCCGCCAGCCCTGCTGGAAGCTGAACGACCGCTTCGGCGTGCCCGACATGGCGCTGCGCGTGCAAAGCAGCCTGCGCACCGGCTGGTACCTGCGCGTGCTGCAGGGCGGCCAGGTGCAGGCGGGCGACCAGGTGTGGCTGCTGGCGAGGCCCTACCCCGAGTGGCCCATCACGCGCCTGCTGCGCGCCATTGCCGAGCGCGACTGCACGCCCGCGACGCTGCGCCAGATCCTGGCCCTGCCGCTGCCGCCCTCGTGGCACAAGCTGTTCAGCTGCCGGCTGGAGAACGCCAGCGCAGAGGACTGGACCTCCCGGCTGGTCGGCAGGCAGCCCTGAGCCTCAGCGCACCAAGGGCCAGCGCCAGGCCGATGCGGCATACATGGCCGCCCCCACCACCAGCGCCCCCGCGGCCAGCGCCAGCCCCTGGGCAAAGCCCTGCGCCTGGCCGCCGCGCGCGAGCAGCCAGGCCACCATGGGCGGACCCATGATCTGCCCCAGGCCGTAGACCGCCGTGATCAGGCTGGCAAAGCTGTCGGCAGACTGCGGCCACAGGCGCCGCGCCTCCTGCAGGCCATAGAAGGTGATGGCGGTGAACGGCAGGCCCACCAGGCAGCTGCTGAGCGCGAACCCCGCCGGCGTGGGCCACCACAGGCCCAGCGCGATGCCCAGGGCCTGCATGCCATAGGTCGCGCACAGCAGCCAGCGCCGGTCCCACGCCGCGTTCGCGCGCGTGCTCAGGGCGGCCCCCACGGTGACGCCCACGCCGAACATGGGCCAGAACAGGTCGGGCCAGAGCGAGCCGGCCGGCAGCGCGGCCCGCGCGATCACCGGCAGGAAGGTGGCGGTGACGATATAGCCCAGCCCCGCCAGCCCGTAGGCCAGCGCGTGCACGCCGCGCGCCAGCACCGTGCCCCCGCCCGGCGCGCGCGCCGGCGCGTGCGGGTGCGGCGCGCCCGCCCGGGCCTGGGCCGCGCGGCCCCGCACCACGGGCCAGACCACCGCGCACAGCAGCACCGACAGCAGCCCGCACACCACCCAGCCCGTCGACGCGCGCCACTGCGCGGCCACCATGGCGCTGGCCGCCAGGCCCGTGAGCGCGATACCCACGCCCGGCCCGCAGAAGACCAGCCCGCCCATGGACGGGCGGCCCAGCGCCGTGAGGCGCACCATGCACCAGGCCGCCACGTTGAGCAGCACGAAGGCGCTGGCCACGCCGGCGGCGAAGCGCAGCAGCGGCCAGGCGCCGGGCAGCGGCAGCGCCATGGCCACCGTCAGCAGTACCGTGGCCACCAGCCCCGCGCGCGCCAGCCGCGCCGGGTGCCAGCGCTCGTACACGGCGGGCGCCACCCAGGGCAGCGCCATGCAGGCCAGCGCGCCCGCCAGGTAGCCGACGTAGTTGGCCGTGGCCAGCCAACTGCCCTCGGCCAGGGTGAGCACGCCGTCGTGCAGCATCATGGGCAGCAGCGGCGTGAAGGCGAAGCGTCCCACGCCCATGGCGACGGCCAGCGCCAGCATGCCGGCCCAGGTCACGGCGCGGGGCTGCTCGGACCAGGAGGGGGTAGCGCGCATACGAATCCTGTTTTAAGATTAATCTTCTTTTAATCATCTCATAAACAGATTGAAAATGGATCTGGTGGCGCTCGACATCTTTCGCACCGTCGCGGCGGAAGGCAGCGTGACGCGCGCGGCCGAGCGGCTGGGCCGCGCCCAGTCGAACGCCACCACGCGCGTGCAGCAGCTGGAGGAAGACCTGGGCGTGCCGCTTTTCCTGCGCGAAGGCAGGCGCATGCGCCTCACGCCCGAGGGCGAGACGCTGCTGGCCTATGCCGACCGCCTGCTGGCCCTGGCCGAGGAGGCGCGCCAGGCCCTGCACCCGGGCGCGCCCACGGGCCGCCTGCGCATAGGCGCGATGGAGAGCACGGCCGCCGCCCGCCTGCCCGGCCCGCTGGCGCGGCTGCACGCGCAGTGGCCCGCGCTGTCGCTGGAGCTGCGCACCGCGCCCTCGCGCCAACTGGCGGACCAGGTGCTGGCCCACCAGCTCGACTGCGCGCTGGTCGCGTGGCCGCCGCCCGGGCTGGAGGCGGACGCGCCCATCGAGCGCACGCCCGTGTTCGCCGAATCGCTGCTGCTCGCCCTGCCCGCCAGCCACCCGCCCGCCGCCACGCCGGCCGACCTGCGCGTGCACCTGCTCGCCGCCTTTGCCCAGGGCTGCACCTACCGCCGCATCGGCGAAGACTGGATGCGCCAGGGCGGCGCCCCGGTCGAGGTGCTGGAGCTCGCGTCCTACCCCGCCATCCTGGCCTGCGTGGCCGCCGGCCGCTGCGCGGGCGTGGTGCCGCAGTCGGTGCTCCAGCTGCTGCGCACGCCGCCCCCGCTGCGCTGGGTGCCGCTGGGCACCTGCGACACCATGCTCCTGCACCGCCCCGGCTACGCCACGCCGGCCCTCGCCGCGCTGCAGAGCGCCCTGCTTTCCCACCAAGACGCACCATGACCACCACACTGCTGCAACGCCTGAACATCTCCCTGCCCATCATCCAGGGCCCCATGACGGGCTCCGACACGCCGCAGCTGGCGGCCGCCGTGTCGCAGGCCGGCGGCCTGGGCATGCTGGGCTGCGGCATGCGCTCGCCCGAGGCCATGGCCCAGGCGGCGGCCGCCGTGCGCGCCGCCACCGGCAAGCCCTTCGGGATGAACCTGTTCGTGCTGGAAACACCCCGGCCCGACGCTGCCGAAGTGGCCGCCGCCATGGACAGGCTGGCGCCGCTGTACGCCAGGTTCGGCCTCCCGCCCGAGGCGCCGGCGCGCTGGTGCGAAGACTTCGCCGCGCAGTTCGATGCGCTCATCGCAGCCCGGCCCGCCGTGGCCAGCTTCACCTTCGGCATCCTGAGCGCGGCCCAGGTGCGCCGCATCCAGAGCGAAGCCGGCAGCTTCGTCATCGGCACGGCCACCACCCCGGCCGAGGCCCTGGCCTGGCAGGAAGTGGGCGCGGATGCGGTGGTCGCCAGCGGCATGGAGGCCGGCGGCCACCGCGGCACCTTCCAGGGCGACTGGGAAGGCAGCCTGATCGGCACCCTGCCCCTGGTGCCGACCTGCGTGGACACGCTGAAGATTCCCGTGATCGCCGCCGGCGGCATCATGGACGGGCGCGGCATCGCCGCCGCGCAGGCGCTGGGCGCGCAGGCGGTGCAGATGGGCACGGCCTTCCTCGCCTGCCCCGAGTCATCAATAGTCCCCGCGCAGCGCGCCGCAATGGCCGCCGCCCAGGCCACGGACACGCGCCTGACGCGCATCTTCTCGGGCCGCCCGGCGCGCGGCATCCTCAACCAGGCGATGCGGTCGCTGCAGCCGCAAGAGGCGGACATCCCCGCCTACCCCGTGCAGAACGCCCTCATGGGCCCCATCCGCCGCGCCGCCGCGCAAGCCGGGGACGCCGGACACATCGCGCTGTGGGCCGGCCAGGGCGTGGGCGCGGCGCGCGTGCTGCCGGCGGGCGAGCTGGTGGCGCTGCTGGCGCAGGAATGGCGGGCCGCGCTGCAGCGGCTGCAGACTTGAATGTTTTGCGTGTTTTTGGCCTCCAGCGCTTATCCACAAAGCGCCAGGAGCTATTCAATAAATAGCAATCAGCGAGCCACCTCGTCACCCATGAGCCACCGCCCCGCCACGCTCTCGGGCAGGTACAGGCCGCGCGCCAGGTAGTCGTCGAGGCGGCGGCGGTCGGGCGAACGCAGCTTGATCAGGGGCGGCAGCGGCCCGCACACGCGCGCGAACAGCAGCCGCAGCTTGAGCCCGGTGCGGCGCCAGCGGCCCAGCACGTGGTAGAGGTACGGCCCCGCCTCGGCCCGGGCCAGGCACAGCCGGTAGGCGCCGCCGCGCAGCAGCACGACCTGCAGCGCCAGGTGCATGCTCAGGTAGGCCGGCATGTCGATGCGCTGCAGCGCCCGTTCGTACAGGCCCTGGGCGCGCAGGTGGGCGACGTATTCCTCGCCGCTGCGGACGATGACCTCGCCGGTGAACTCGCGCTGCAGGTCCTCGATGAAGGGGCTGGCCGGCGGCGCGGCCATGAACCAGTTCTCCACCACCGGGCGGTCCGGGGCGCTGGTGTACTGCTGCAGGTAGTAGCCCACGAAATCGGCGCCGGTGCGCGCCTGCTCGGCCAGCACCCAGTCCAGCGGACGGGTGAGGATGGTGCTGGCATCGAGCCAGATGCCGCCGTGGCGCCGCAGCAGCTCCAGGCGTATCCAGTCGGCCCGCTTGGCCGCCGATGCGCCGTCCAGCGCGCGGGGAATGGCGGGCAGGTACTGCAGCGCGCCGCGCTCGTCGAGGATGCGGATTTCGAAGTGCGGGTGCAGGCGCCGCCAGTTGTCGAAGCAGCGCCGCACCAGCAGCGGCGGCGTGCCGCCCTGCCAGTAGCTCCAGATGATGCGGGGAATGGCGGCTGCGGGTGCCCGGGCCGCGCCCGTCGAATACAGCGTGAATTCGGGCGCGGGTGCGCCCTCCAGCCACAACGGGCGCAGGCGGAACCAGCGCCGCAGCCAGCGGGCCAGCCACAGCTCGCCCCGGTGCTTCCAGCGGAGGGACGGCGTGGCGGACGTCATGCGGACACGGTGCTCCAGGCGCGCCGCAGCCGGTGGGCGCGCAGCCACCAGCCGCGCCGCGCATAGGCGCGCAGCAGCGCCTCCGCGGCCAGGGGCGATGCCGCAGCGAAGTCGTCGCGCAGCCGCCGCGCCGCGGCCTCGCGCTCGGCCACGGGCAGCGCTGCCCGCTCCAGGAAGCGCGCCGCGCCCGTGAGGCTGCGCGCGCATTGGTGGGCCAGCGCGAAATGCAGATCCGCATGGGCGGGCATGTCGCCCGCGGCCTCGGCCGCCCGCAGGGCCTGGGCAAACGCGCCCAGCGCCTGCGACTGATCCAGCGCCTTGGGCAGCGTCATGGTGGCCAGGATGCTGCTGCCGCGCTGGCGGTAGGCCACCCAGGGTTCGGGCAGGTAGCAATGGCTGCGCGCGCGCAGCAGGGCCAGGGGCATGGTGGCCATGTCTTCGAAGTAGCGGCCCGGCGGAAAGCGCAGGTCCGCGCCCCACAGCGCGCGCCGCGTGATCTTGGACCAGGCGTGCAGCTGGCCCGTCATGAACAGCCCGGCCAGCAGCGCCGCCCGGTCGTGGAACGGCCCGCCTGCGGGCCCGGCGAAGGTGGCGCGGTGCGCCTCGCCGCGCAGCCGGTGCTTGAGGCGCGGGCGCTCGCGCCAGACCGCGAAGTCGCACAGCACCGCGTCGGGCGCGTGGCGCCGCACGGCGGCCTGCAGGCCCGCCAGCGCGCCGGGCAGCAGCTTGTCGTCGGAGTCGAGGAACCACAGGTACTCGCCGCGGGCCGCGCCGATCATGGTGTTGCGCGCCGCGCTCAGCCCCTGGTTGCGCGCGTGGTGCATCAGGGCCAGGCGGCCGGGCCAGCGCGCGGCCAGCGCGTCCATGAGGGCGCGCGAGCCGTCGGTGGACGCGTCGTCGAGCACCAGCACCTCCACGCCCGCGCCGCCGTCCGGCAGCTGCGCCAGCTGCTCCATCACCGACCCGATGCACTCGGCCAGGTAGTCCTGCACGTCGTAGACGGGCACGAGGATGCTGAGCCAGGGAGCGTCCGCATCCTTCATCGGGGGTGCTCCAGTCCACGCAGCAGCAGGTCCTCGTACCGCGCGGTCATGGTCTGCAGACCGTAGAGCCGCAGCGCGTCGTCCCGCGCGGCCCGTGCCATGCGCCGGGCCTCGTCATCGCGCGTCAGCAGGCGCTCCAGGGCATCGGCCAGGGACCGGGGGTCGGCGTGCCCGGCCAGCAGGCCGTTGCGGCCGTCTTCGATGACCTCCTGCACACCCACCACGCGGCTGCCCACCACGGCGCAGCCCGCGGCCATGCCCTCGATCAGCGACAGCGGCATGCCCTCGTAGTGCGTGGACAGCACGCAAATGCGGTGCCCCATGAGCAACCCAGGCATGTCCTTGCAATGGCCCAGGAATTCCACCTGCCCGTCCAGCCCCAGCTCGGTGCACAGCCTGCGCGCCGCGCGCCGCGCGCCCGCCTTGCCGCCGCCGGCCAGCTTCACGGGCGGCGTGAGCCCCTGCTGGCGCAGCAGCGCCACGGCGCGCAGCAGCGTGGCGTGGTCCTTCTGGCGCGCGAAGCGTGCGGCCATGACGATGCCGGGCACGCGGCCGGCCCAGTCATGCCCGTCCGCGCAATCGTAGGGCGCGAGCGGGATGCCGTTGGGAATGGCGACGGTCTTGCCGGGCGGAAAGCCGCGCGCCAGCAGGCTCTGGCGCACGCCCTCGGAGACGCCGACGATGGCCTCGGTGCGCCCGGCCAGCCACAGCGCCTGGCGCAGCCGCCAGGCGGTGTAGCGCTCGCGGGAGTTGTGCTCCACCTGCACCAGCCGCGGCACGCCGGCAACCAGCCCCGCGTAGCGGCCCCACAGGTGCTCGCTGAAGCCGTGGGCCACGAGCACGTCGGGCCGCCAGCGCCGGCAGACGGCGGCCAGCTGCCAGACGGTGGCCGCATGCGCCCAGCCGGCCACGGTCTCCACGGCCAGGCCCTCGTCGCGCAGGGCCTGCACGCGCTCGCCGCGGGTATGCCGCTTGCGGCGCAGCACCAGCAGCGCCTCGCAGCGGCCCGACAGCGCGTGGGCGCGCACCAGGTCCACCGCCACCTGCGTGGCCCCGGAAAACCCGCCGGTCACGAAGTGCAGCACGCGGGGCCGGCGGGCGATCTCAGGCACGGGACTGGCGGGAGGATGGACCACGGCGCGGCAAAGAGGACGACGATGCGCCCGCGCCACCCGCGTATTGCGCGTCCATGCCGAGCACCGCCGCCCAGGTGAGCATGGTCATGAACAGGTAGAACATGATGCCGCTGTTGTGGGCGAAGAAAACCTGCGTCATGCCGAAGCCCGCGTACAGCAGCGGAATGCACACGCCGCCCAAGCGCAGCGCCAGCATCTGCGCGCGCACCTCGGCGCCCTGGCGCGCATAGGCCGCCACGCGCGCGCGGGTGGGCCAGAACATGCACAGCGGCACTGCGTAGAACAGAAGCAGCCAGGCCACGCCGACGATGCCCGCCTTGACGAACATGTCCAGCGGCTCGTTATGGGTGTAGATGTACTCCACGATGGACGGTTCGTACTGCCCCGCGGCCACGCGCTTTTCCTTCTCCTCCAGGTAGCCGCGCATGCCCCAGCCGAAGATGGGCTTCTCCAGTCCCACCTCCCAGGCAAAGCGCCAGTGCTCCAGGCGCTGGCCCACCGAGTTGCCCGCCTCACGCTCGGCGTCATAGACTAGCATCTCTTTTTCCATGACGTTCCAGCGCTCGGCCAGCACCGCATGGTTGGCCGCGCCCAGCACGGCCAGCACGACGGCCGCGCCGCCCAGCATGCGCCACAGCGCGCGCCGGTCGAAGCGCCACAGCAGGTACAGGCCCACGGGACTGGCCAGCAGCAGCGCCAGCCAGCCGCCGCGCGACAGCGACAGCACCGAGGCGTTGAGTGCCATCAGCGCCGCCAGGCCCGCCAGCGCCAGGGCGGCGCGGCCCAGGTGCTCGCGCAGCGTGATCGCCTGCACGGCCAGCATGGTGCCCAGCAGCAGCGCCAGGTTGCCCCACTGGATGGCATTGGTCTTCCCGCTCGGGAACCCCGAAGCACGCGGGGCACCCTCCACATGCACCTGCCACAACGCCACGGCGCCCGCGCCCAGGCAGCCCGCCAGCAGCCCCCAGAACTGCGCCCGTGGCCTGGGCGCGGTAGGGCTCACGAAGAGCAGGCATGCGATGCCGAGGGCGAACTTGGAAGGACGGTCCCACGTTCCCCCCAGGCTTTCCTGCGGATTGGCCAGGAGCCACCAGAAAACGCCCATGCCGCCCATGGCAACCGCAAAGCCCCAGGTCCACCGGTCCTGTGCGGCGAAAGGCCAGCGGCGCAGCGAGCACAGCGCCCCGATCAGCAGCAGCGCCGCACCGTAGGAATAGCCGGACTGCACCGTCAGGGCCAGCGCGGGAAGCAGGAACAGCGCCGCGGTGGCGAGCTGGCGAGGCCAGGGCGGCGCGCCCAGGAAGGATTCGAGGGTGGTCATGTGGTCAATACGCCGACCCCGGGGCCGATCGCTCAAGTCCCGCAACCTGCGCGGCTGCGGGGCGAGGTCGTGTGTCAATGACCCGCGTGAACAATCTCACCCGCCTTGAGGCGGTACAGCGTGCCGCAATACGGGCACTGCGCCTGTCCCTGGTGGGCGATCTCGAGGAATACCCTGGGATGGCCGTTCCACAGCTTCATGTCCGCCTTGGGGTTGGGGCAGTGCACGCCCCCATTGCCGTCCAGGTCCTTGGCGAGCAGTTCGACGATTGCTTGAGGCATGGCGTGATCAGACCTTGGTGAGCCAGTGGGCGTATTTGGGATTGCGGCCATTGACGATGTCGAAGAAAGCCGTCTGGATCTTCTCCGTGAGCGGGCCGCGGCTGCCGCCGCCGATCTGCACGCGGTCGAGCTCGCGGATCGGCGTGATCTCGGCGGCCGTGCCGCTGAAGAAGGCCTCGTCGGCAATGTACACCTCGTCGCGCGTGATGCGCTTTTGCACCAGTTCCAGGCCCAGGTCCTTGCAGATGTGCAGCACGGTGTTGCGCGTGATGCCGTTGAGGGCGCCGGCCGACAGGTCGGGCGTGTAGACCACGCCATCCTTGATGATGAACACGTTCTCGCCCGAGCCCTCGGAGACGAAGCCGGCGCTGTCGAGCAGCAGGGCCTCGTCGTAGCCGTCGTCGGTGGCCTCCATGTTGGCCAGGATGGAGTTGGTGTAGTTGCTCGACGCCTTGGCCTGCGTCATCGTGATGTTGACGTGGTGGCGCGTGAAGCTGCTGGTCTTGACGCGGATGCCGCGCGCCATGCCCTCCTCGCCCAGGTAGGCGCCCCAAGCCCAGGCCGCGACGATCATGTGGATCTTGTTGCCCTTGGGCGAGACGCCCAGCTTTTCGGAGCCGATCCAGGTCAGCGGGCGCAGGTAGCACGATTCCAGCTTGTTGGCCCGCACCACGGCCCGCTGCGCCTCGTTCACCTCCTCCTTGGTGAAAGGAAGCTTCATGCGCAGGATCTTGGCGCTGTTGAACAGGCGGTCGGTGTGCTCCTGCAGGCGGAAGATGGCCGTGCCCTGCTCCGTCTTGTAGGCGCGCACGCCTTCGAAGGCGCCGCAGCCGTAGTGCAGCGAGTGGGTCAGCACGTGGATCTTGGCATCGCGCCAGTCCACCATCTGGCCATCCATCCAGATCTTGCCGTCACGGTCGGCCATGGAGGGAACAACGGGGCTCATGGTGATCCTTTACAGAAACTGCGTGGGTCGCAAAGCCGGCTATTTTACGATTCGCCGGCGGGGTCCTCGCCCGGCGCCGGCCGCACCAGGTTCCAGCGCACCAGCCGGCCATTGACGAATTCGCAGGTCACGTGCGACTGCGTGCCGTCCGTCCAACGGTACACCTCGGGCTCCTGGCCTTCGGCCGACAGCTGCTCGCCCAGCGCGCGCGTCATGGCGACCACGTGCATCAGGTTCACGCCGGACTTGAGCCTGGCGTTGAGCATCACGGCGCTGCCCACGTAGCCGATCGGGTTGTTCCGGGCCTTCTGCATCACATTCATGAGACGCGTGTAATGCAGCAGCCCCCACATGACCAGCCCCCCGCTCACGGTGAGGATGCCCTGCAGGCCGTAGGCGCGATAGCCGGCGATGGCGAGGGCGACGATGCCCAGCGGAATGAAGATCTTGCGCAAATTCATAGGCGCATTGTCCTATGCGCGCGCAGGGGCGCGGCTGCGGGTCGTGCGTAGTTACCGACATTGCGGCACGGTCCGCCCGCGGCCGATAATCCCCGGATCCTGGAGACGATGCACCCGCCGCGGCGGCAACACAGAGTGAACGACGACCTCCCCCCGCCTTCGGCCATGCCCCCCGAATTGTGGAAATGGCCCGCGGCCGAACTGGCCCGCGCCATACGCGGCAGGCACATCTCCCCCGTGGAGGCCACCACCGCCATCCTCGCGCACATGGCGGCGCAGCAGCCCCGGCTGAACTGCTTCATCACCGTGTGCGCGGACCAGGCGCTGGCGCAGGCCCGGGCCGCCGAGGGCGCCCTCATGCGCGGCGACGCCCTGGGCGCGCTACACGGCGTGCCGTTCTCCGTGAAGGACATCGTCAACACCCGGGACGTCGCCACGACCTTCGGGGCGCTCCCCCTGCGCGGCAACGTCCCCGCCGAGGACGCCGTCTCCGTGGCCCGGTTGCGCCGCGCCGGCGCGATCCTGATCGGCAAGACCACGACGCCCGAGTTCGGCTCCAAGGGTTTCACCGACGCGCCGCTGTTCGGCGCCACGCCCAACGCATGGAGCCCCCGCCACACCTGCGGCGGCAGCAGCGGGGGCGCGGCGGTGGCCGTCGCCGCCGGCATGGCGCCGCTGGCCATCGCCACCGATGGCGGCGGCTCCACGCGCATCCCCGCCGCCTGCAACGGCGTGGTGGGCATCAAGCAGACCATCGGCGTGGTGCCGCACAGCCAGGCACTGGACCTCTTCGGCAACCAGACCTACGTCACGCCGACCGCGCGCACCGTGCTGGACACGGCGCTGATGCTCGACGCGATGGCCGGCCCCCACCCGTGCGACCCCTGGTCCCAGGGACGCGCGGCTGTCGATCACGTGCAGGCCGTGCGGGCGGCGCGTGACCTGCGCGGCAAGCGCTTTCGCTACAACGTCGCGCCGCACGGGCGCCGCGTGTCGGCGCAGGTGGAGCAGGCGTTCCGGCAGGCGCTGCTCCACATCGAGTCGCTGGGAGGCAGTGTGGAGCCGTTCGAGGCGCAGCTGGACATCGAGCCCCTCTGGCGTACGGTGAACCACACGGTCTGGCGCGCCCGCTTCGCGCCGCTGGTGCAGCAGCATGGCGACGCCCTGAGCGCCACGTTCCGGCGCCAGATCGAGAGCGCGCAGGACTACAGCGCGCTCGACTACCAGAACGCGATGTTCGCGCGCTCCCGACTTTTTCACACCGTGCAGGGCTGGCTGGACGACGCGGACTTCCTAGTCATGCCGACGCTCACGCGCACGGCGCTGCCGCTGGGCACCGACATCTTCGACCGCATGGAGATCGACGGCGCCGAGATGGGCGACATCCGCGCGAACTGGTACCCCTGGACCATGCCGTTCAACATGACGGGCCATCCCGCCGTCAGCATCCCGTGCGGCTTCGATTCCGAGCGGCTGCCGGTGGGCCTGCAGATCGTCGCGCCCATGTTCTGCGATGCGCAGATGCTGCAGGCGGCGGCCTGCCTGGAGGCCTCTTTCAACCTGCTGCAGGCCTGGCCTGACATGTCATAAACCCAAGGAATGGAGATACCCCCTATGACGACATCCTCGCGCCGCCACGCGGTGCTCGCCGGCGCGCTGGCCGCCCTGGCCCTCGCATGCGGCCCGGCCGCGCAGGCCCAGGAGGGCGACTTCACGCGCATCGTGGTGGGCTTCGCGCCCGGCGGCGCGGCCGATTCGCTCGCGCGCATCTACGCGGAGCAGCTGCGCCAGGACGGCCTGGGCAACGTGCTGGTGGAGAACAAGCCGGGCGCGTCCTCGCGCCTGGCCCTCGACTACGTGAAGAAGGCGCCGGCCGACGGCAAGACCGTCTTCATCGGTCCCTCGCCGATGTTCACCATCTTCCCCCTGACCTACAAGAAGCTCAGCTACGACCCCGACAAGGATCTGGTGCCGGTGGCCCTGCTGACCGACGTGCCCACCGTCATCGCCACCGCCGTCAACGCGCCCTACAAGACGATGGACCAGTACGTACAGTGGCTCAAGCAGCATCCCGCGCAGGGGAGCCTGGGGCTGGCGTCCATAGGCAGCGCCGGCCACCTGGGCGCCTTCGCGCTGAGCAAGGAGCTGGGCCTGAGCGTCACGCCCACGCCGTACCGCGGCGCCACGCCCATGCTGGTGGACGTCGTGTCGGGCAACGTTTCCATGGGCTGGGATGCCGTCGCGAGCATGATGCCGCTGTACCGGGGCAACAAGCTGCATTTCCTGGGGGTCAGTGGCACGCGCCGCATCAAGGCCCTTCCCGAGGTGCCCACCGCGTTCGAGCAGGGCTACAAGCAGTTCGAGTACGCCACCAGCTGGTACGGCGCCTACGTGAGCGGCGCCACGCCCGAGCCGGTCAAGGCGCGCCTGCAGGAGGCTTTCATCAAGGCCTCCCGCAACCCGGCCACGGCCGCCAGGCTCGAGGACCTCGGACTGGAGGTCGTGGGCAAGTCCGGCGCCGAGGCCCGGGAGCGCATGCTCAAGGAGCGCGCCGCCTGGAGCCCCATCGTCAAGGCATCGGGCTTCGAGGCCCAGGACTGAGTTTCAGCCCAGGCCGCGCACGGCGGCCATGGCCTCGTCCACGCGCTCCACGGCGTGGATCTCCAGGCCGGGGATGGGCTTTTTGGGCGCGTTCGCCTTGGGCACCACGGCCACGGTGAAGCCCAGCTTGGCGGCCTCCTTCAGCCGCTCCTGGCCGCGCGGCGCGGGGCGCACCTCGCCGGCCAGGCCTACCTCGCCGAAGGCGATGAAGCCTTTGGGCAGCGCGCGCCCGCGCAGGCTGCTGGTGATGGACAGCATCACCGCCAAATCGGCCGCGGGCTCGCTGATGCGCACGCCGCCCACGGCATTGACGAACACGTCCTGGTCCGCGCAGGCCACGCCCGCATGGCGGTGCAGCACCGCCAGCAGCATGGCCAGGCGGTCGCGCTCCAGGCCTACCGAGAGGCGCCGCGGGCTCGGGCCGCCGCCATCGACCAATGCCTGGATCTCCACCAGCAGCGGGCGCGTGCCCTCCAGCGTGACCAGCACGCAGCTGCCGGGCACGGGCTCGCTGTGCTGCGACAGGAAGATGGCGCTGGGGTTGGCCACGCCCTTGAGGCCCCGCTCGGTCATGGCGAACACGCCGATCTCGTTCACCGCGCCGAAGCGGTTCTTGATGGCGCGCACCAGGCGGAAGCTGCTGTGCGTGTCGCCCTCGAAGTACAGCACCGTGTCCACCATGTGCTCCAGCACGCGCGGGCCGGCCAGCGCGCCCTCCTTGGTCACGTGGCCCACCAGCACCACGGCGATGCCCGTGGCCTTGGCCAGCCGCGTGAGGTGGGCGGCGCATTCGCGCACCTGTGCCACCGAGCCCGGCGCGCTCGTGAGCTGGTCGGAGTAGATGGTCTGTATGGAGTCGATCACCGCCACGGCGGGCTGCGTGGCCTCGATGGTGGCGAGGATCTTCTCCAGCTGGATCTCGGCCAGCACGTTCACCTGGCTCGCCTCCAGCCCCAGGCGGCGCGAGCGCAGCGCCACCTGCGCACCGCTCTCCTCGCCCGTCACGTAGAGCGTGGGCAGGCCCACGCGCTGCAGCGCGTCCATGGCCTGCAGCAGCAGCGTGGACTTGCCGATGCCCGGGTCGCCGCCGATGAGCACCACGCCGCCCTCGACCACGCCGCCGCCGAGCACGCGGTCGAGCTCCTCGATACCGCTGGGCGTGCGTGCCACCTCGGTGGCCTCGATGGCGGCCAGCGGCATCACCGACTGCGCCTGCGCCAGGCCCGCATACTGGCCCGCGCCGCTCAGACGGTTCTTGCCGGGGCCGGCATCGGGCACGGTCTCGATCAGCGTGTTCCAGGCCCCGCAGCCCGGGCATTTGCCGAGCCAGCGCGGGCTGCTCGCGCCGCATTCGCTGCAGGAGTAGAGGGTTTTGTCCTTGGCCATGGGGTGGGCACTATAGACGGTGACAATCGCCCCCGGAAAAACGCCAGTCCGAGAATTGGCGTTTAAAGCAAAATCACGCCAGAACCTTTTACCAGACTGCGCAAGCAGCTCTCATTCGAGGAGCATCACCATGACCACGCTAACCCTGTACTACGCCCCCGGCACCTGCGCCCAGGCCGTACGCATCGCGCTGGAGGAGGCCCAGGCGCCGTACACCCCGGTGCGCATGGACTTCGCCAGCCAGCAGCAGCGCTCGCCCGAATACCTGGCCATCAACCCCAAGGGCCGCGTGCCGGCCCTGGTCACCGAGCATGGCGTGCTCACCGAGACCCCGGCCCTGCTGGCCTACGTGGCGCAGCGCTTTGTCCAGGCCGGCCTGGCGCCCGCCGACGCCTTCGGCTTCGCGCGCATGCAGGAGTTCAACAGCTACCTGGCGTCCACCGTGCACGTGGCGCACGCTCACCGCCCGCGCGCCAGCCGCTGGGCCGACGAGCCCGAGGCCCAGGCCGCCATGCAGCGCAAGGTACCGGCCAATATGACCGAGTGCTTCGACGTGATCGAGCGGCACTATCTGGGCGACGGCCCCTGGATGCTGGGCGAGCAGTACACCGTGGCCGACGGCTACCTGTTCACCGTGGCTGGCTGGCTCAAGAGCGACGGCGTGGACATCGCGCGCTTCCCCAAGGTGCACGCCCACTCCCAGCGCATGGCGGCGCGCCCGGCGGTGCAGCGGGCGCTGGGCTGAAAAAGAAGCCGGCGCCCCTTACGGAGCCCCGGCCGGTAAAAGGCCTGCGAGCAGGCCGGCTTTCATGGGTTGCAGCGCGTCATTCGAACGGCTGGGGCCGCTTGGTCTTGTCGCTCGACGGCGGCAGGATGGGCATGGCGATCTTGGGCTGGTCGCCCGTCAGCGTCTTCAGGAAGGCGACGATGTCGGCGTTCTCCTGCCCGGTGAACTTCTTGCCCAGTTGCAGGCGGCCCATGGTGTCCACGGCCTGGGACAGCGTGTCGGCGGCGCCGTCGTGGAAGTAGGGGTACGTCAGTTCCACGTTGCGCAGCGTCGGCACCTTGAAGTTGAAGCGCTCGGCGTCGTTGCCCGTGACGGCGGAGCGGCCCTCGGCCGGGTTGTCCGTCTTGTAGGGCTCGACCAGGCCCATCTTCTGGAACGAGTTGCCGCCCAGGTTGGGGCCGTTGTGGCAGGCCACGCAGCCGGAGCTCTTGAAGAGCTGGTAGCCGCGCAGTTCCTGCGCATTGATGGCCTTCTTGTCGCCCTTGAGCCACTTGTCGAAGCGCGCGTTGGGGGTGACCAGCGTTTCCTCGAAGGCGGCGATGGCGGCCGTCACCTCGTCAATGGTGAGCTTGTCATGGCCGAAGACCTTCTTGAACTCGGCCACGTACTGCGGGATGGAGCGCAGCATGTCCACGGCCAGGCCGTGCGTGAAGGCCATCTCGCCCGGGTTGGCGATGGGACCGCCGGCCTGCTCCTTCAGATCCTTGGCGCGGCCATCCCAGAACTGGGCGAGGTTCAGGCTGGAGTTGAGCACCGTGGGCGAGTTGATCGGGCCCTTCTGCCACTTGTCGCCGATGGAGGTCTTGAGGTTGTCCGAGCCACCCATGCTCAGGTTGTGGCACGAGTTGCACGAGATGAAGCCCGAGCGCGACAGGCGCGGGTCGAACCACAGCTTCTTGCCCAACTCGACCTTGGCGGGGCTGGTCACCTTGGGGCCGGCGATTGGCTGCACGGGTTCCTGCGCGCGCACGGGAGCAGCCATCAGCAGGGCTGCCATGGACACCGCGCCCAGCATGAAGCGAGCGGCATGGCGCACGGGAGAGGACTTCTGTTTCATGGGGGGCTCCACTTCTCTCTTTGTCGCGGACTGTCAATGCGCTGTGAACTCATTCTTCGGGAAGACCCGAATCGGCCTCTTGATTCAGAGCAAACTCAAAGACAATTTCTGCAAAATGGTTTTTAAGAGGGAAACACCCCTCGCGCAGCCCCGTACAGAGGGCATTCACCGGGCGTGCGGCGTGCGCGGAAAGCCTGCCCCTTGACAGCGGGGCCGTATCAGTCTACGGAGACGGGAACGCGCGGCGCGAGCGCACACATGAGCTCGTAGCCCACGGTGCCACCGGCCTCGGCCACCTCGTCGATGGGCAGCACGACGCCGTTGGAAGCGCGGCCCCAGAGGGTGACCTCGGCGCCCATGCCGGCGCCGGGCACGGGCGTGAGGTCCACGGCGATCATGTCCATGCTCACGCGGCCGATGGTGCGCGTGCGCACGCCATTGACCAGCACGGGCGTGCCGGTGTCGCAGTGGCGCGGGTAGCCGTCGGCGTAGCCGCAGGCCACGACGCCGATGGCGAGCGGCCCCTCGGCCGTGAAGCGCGAGCCATAGCCCACGGTGTCGCCCGCCTGCAGCTGCTGCACGCCGATGATGCGCGAGGCCAGCGTCATGGCCGGCTCCAGGCCCCAGTCGACGGCGGTGCGCTCGGGATGGTCGGGCGCGCTGCCGTACAGCGCGATGCCGGCGCGCACCCAGTCCAGGCGCACCTGGGCCTCGCCACCATGGCGCAGGATGGCGGCGCTGTTGGCGATGCAGCGCTCGCCCGGCAGGTCCTGCGTGGCGCGATGGAAGGCCTGCACCTGGTGGGCGATGCCGCGCGGTCCGTCGGCATCGGAGAAATGCGTCATGAAGGAGATCTCGTCCACCTGCGGCAGCGCGTTCAGGCGCGCCCAGGCCGAGCGGTAGCGCCCGGGCGCGAAGCCCAGGCGGTTCATGCCGGAGTTCATCTTGAGGAACACGCGGTGCGGCGCCTGGGTCTTGTGCGCGGCCAGCCAGTCGATCTGCTCGTCGCAGTGCACGGCGTGCCACAGCGACAGGCGCGAGCACAGCTCCAGGTCGCGCGGCTCGAACACGCCCTCCAGCAGCAGGACGGGGCCGCGCCAGCCGAGCCGGCGCACGCGCTCGGCCTCTGCCATGTCCAGCAGCGCGATGCCGTCGGCCGAGCGCAGGCCCTCGAACACGCGCTCTATGCCGTGGCCGTAGGCGTTGGCTTTGACCACGGCCCACATGCGCGCATCGGGCGCGGCGCGGCGCGCACGCTCGAGGTTGTGCTGCACGGCTGCGGGGTGGATGGTGGCAAGGATGGGGCGCGGCATGAGGCTGGTGTTTCTACGGAGCGATGGGTGACCATTCTGGCACCGGGCCGCCGGGCCTGCGTGATATAACCGCCCGTCGCTCCACGGAGTGTTTCGAATTCTCACAGTCCATCGGCTGCGCTGGTGGACCCACCAGCCATCCGATGAAGCGCGGTTTCTACACCATCATGTCGGCGCAGTTTTTCAGCTCGCTGGCCGACAATGCCTTGTTCGTGACCGCGGTGGAGCTGCTACGCAGCAGCGGTGCGCCCGAGTGGCAGCGCGCCGCCCTGGTGCCCATGTTCGCGCTGTTCTACGTGGTGCTGGCGCCCTGGGTGGGTGCGTTCTCGGACTCCATGCCCAAGGGGCGGGTGATGTTCATCAGCAATGCCATCAAGGTGGTGGGCTGCCTGATGATGCTGTTCGGCTCGCACCCGCTGCTGGCCTACGCCGTCGTGGGGCTGGGCGCGGCCGCCTATTCGCCGGCCAAGTACGGCATCCTGACCGAACTGCTGCCGGCCTCGCAGCTGGTCAAGGCCAACGGCTGGATCGAGGGGCTGACGATCGCCTCCATCATCCTGGGCGTGCTACTGGGCGGCCAGCTGGTGGCGCCGCACATCTCGGGCGTGCTGCTCGACTTCGACCTGCCGGGCGTGGACCTGGGCATAGACCTGCCGGCCGAGGCCGCCATCCTGGCCCTGGTGCCGGTGTACATGCTGGCGGCCTGGTTCAACCTGCGCATCCCGCTCACGGGCGTGGAGATGCGCCCCATGCCGCGCAACCCGGTCGCGCTGCTGCCCGACTTCTGGACCTGCAACCGGCGCCTGTGGCGCGACCGGCTGGGGCAGATCTCGCTGTCCACCACCACGCTGTTCTGGGGCGTCTCGGGCAACCTGCGCTACATCGTGCTGGCCTGGAGCGCCGCCGCCCTGGGCTACGGCACCACGCAGGCGTCGGCGCTGGTGGGCGTAGTGGCCATAGGCACGGCGGCCGGCGCCGTGCTGGCGTCCATGCGCATGCGCCTGGAGCAGGCCACGCGCGTGATCCCGCTGGGCATCGCCATGGGCCTGCTGGTGATCCTGATGAACGCCATCCACAGCATCTGGCTGGCCGTTCCCTTCCTGATCGTGCTGGGGGGGCTGGGCGGCTTCCTGGTCGTGCCCATGAACGCGCTGCTGCAGCACCGCGGCCACAACCTCATGGGCGCGGGCCGCTCCATCGCGGTGCAGAACTTCAACGAGCAGGCGGCCATCCTGGGCATGGGCGTGCTCTACAGCCTGTTCACCAAGCTGGGGCTGTCGGCCCATGGCGCCATCGCCGCGTTCGGCCTGCTGGTGGCGCTGGTGATGCTGGCCATCCTGCGCTGGCATGTCCACAACGTGCGCCGCTACCCCAAGGAAATGGTGCATCTGCGCAGGATGGCGCGGCGGGACCGCCATTGATACCGTTTTGATAGCTGCCTGCGCTTGACTGAAGCGCGTTAGAGGCTCTTTGCATGCATTCACCGCTTCCCGCGCTGGCCCTGCTGTTCAACGCTTTCGTCTGGGGCCTGTCCTGGTGGCCGTTCCGGCAGATGCAGGGCGCGGGCCTGCACCCGCTGTGGGCCACGGCGCTGATGTACTGCGCCATCCTCGTGGCGATGCTGGCGCTGCGCCCCGGCGTGCTGGCCCAGCTGCGCGCGCACCCGGGCCTATGGCTGCTGGCGCTGAGTTCGGGGCTCAACAACGTGGCCTTCAACTGGGCCATCACCATCGGCGACGTGGTGCGCGTGATCCTGCTGTTCTACTTGATGCCGGCCTGGGCGGTGCTGCTGGCCTGGCGCATCCTGGGCGAGCGGCCCACGGCGCAGGCGCTGGCGCGGCTGCTGATGGCCTTCTGCGGCGTACTGCTGGTGCTGTGGCCCGCCGAGGGCGGCGTGCGGCGCCTGTTCGCCGCGCTGACGGTGGCCGACATGCTGGCGCTGCTGGGCGGCTTCATGTTCGCGCTCACCAACGTCACGGTACGCCGCCTGCACGCCGTGCCGGGGCAGGCGCGCATGTTCGCCATGTTCGGCGGCTGCCTGCTGCTGGCGCTGCTGGTGGCCAACCTGGGTCGGTCCGTGGGCCTGGTGACCGCGTTTCCGCCGCCCGACGCCACCTGGATCACGGTGGCCGCGCTGCTGTCGCTGCTGCTGATGGCGGGCAACTGGGCCCTGCAGTTCGGCGCGGCGCGCCTGGCGGCAGGCACGACGGCGGTGATCATGCTGTCGGAGGTAGTGTTCGCCAGCGGCTCGTCGGTGCTGCTGGGCGCGTCCCGGCTCACGGCCGGCACGCTGGCCGGCGGCGCGCTGATCCTGCTGGCCGCCACCTGGTCGGCCTGGCGGCCGCGCGCTCGCGGATGACGCTCACCGCCCGCACGGCGGCGGCAAGGGGCGCGGCAGCGGGGATGCGCCGCAGGGCTACGGCGCCTCGCCCGGCGCGGCGGCCTGCGCCGCGGGCGCCCGCAGCCTGCGCGCCCGCGCCAGGGACTGCGTGACCACGCGCCGGTCCATGCCGTACATGTCGGCGAACTGCTCGGGCGTGGCGCCGCTGGCCTCGAAGGCGCGCAGCAGGGCCTCGGCCTTGGCGCCCTGCTCGGCGACCTCGGCAAAGGCCTCGTCGAGCAGGGCGTTGGCCTTTTCGTCGCGGCCGCGCACCAGCGCGTCGTAGGCCTCGCGCGTGAGGCCCGAGGCCTCGAAGGCCTGGGCAATGCGGCGGCGCAGCTTGAGGGCGAGGTCCTCGCCATCGCGCGGCTTGCGGCGGCGGAACACCTCCAGCAGCGCGTGGTGCACATGCTCGGGCGCCATGTCCTCCACGGGCTGGCCCTGCAGGTCGTGGCGCCTGAGTCCCTGGGCCACGGCGTTCAGATAGCGCGTGGAGCGCGTGTGGATGGACAGCGCGAGCTTGAGCGCGTCCTTGTCGATGGCTTCGCCATGCGCGGCCATCAGGTCGTGGAAGATGCCGCGCTTGAGCGGCAGGCACTGCATGCCGAACAGGTGCGGGTACCAGCCGGCCAGTTGCTCCAGCAGCGGGTGCGTGCGGCGCGGCGCGGGCGCCGTGCCGGCGGCCTGTCCCTCCTGGCCCGCCGCACCGGCCGGCGGGTTCTGCTCGCGGCGGGCACCGGAGCGACGGCGCCCGCCACGGCGGCGCTCGCGCGGCGCGGCGTCATTGCCCGCGGCCTCCACGGCAGCGACGGGCGCGGCGGGCTGGACGGGTTGCGCGGCTTCGGCGGAGGGCTGGAGTGCGTTCACGGAATCGTTCATGGCTCAAGGGCGCGCGGCATGGCCCTGCGGGGCCCGTCCGGCGCGGCGGTCAAAACCCGTCATCATGCCAGCAATGCCTCGTCGAGCAGCTCCACCCAGTGCCTGACGGGAATCTCCGTTCCGCTTTGCAGGTGCGTGATGCAGCCCATGTTGGCCGACAGGATGGCCGCGGGCGGTTCGTCCGCGAAGGCCGCGCCCAGCACGCCCAGCTTGCGGTCGCGCAGCTGGTAGGAGAGCTCCGGGTTGAGCACGGAATAGGTGCCGGCCGCGCCGCAGCACAGGTGCGACTCGGTACGGGCCACGCGCAGCGTGAAGCCCAGCGCCGCCATGTGCCGCTCCACGCCGCCGCGCAGCTTCTGGCCGTGCTGCAGGGTGCACGGCGGGTGGTAGGCGAAGGCCCGGCCGGCGGGCCGCACGCGGTCCTTGAGCAGCGGCACCAGGTCGGGCAGCAGCTCGGACAGGTCGCGCGTCAAAGCGCTCACGCGCGCCGCCTTCTCGGCGTACTGCGGGTCCAGGCGCAGGATGTGGCCGTATTCCTTCACGGTGACGCCGCAGCCCGAAGCGTTCATGACGATGCATTCCACCGCGCCGCGCTCGATGTAGGGCCACCAGGCGTCGATGTTCGCGCGCATCTGCGCGCGGCCGCCGTCCTGGTCGTTCAGGTGGAACTTCACGGCGCCGCAGCAGCCGGCCTCGGGCGCCACCAGGGTCTGGATGCCCGCGGCGTCGAGCACGCGCGCCGTGGCGGCGTTGATGTTGGGCGCCATGGCGGGCTGCACGCAGCCCTGCAGCAGCAGCACCTTGCGCGCGTGGCTGGCGGCGGGCCAGCGGCCGGCCTGCTGGCGCGGCGGCACCTTGGCGCGCAAGCGCCCGGGCAGCAGGCCGCGCACGGCCTGGCCGAGCTTCATGGCGGGCGCGAACAGCGGCGAGGGCAGCCCCTCCTTGAGCGCCCAGCGCACCGCGGCCTCGCCGCGCGGGCGGGGCACCTTTTCCTCGACGATGCGCCGGCCTATGTCCACCAGGTGGCCGTACTGCACGCCGCTGGGGCAGGTGCTCTCGCAGTTGCGGCAGGTCAGGCAGCGGTCCAGGTGCAGCTGGGTCTTGCGCGTGGGCTCCTGGCCTTCCAGCACCTGCTTGATGAGGTAGATGCGCCCGCGCGGGCCGTCGAGCTCGTCGCCCAGCAGCTGGTAGGTGGGGCAGGTGGCGGTGCAAAAGCCGCAGTGCACGCATTTGCGCAGGATGGCCTCGGCCTCCTGGCCTTCGGGCGTGCCCTGGTATTCGGGAGCGAGTTGGGTCTGCATGTCGATGCTTTCTTCGTGGTGGCGCGAGGGTTCGGTTCACTGGCCGCGGGAAGAGCGCCTGCGCCACGCCAGCCCCAGGCGGTCGAAGTCGGCCGCCAGCGGCGGCAGCGACAGCACCAGCAGCACGGTGGCCAGCGGCACCACCCAGATGAAGCCCACGTACTTGAAGCCGGCCGCCCCCACCACGCCGCCAGCCATGAACATGGACAGCAGGCTGGCGAACAGGCGCAGCCGCTTGTGGTTGACGTGCACCTGCTCGTGCGCCGGCCTGCCGCCGCGGTTCCAGTACAGGGCCTTGCCCAGCTCGATGCCGATGTCGGTGCAAATGCCGGTCATGTGCGTGGTGCGGATCTCGGCCGACGACATCTTGGTGATGACGGCGTTCTGCAGCCCCATGAGGTAGGCCAGCAGCAGCACCGTGAGCGGCACCGCGAAAGGCGTGCGCCATGTGAGCGTGATGGCGCCCATCAGGCCGAACAGCAGCATGAGCACGGCCTCCAGCAGCAGCGGCAGCGCGAAGGTGCTGCGCAGGTGCTGGTGGCGCGCCCAGTTGACCATGATGGCGGTGCTGCCCGCCCCCGACATGAAGGCCCACAGCGTGCCCAGCGCGCCCAGCACCAGCGCCATGTTGCCCAGCACCAGGTTGTCGCCCACGGTGGAGACGATGCCCGTCATGTGCGAGGTGTACATGCCCACCACCAGGAATCCCCCGGCATTGATGCCGCCCGCGTTGAAGGCCAGCAGCAGGCCCAGCGTGCGGTTGGCGACCGGGGTGCGGTACCGCCCCGTCAGGTGGCGCAGCAGGCGCATGGCTAGACGAGCCTGCCGGGGTTGAGGATGCCGGCCGGGTCGAACGCCTGCCTGAGCCGCTGGTGCACCGCGGCCAGCGCCCCGTCATTGGCATCGAAAAGGCCTGCTGCGCCCGCCCCATCAGCGCCAGCAGCTACAAAACAAGAAGCACTGCCGCCCACCTGCCGGGCCAGCGCCCGCAGTTCGTCGCCATGCCGCGCCGGCGCCTGCACCCAGCGCAGGCCGCCATGCCATTCGACCAGCGGCGGCGCCACGCCCGCGGGCAGCGCCAGCACCGGCGCCGTCTGCGGCACCGACAGGCGCCACAGCGCATGATCGGCCGCGCGCGCCGTGAACCAGGGCAGGCGCTGGTCGCGGCAGGCCTGCCAGTCGGCGGGAACCGTGGGCGCATCCTGCGGCGCGCCGCCCATGCTGCGGCACGCCGCCTGCACGGCGGCGCGCGCGCCGCGCAGGCGCACGTAGAGCCGGCCCGCGCCACCGCCATCCTGCACCCAGCAGCTGGCGTTCAGCGGCAGCGGCTGGCCGCCCCAGGCGTGCAGGCGCGCAAGCGCCTCGGCCTGGCCGCAGTCGAAGCGCAGCGTGGCCTCGGCCGGCGGCACGGGCAGCACCTTGAGGCTGACCTCGGTGATGATGCCCAGCTGCCCCCAGCTGCCCGCCATGAGGCGCGAGACGTCGTAGCCGGCCACGTTCTTCATCACCTGGCCGCCGAAGCGCAGCAGTTCGCCTTTGCCGTTGATGATCTCCACGCCCAGCACGTAGTCGCGCACCGCGCCCACGCTGGCGCGCGCCGGGCCCGACAGGCCGGCCGCCACCATGCCGCCCACGGTACCGCCGGGGGCGAAGCGCGGCGGCTCGAACGGCAGGCTCTGGCCATGCTGGGCAAGCAGCGCCTCCAGCTCCGCCAGCGGCGTGCCGGCCAGGGCCGTCACCACCAGCTCGCTGGGCTCGTAGCTGACGATGCCCGCGAGCGGCCGCATGTCCAGCGGCTCGCCCGCATGGGCCGGCGCGCCGGGGCCATGGAAGTCCTTGGTGCCGCCGCCGCGGATGCGCAGCAGGGCACGGCGGTCTGCGCTGTCGCGCACGCGGTCGATGATCTGGCGAAGGGCTGCTTCCATGCCGGCGATGGTACTGCCGCACCCCGGAACGCAGGCCCCCGCGGGTTTGATTTTTTTGAACGCGCGGCGTGAATCAGGCTGGCGTCCACTGGAACACCAGCGCGTCCACCGCCACCACGCCCTGCCCCTCGGGCAGGACGAGCAGCGGATTGACCTCGGCCTCGGCGATGCCCAGTTCCGGCTTGAGCGCCAGCTGCGAGAGCGCGCTCACCGTGCGCGCCAGAGCCTCCAGGTCGCCGCGCGCCTTGCCGCGCAGGCCCGTCAGGGGCTTCAAGGCATTGACCTCGGCGACCATCTCGCGCGCCGTCTCCACCGTCACCGGGGCGAGGCGGATGCTGCGATCCTTGGCGACCTCGGCCCAGATACCGCCCGCAGCGAGCATGACGATGGGGCCGGCGTCGGGATCGACGCGGTAGCCCACGAGCACCTCGGACAAGCCCTTTTGCATGGGCTGCACCAGTACCTCGTCGCACGCGGCCTTCGGTGCGCGCTCGTCGAGGTTGCGGCGCAGCGTGGCCAGTGCCGCCGCCAGTTCCTCGTCGCTGCCGATGTTCAGCAGCACGCCGCCGACCTCGGTCTTGTGCGGGATCTCGGCCGAGCAGACCTTGGCGACCACCGGGTAGGCGAAGGGCAGCGGCGCGGGCGCCTCGCCGAAGCAGCGCAAGGCCACGGGCGCATGCGGCACGCCGAGTTCATGGAGCACGCCGTAGGCCTCGGCCTCGCTCAAGGTGCGCGCGGGACCGGGCGCGGGCAGCACGGGCTCGGGCCCCGGCCGGCGGCGCGCGAGCACGGCGGCGATGGCGTCGCCGCAGGCCTCGGGCGTGCGGAAGCAGGGCACGCCAGCAGCGGTGAGCGCGGCCAGCGCCTCGGGCGCGTCGGGCACCAGCATGGCGGCGAGCGGCTTGGGGCCGCCCGCGCATTCGACGATGGGTTTGACGGCCAGCTGCGGCTGAAAGCGCGCGGACGAGCCCACCACGGCCAGCACGAGGTCGAACTCGGGCGCGGTGAGCAGGATGTCCAGCGTGGCCTTCATGGTCTCGTACTTGGTGCCCGCAAGCGTCATGTCGAGCACGCGGCCCGGCGTGCAGGGCAGGCCGGCCTGCTCCAGCCGCTTCAGGGTGTCGGCCGAAGGCGGCTCCACGACCACGCCGCGGATGCCGAGCTGCTCCACCGCCATGGCCGCGCCGCCGCCCGTGGTGGTGACCACGCCGACGCGCTTGGGCGCACTCTCCAGCGGAATGCGCCGCGCGAGCGGGAAGGTTTCGAGCAGCGCTTCGAGCACGCCCACGCGGGCGACGCCCATGTCTTTCAGGAATGCCTCGGCGATGTCGTCCTCGCCCGCGATGGCACCCGTGTGCGTGGTGGCCATCTCGGCCGCCGCCGCCGAGCGGCCGAGCTTGTAGGCGATCACGGGCTTGCCCCTGGCATGCGCCGCGCGCGCGAAGGCGCGCAGCTCGGGGCCGTGGCGCAGGCTCTCGAGAAACAGCAGGTAGCCCTCGATGGCCGGGTCATCGAGCGTGGCGGCGCAGATCTCGCCCACGTTCAAGTCCACCTCGCTGCCCACCGACACCAGCCCCGCGAAGCCCACGCCGCGCGCCTTGCCGCGCGAGACCAGCGCGCCGATCATGCTGCCGCTGTGCGATGCGACGAACACCTTGCCGGGCGGCAGGTCGGGCTCGGCGAAGGCCGCGTTGGCCGTAAGCACCAGCCCCGTGCGCGGGTTGACCACGCCCAGGCTGCTGGGGCCGAGGATGCGGATGCCCGTCTCCTTGGCGATCCGGCGCAGCTCGCCCTCGCGCGCCGCGCCTTCGGCGCCGGATTCGGAGAAGCCGCTCGCGAGGATGGTGACCACCTTCACGCCCAGGGCCGCACATTCGCGCACGGCCGGGATCACGGTCTCGGTCGGCGTGAGCACGAAGACCTGGTCGGGCACCTCGGGCAGGCTCTGCAGGCTGGGCCAGGCCTTCAGGCCCTGGATCTCGTCGCGCCGCGGGTTGATGGGATAGATGCGGCCCGCGAAGCCCGTGCGCTTGAGGAACTGCACGGGCCGCCCGCCCATCTTGTCCACGTCGTCGGAGGCGCCGTAGAGCGCGACGCTGGCCGGATGCAGCAGCGCCTGGGCGAGCCGTTTGTCGTTGTCTGGTGTCATTGCATGTCGATCTTGATGGCCTTGAACTGCTCGGCCCAGTGCGCCACCTCGCGCTGGATGTCGGCGCGGAATTCCTCGGGGCTGTTGCCGATCACGATGGCGCCCTGCGATTCAAGCTTGGTGCGGGTCTCGGGCATCTGCAGCGCCTCGACGGCGGCGGCGTGGAGCTTCTTCACGATGGCCTCGGGCGTGCCCGCGGGTGCCAGCAGGCCGTTCCACGAGTCAGAGATCATCGCAGGGTAGCCCGCCTCGGCGAACGTGGGCACGTTCGGCAGGCCCGAGAGGCGCTGCGGCCCCGCGACGGCCAGGGGCTTCACCTTGCCCGCCTGCAGGTGCGGCATGGCGCCGGTGGCGGTCATGAAGGCCAGGTCCACGTGGCCCGCGATCAGGTCGGTCATCACGTTGCTCGCGCCCTTGTAGGGGATGTGCGTGAGCTTGACGCCCGCCAGGCGCTGGAACAGCTCCGTCGCCATGTGCTGCGAGCCGCCCAGGCCCGTGGTGCCGTAGGTGAACTTGCCGGGCTCCTTCTTCGCGGCGGCCACGAACTCCTTGACGCTGCTCACGCCCCAGTCGGTCCGCACGGCGAGCACACCGGGCGCGGACGAGAGCTTGGAGATAGGGACGAAGCTCTTGACGGCATCGAACTTCAGGTTCTTGTAGACATGGCTGTTCATCGTGAGCGGCGCGGCGGCCACGAGCAGCGTGTAGCCGTCGGGCGCGGCGGCGGCCACGGCTTCGGACGCGATGTTGGAGCCCGCGCCCGCGCGGTTGTCCACCACGAAGGGCTGGCCCAGCTTCGTCTGCAGGTGCGCGGCGACCAGGCGTGCGACCGCGTCCGTGGGGCCGCCCGCGGAATAGCCTACGATGATGCGCACGGGCTTGGCGGGATAGGCGGCATCGGCCGCGGCGGGCACGGCGATGCTCCATGCGCAGGCCGCGAGCGCGGCCAGGGAAAGAAGGCTGCGTTTCATGTTCGTCTCCTCGTGTGTTCTCGTCAGCCCTTGCCGGGCCGTTGCGGAAAAGTGCGGCCGAACACGCCCTCGGCGATGCGGTTCTTCAATATCTCGATGGAGCCGCCCGCGATCATCCAGCCGCGCGTGCGGCGCACGCAGTACTCCACCAGGCATTCCTGGCTGAAGCCCGTGCCGCCCATGACCTGCAGGGCCTCGTTGGAAACCTCCCAGCCCGCGAGGTTGCAGGCCAGCTTGGCCATGGCCGTGCTCTGCGCGCTGGGCAGGCCGTGCTCGCCCTCCATCGCGGCGCGGTAGAGCATGAGCTGGGCCTGCTCCAGCTTCATCGCCATCTCGGCGAACTTCCACTGGATGCCCTGGAACTCGCACAGCTCGCGCCCGAACTGCTTGCGCGTGAGCGCATGCTCTCGCGCCGTGTTGAACGCATGGCGGCCGAGGGCCAGCGCGCGCGCGGAGTTGCCCAGGCGCTCCACGTTGAAGCCCGAAATCTGCTTCTTGAACCCGCCCGGCCCCAGCAGCACGTTGGCCGCCGGGATGCGGCATTCGTCGAAATACAGCTGCGACCAGCGCTCGCCGTTCATGAACGACGAGGGCTCGCCCACCTGGAAGCCCGGCGTGCCGCGCTCCACGAGCACCGAGCCGATGCCGCCCACGCCGGGGCCGAAGCGCACGTAGACGAGGAACAGGTCGGCCTCGGGGCTGTGGGTGGAGAACACCTTGCTGCCGTTGATGACGTACCCGTCGCCCTCCTGGCGCGCGCTGGTCTTGAGCTCTGTGACGGCCGAGCCCGCGTCGGGCTCGCTCATGCCCAGCGAGATCAGCTTGCGGCCCGCGAGCAGGTCGGGCAGGAAGCGCTGCTTCTGTTCAGGCGTAGCGTATTCGACGAAGGTGCGGATGGGGCCGAAGTTGCCCGCCTGCACGATGTCGGCGCTCTTGGGGCAGACCAGCGCGACCTGCTCGATGGCGAGCACCGCGTGCATCAACGTGCCGCCCTGGCCGTGGTCTTCCTCGGGGAAGGCGATGCCCAGCAGGCCCTGCTCGGCCAGCAGGGCGGCCGTCTCCCAGGGGTAGTGGGGCGAATGCGCGCGCGCGAGCGCGCCGTCCTTGAGCTTGTCCTGGGCAAAGCGCGCCACCGAATCGGCGAATGCCTGGTGTTCTTCGCTGAGTGTGAAATCCATGCGTGTTCCTGGGTAATGTTCGGTCGGCATGGATCGTGCCCAGGCCTCCGCCGCTTGAGAACTTCGCGTTGCGTCGCCTGCCCCAACAAATACTCATGCCAGCACCACATCTGCGAAGTTCACAGCGGCGCGCGCTCGCGCGACCATCCACACCATGCCAACCCAAGACACCACCGCCGCGCAGCGCTTCGCCGCGTTCGCCGCATCCCTGAACGACGCGCCGCTGACGCCCGAAGTCATCCACCACGCCAAGCGCGCCATCGTCGACTGGTATGCCGCGCTGCTGCCCGGCGCCGTGGAGTCCCCGCCCACGCTGCTGTAGCGCGCGCTGGCCGACGACCTGGACCGCGGCGGCGCGCGCCTGGCCCTGGGCCGCGCGGCCACGGTGCGCGCGGCGGCGCTCATCAACGGCACGGCCGCGCACACGGTGGAGGTGGACGACATCTACCGCGAGGCCATCTACCACCCCGGCGCGCCCACCATCGCCGCCGCGCTCGCACTCGCACAGGCGCGGCGGGCCACGGGGCTGCAGATGATCCGCGCGGTGGTCGCGGGCTACGAGGTTTCCACGCGCATCGGCGCCGCACTGGGGCGCGCGCACTACCGCCACTGGCACAACACGGGCACCGTGGGCACTTTCGGCGCCGTGTCGGCCGCGGCCACGCTGCTGGGGCTGGATGCCGGCCGCCACGCGCATGCGCTGTGCACGGGCGCTACTTTCGCGGCAGGCCTGCAGCAGGCGTTCCGCATGGATTCCATGTCCAAGCCCCTGCACGCGGGCCACGCGGCCGAGGCCGGCGTGCTGGCCGCGCTGGCTGCCGAGCAGGGCGTGACCGGCTCGCTCGACGTGCTCGACGGCGAGGCGGGCCTGGGCCGCGCCATGAGCGACGGGCCCGACTGGCAACAGGCCACGGCCACGCTGGGGCAGGACTTCCACATCACGCGCATGACGTTCAAGAACCACGCCTGCTGCGGCCACACCTTCGCGCCCATCGACGGCGCGCTGGAGCTGCGCTCGCGCATGGGCGTGCACTGGCAGGACCTGCAGGCCGTGGAGGTCGCCACCTACGCCCCCGCGCTCGCCGTGGCGGGCAACCCCGATCCGCGCACCGCCGCCGAGGCGCGCTTTTCCATCCCCTTCGTGGTGGCGACGGCGCTGATCCACGGCAGCGTGCGCCTGTCGGCCTTCACGCCCGAACGGCTCGCGGATGCCGACATCCGCGCGCTCATGGCACGCATTCACCTGGCCGTCGATCCCGAGCTCGATGCGCGCTTTCCGGGCCAGCGCGCCGCACGCGTGGGCTTTGCCACGGCGGACGGCCGCCAGGGTAAATACCTGCAACCCACGCGCAAGGGCGATCCGGAGCAGCCCTTGAGCGACGCGGAGCTCTCGGACAAGTTCATGGAACTGGCCGCACCGGTGGTGGGCGAAGCGCGCGCCCGCGCGCTGCTCGGCCACCTGTGGGCGCTGGACACGCGCGAGCACCTGCTGGACCTCTGACGGTGCGTAGCACCCTCTCCAAGCTCCTCACACTGCTGCTGGCCTGGGCGGCGGCCGAGGGCTGCCGCCGCCTGCGCATGCCCGTCCCATGGATGCTGGGCCCGCTGCTCGCCACGGCGCTGGCCACGATGGCCGGCCAGCCCACGCGCAGCAGCCTGCGGCTGCGCAACTGCGGGCAATGGGTGATGGGCGCGTCGCTGGGCCTGTACTTCACGCCGCCCGTCGTGGCGCAGCTTATCGGCCTGTGGTGGGCCGTGCTCGCGGCCGTGGCCTGGGCGCTGGCGCTGGGCGCGGCCTACGGGCGCTGGCTGTACCGCTCCTGCGCGGGGCGGCTGCGCGGCGTGAGCGACGCGGCGCTGCGCCCCTCGGCCTACTTCGCTGGCGCCATCGGCGCGGCGTCGGAGATGACGCTGCTGGCCGAGCGCGAGGGCGCGCGCACCGACCTCGTGGCCGCATCGCACAGCCTGCGCATGCTGATCGTGGTGCTGGTCATGCCCTTCGGCATGCTGCTGGCCAAGGCCTGGTGGAACCTGGAGACGGTGGACCTCGTCCCGCCGGCCAGCGCGCCCTTCGCGGCGGCGGGCCTCGCGTGGCTGGCGCTGTTCACGGGCGCCGGGGGCCTGGCCCTGCAGCTCGGGCGCCTGCCCAACCCGTGGTTCCTCGGCCCGCTGCTGGTGGCCATAGGGCTGTCGGCCACGGGCACGGCGCCCTCGGGCGTGCCCACGCCGCTGTCGAACGCGGCGCAACTCGTCATCGGCGTGAGCCTGGGCGTGCGCTTCAGCCCGCTGTTCCTGCACACTGCGCCGCGCTGGCTCGCGCAGGTGGCGCTGGGCACGCTGGGCCTGCTGGCGGCCTGCGCCGCGTTCGGCCTGCTGCTGGCCTGGGCCACGGGCCTGCACGCGGCCACCGCCATCCTGGGCACGGCGCCCGGGGGCATGACGGAGATGTCCATCACCGCCAAGGTGCTGCAGCTGGGCGTGCCCGTGGTCACTGCGCTGCAGGTGACGCGGCTGGTGGCGGTGCTGGTGCTCGTGCGGCCGGCGTACCGGCTCTGGGCGCGGCAGCCATGACCAAAGCTCATTCCTGCGCACCAAATTGTCGGTTGTCCCGGCGGGAGGGCTATGGGAGATTCCTTTCAGGAGACATACAGCCATGCACACCACCAACGACGACTGGCTGGCCCACCAGGGCCGCTGGGTCAACGTGACCTTCCTGCTCAGGAAAGGCGACGCCGAATACCTCGTCACCCTGCGCGACGGACGCGTGCAGCGCATCGCGCCCGGCCCGCACGTGATGCCGTGCTGGACCTTCGCGCTCGTCGCGAGCGACGACGCGTGGGAGCGCTTCTGGGCCGCCGAGCCGCAGCCGCGCTTCCACGACCTGATGGCCATGGTGCGCTTCAAGGCGCTGCGCATCGAGGGCGACATGACGGTGTTCATGCGCAACCTGCTGTATTTCAAGGCACTCGTGAAGCAGCTCGGAGGACACATCCATGCGCGTTGAAAAAGAAGCCGCGACCGGCGGCTACGTGAACTTCGATATCGCGGGCCGCATGTGCCGCGTGTATTACGAAACCGCCGGCAGCGGCCAGCCCCTGCTGTGCCTGCACACGGCGGGCAGCGACACGCGCCAGTACCGCGCGCTGCTCAACTCGCCCGAGCTGACCGCGAACCACCAGGTGATCTGCTTCGACATGCCGTGGCACGGCAAGTCGTCCCCGCCCGAGGGCTGGCACACCGAGGAATACCGCCTGACCAGCGCGCTCTACGTGCAGACCATCCTGGCCTTCATGGACGCGATGCAGGTCGAGCGCCCCATCGCCATGGGCTGCTCCATCGGCGGGCGCGTGGTGCTGCACCTGGCGCTGCAATGCCCCGAGCGCTTCAAGGCGCTGATCGGCCTGCAGTCGGGCGCGCACGTCAACCCCTACTACGACTTGGACTGGCTGCACCGCCCCGACGTGCACGGCGGCGAGGTCTGCGCGGGCATCGTCTCCGGCCTCGTCGGCCCCGGTGCGCCCGAGCGCGACCGCTGGGAGACGCTGTGGCACTACATGCAAGGCGGCCCCGGCGTGTTCAAGGGCGACCTGCACTTCTACACGGGCGAGGGCGACCTGCGCGGGCGCGTGCAGCGCATAGACACCGCGCGCTGCCCGCTCTACCTGCTCACGGGCGAATACGACTATTCGTGCACGCCGGAGGACAGCGAAGACCTCGCGCGCCTGATCCCCGGCGCGCAGCTCCAGATCATGCCGGGCCTGGGCCACTTCCCGATGAGCGAGGCGCCGCAGGAGTTCCTGCGGCACCTGCTGCCCGTGCTGCAACGCATTCACACCAACGAAGGAAATACATGAAAGCCGGATTCATCGGCCTGGGCCGCATGGGCTTCGCCCTGGCCTCCCACCTGCTGCGTAACGGCGTGCAGCTCGCGGTGCACGACATCCAGAGCGCGCCCGTGGACAAGCTCGTGGCCCTGGGCGCATCGCGCGCGGCCAGCGTGCAGGCGCTGGCCGCCGGCGCGGACGTGGTGTTCACCATGCTGCCCGGCCCGAAGCAGTCGCGCGAGGTGATCCTGGGCAAGGGCGGCGTGCTGGCCGGGCTGCGCAGGGGCGGCTGCCTCGTCGAGCTCAGCACCATCGACACCGACACGGTGGACGCGCTGGCCGCTGCCGCCGAGAAGCAGGGCGTGCGCTTCGCCGACGCGCCCGTGGGGCGCCTGGCAGCGCACGCCGACCGGGGCGAGTCGCTGTTCATGCTGGGCGCCCACGATGCCGACCGCGGCGCGCTGGAGCCGCTGCTGCTCAAGATGGGCACCACGGTGCTGCACTGCGGCGCGCCGGGCAGCGGCACGCGCATGAAGCTCATCAACAACCTCATGGTGCTGTGCTACTGCCAGCTCAACTCCGAGGCGCTGGTGCTCGCCGGCGCGCTGGGGCTGGACGCGCGCAAGACCTTCGATGTGCTCACGGGCACCACGGCATCCAACGGGCAGCTCAAGGAGAAGTGGCCCGTGAAGGTGCTCGCGGGCGACCTCACGCCGGGGTTCGACATCGCGCTGGGCTTCAAGGACCTGACACTCGCCTGCCAGGCCGCGCAGTCGGCGGGCGTGTCGCTGCCCATGGGCAACCTCGCGCGCAGCCTGTTCCAGCTTGCGCGGCACGCGGGCAAGGACGGGCAGGACACCTCGTGCATGACCGATTTCTGGGCCGAGTCCAACGGACAGCCCCCAGTCCGGCTGTGAACATCCCCCTGAGCGGCTTCGCCGCTTCCCCCTTCTCTCGGCTTCGCCGGGAAGGGGGACGCCGCCCGTGCGGCGGGGCGGCCCTTGCACGGCGGCCCTCGCCTGGGTAGCGCCAGTTTCATGCGGCAACTGATATCAATTTTCCAAGGAGACAAACCACCATGACCTTCACCCCCACCAAGGCCGCCCTCGGCGCCGCGCTGCTCGCCGCCTCGATGCTCGCGCCCGCGCAGGACAAGGGCGCGCGCATCTCGGACGGCATCGTGTTGATTTCCACGCAAAGCTGACCCACCATTTCCATCGAATCTTGACCCACCCTGGTTCGTGAGCTTCACGCTCACGTTGTGGATAAGTTCTTGGTCGCCTTCTCCTTCTTGGTGGTCTGTGGTGGTTGCTGTGCGGAGCTATTCTTGAACCGGTAGCTGTCATTGCCGGTCTCAAGAATATGGCAGTGATGCGTGAGCCGGTCCAGCAGCGCCGTGGTCATCTTGGCATCTCCGAACACATTGGCCCACTCGCTAAAGCTCAGGTTGGTGGTGATCACGACGCTCGTGCGCTCGTACAGCTTGGACAGCAGGTGGAACAGCAAGGCTCCTCCTGACGTGCTGAATGGCAGGTAGCCCAGTTCATCCAGGATCACCAGATCGGCATAGGCTAGGCGGTGCGCGATCTGCCCCGGCTTGCCCTGGGCCTTCTCCTCTTCCAGTGCATTGACCAGCTCCACCGTGGAGAAGAACCGCACCCTGCGGTGATGGTGCTCAATGGCTTGCACCCCGAGGGCTGTGGCGATGTGGGTCTTGCCCGTACCCGGTCCACCCACCAGCACCACGTTGTTGGCGTTCTCCAAGAATTCGCAGCGGTGCAACTGGCGTACCAATGCCTCGTTCACCTCGCTGTGGCTGAAGTCAAACCCAGCCAGGTCCCGGTACGCAGGGAACCTGGCCACCTTGAGTTGGTAGGCCACAGAGCGCACCTCCCGCTCGGCGGTCTCGGCCTTGAGCAGTTGGGACAGGATGGGCTGCGCTGCGTCGAAGGCCGGCGCACCTTGCTCAGCCAGTTCCGCAACCGCCTGGGCCATGCCGTGCATCTTGAGCTCGCGCAGCATGATCACGATGGAAGCGATGGCAGGGTCATGACGCATAGCGCACCTCCCTCAATTGGTCATAGCGCAGCACGTTGGCCTGGGGTTCCACAGACAGCTTGAGGGCCTGGGGCGAGGTGACCGGTGCTGGGGCGGGCTTACCGTCCAGCAGGCGGTGCAGCACGTTCAGGATGTGGGTCTTGCTGGCAGCCCCTGACTCCAGTGCCAACTCCACTGCAGCGAGCACAGCTTGTTCATCGTGGTGCAGCACCAGAGCCAGAACCTCCACCATCTCTCGGTCGCCGCCTGGCTGCTTCAAGAGGGCGGCCTGCAGGCGCTTGAAGGCTGCTGGCAGTTCCAGGAATGGAGCACCATTGCGCAAGGCCCCGGGCTTGCGCTGCAGCACTGCCAGGTAGTGGCGCCAGTCGTACACGGTCTGTCCCGCACCATGGTGGTTACGCTCGATCAGGCGCTGATGCTCGCACACGATCTGGCCTTCGGCGGCGACCACCAGGCGATCGGCGTAGACCCGCAGGCTCACCGGCCGATTGGCATAAGGCGCCGGCACGCTGTAGCGGTTGCGCTCGAAGTGGACGAGGCAGGTGGGTGAGACGCGTTTGGTGTGCTCCACAAAGCCATCGAAGGGCCGGGGCATTGGCATCAAGTCGTTCTTCTCCTCGGTCCAGATGTCCGCGACGGTGCCCGGCAGCTTGCCGTGCTCGATCTCGTGCCACAGCGCCACGCAGCGCTCTTCAAGCCATGCATTGAGATCGGGCAGGCTTGGGAATGGCGGCACTACCTGCCACAGGCGATGGCGGGCATCGCGCACGTTCTTCTCCACCTGGCCCTTCTCCCAGCCCGAAGCAGGATTGCAGAACTCGGCCTCGAACAGGAAGTGGCTGACCATGGCCGCAAAGCGCGCATTGACGTCGCGCTCCTTGCCACGGCGCACCCGGTCTACGGCGGTGCGCATGTTGTCGTAGATGCCACGGCGGGGCACACCGCCCAGGACTGCGAATGCATGGTTGTGGGCATCGAACAGCATCTCGTGCGTTTGCAGCGGATAGGCGCGCAGGTAGAACGCTCGGCTGTGGCTGAGCTTGAAGTGGGCTACCTGCAGCTTGGTGCGCACGCCGGCGAGAACAGCCCAGTCCTCGCTCCAGTCGAACTGGAAGGCCTCACCTGAACCGCCCCGGCTTTCAAGGAGGCCGATTGGTTTAAGTTGACACCTCTGTCGAGGTGTCGCTGACGGCGAGTTGCCTCCAGTAGTTTGCCTCAGCTTCTGCCGGAGGGATGCCCCCAATCGGCGTGAGCAGTCGGACGTGATTGAACCAGTGCACCCACTGCAGGGTGGCCAGCTCCACGGATTCCCTGGTCTTCCAGGGTCCCCGGCGGTGAATCAGCTCGGCCTTGTACAGCCCGTTGATGGTCTCGGCCAGTGCGTTGTCGTAGCTGTCACCCCGGCTGCCCACTGATGGCTGGATACCCGCCTGGTCCAAGCGTTCGGTGTAGCGTATGGAAACGTATTGACTGCCCCTGTCGGAATGGTGCGTCAAGGCATGGGCGTGCTGGCTGGCGGTCATACAGCGCCTGCTCCAGCGCATCCAGCACGAAGTCCGTTTGCATGCTGCGGCTGACCCGCCAGCCCACGATGCGCCGGGCGTACACGTCCACCACGAAGGCCACGTACAACCAGCCCTGCCAGGTGGAGACGTAGGTGAAGTCCGACACCCACAGCTCGTTGGGCCGGCTGGCCTTGAATTGCCGGTTGACGTGGTCCAGCGGGCACGGTGCCGATGTGTCCGGCGTGGTGGTGCGCACTGTCTTGCCACGGCGTGCTCCTTGCAAGCCCATGGCACGCATCAGGCGCTCGACCGTGCAGCGCGCCACTGCGATGCCCTCGCGGTTCATCTGCAGCCAGACCTTATCGGCCCCGTAGACCTGCCAGTTGGCGTGCCACACGCGCTGGATGTCGGCTTTCAAACCCTCGTCACGCTGGACGCGTTGACTGCGCAGTTGCGGGTTGCGTTGCCGGGCTGCGTGGCGCCAGTAACACGACGGGGCCATCTGCAGCACCCGGCAGATGGGCTCGACCCCGTAGTCATCACGGTGGCGGTCGATGTAGTTCTTCAAGACTTCAATCGGCGGTCGAGCTCCGCCTGCGCGAAAAACGCGCTGGCCGTCTTCAGGATGTCGTTGGCCCGGCGCAGCTCTTTGACCTCACGCTCCAGTTCCTTGATGCGCTGGGCGTCTGCCGTGGTGGTGCCGGGGCGCTGGCCGCTGTCGACCTCGGCCTTCTTGACCCAGTCATTCAAGGTCTGCGGCACGCAGCCAATCTTGGGCGCAATCGATTCAATGGCTGCCCACAGCGACGGGTAGTCGGCTCGGTGCTCCTGCACCATGCGAACGGCGCGCTCGCGGACTTCCGGGGAGAACTTCGGTGACTTGTTCATGGCTCCATCTTCTCAAGAGTTGGTGCCTCCTCGAAATCCGGGGCTGTTCAGGATGTCGCCCGGCATCAAGCTGAGTTCGTCGTAAAGTTTGGAGGCCTATTTACCGACTCTGAACTAGCCGAGATGAGGGCGGCCTGGCACAAATACTTTGTCAAAGAACGGCAGGGTGTTCTGAGAAATGGCCAGCTATGGGCCTGCCTCACTCGAAACTTGATTCTCGACGACTGTGGGGTTGAGTACTTCTTCTCCTTGTATGGCGGAGAAGCCATCTCGATGCCCTTTGACAACCACCCATCGATTACCCCAAAGCTTGCGAGCATCGGCAAACCGGTGGTCGTAGAGGTCGCGGTGCCCGGCAATGCCTTACGTGCCTGCCACCCTATGTCGACCACGATACTGAGCCGCTACCACCAAACTGTTCGCGAAGACGCACACCTTTTCGAGGCAGAGGCGATGTGGCGCACACCTGTTGCGCCTGAGCATGTCTTATCAGTTACCCCGCTGGACTCCTTCTTGGCACAAGGACTCGGCGCCGCGGGTCGGTAGTTCTGTCGGCACCGGCGACATCCGCACGAGGGTGCCGGTAATTTTCTTTTGCATCCGCAGAAAAACAACCTAAGTTGTTGTTTTTAAAAGGAATTGGCCATCAGAGGCATAACACCCGCATCCAGAAAAAAGGCCCGCGCGCGGCGGGCCAAAGTCCTTGGAATAACGGTTGCCCGTTTCGTGTTCAGCGGTGGTACGCCGTCTCGCCGTGCGCGCTGATGTCCAGCCCCTGGCGCTCGGACTCCTCGTCCACGCGCAGGCCCACCAGCAGGTCGGCGATCTTGTACGCGACGACCGACACCACGCCCGACCACACGATGGTGAACAGCACGCTCTTGGTCTGGATCCACACCTGCGCGCCCATGCTGAAGGTCTCGGGCGTGGCCCCGCCCGTGCCGCCCAGACCCTGGGCGGCGAACACGCCGGTCAGGATGGCGCCCACGATGCCGCCCACGCCGTGCACGCCGAAGACGTCGAAGGCGTCGTCCACCCGGAGCATGCGCTTCAAGCCGCCCACGCCCCACAGGCACACCAGGCCGGCGACGAGGCCGATGGCGATGGCGCCCATGGGCCCGACGAAGCCCGCGGCCGGCGTGACGGCCACCAGGCCCGCCACGGCGCCCGACGCGGCGCCCAGCATCGATGCCTTGCCCTTGTGCACCGCCTCGCCCGCGATCCACGACAGCGTGGCGGCGGCAGTGGCCAGCACGGTGTTCACGAAGGCCAGGCCCGCGGCGGCGTTGGCGGCGCCGGCCGAGCCGGCGTTGAAGCCGAACCAGCCAACCCACAGCAGCGACGCACCCACCATGGTCAGCGTGAGCGAGTGCGGCGTGAACGCCTCGCGGCCAAAGCCTATGCGCTTGCCCACCATGTAGGCGCCCACCAGGCCGGCGATGCCGGCGTTGATGTGCACCACGGTGCCGCCCGCGAAGTCCAGCGCGCCGTCCTGCGCCAGCAGGCCGCCGCCCCAGACGATGTGCGCCATGGGCACGTAGCTGAAGGTGAACCACAGCAGCGCGAAGATCAGCACGGCCGAGAAGCGCATGCGCTCGGCGAACGAGCCCACGACCAGCGCCACGGTGATGGCCGCGAACGTGCCCTGGAAGGCGAGGAACACGTACTCGGGTATGGTCGCGAGCGCGCCGAAGGTCTCCGGGCCCACGCCCTGCAGGAAGGCCTTGGACAGGTCGCCCACGAGCCTGCCCTCGCCCGAGAACGCCAGGCTGTAGCCATAGAGCGACCACAGGATGGAGATGAGCGAGAAGACCACGAACACCTGCATCAGCACCGACAGCATGTTCTTGGCGCGGCCCAGGCCGCCGTAGAACAGGGCCAGGCCGGGGATGGTCATCAGGATCACGAGCAGCGTGGAGGTCAGCATCCAGGCGGTGTCGCCGGAATCGACCTTGGGCGCGGGCGCGGCTTCGGGGGCCGTGGCCGGCGCGGCGTCGGGCGCGGGCGCGGCAGCTGCGGCGACGGGCTCGGGTGCGGCGGCGGGCGCCTGCGCCAGCGCGGCGGTGCCGCCGGCCAGCAGGTGAAGGCCCAGCGCCAGGGAGGCAAGCAGTTTTCTCATGTTGGATTCTCCGTGGCTGGGGTCAAAGGGCCTGCCCGCCGGTCTCGCCGGTGCGGATGCGCACGACCTGCTCCAGGTCGGCCACGAAGATCTTGCCGTCGCCGATCTTGCCGGTGCGCGCGGCGCCCTCGATGGCCTCGATGACGCGCTCGGCCAGATCGTCGGCCACGGCGGCCTCGATCTTCACCTTGGGCAGGAAGTCCACGACGTACTCGGCGCCGCGGTACAGCTCGGTGTGGCCCTTCTGGCGGCCGAAGCCCTTCACCTCGGTCACGGTGATGCCCTGCACGCCGACGTCCGACAGCGCCTCGCGCACCTCGTCGAGCTTGAAGGGTTTGATGATGGCGGTGATCATTTTCATGATCGGCTCCTTTGCTGGCTTACAGAGTCTTGGACAGGGTGACGATCAGGCGCGCCTTGTTGGCGTCGCCGAAGAACCCCTTCTTGTTGGCGCCCGCGACGGCTGCGGACAGCGATAGGCCGGCGCCGAAGTCGTAGGCCCCGCCCACGCTGTAATCCACGTAGCTGGGCACGCCCAGGTCGCGGATGTCGCCAGCGAAGCGCGTGTAGCCCACGGCCGCCTTGAGCGTGACGCTGGGCGCCACCTCCCTGGCAAACGCCAGGTTCAGATAGCCCGTGTTGCGACCGCGCAGGCCCGACGTCTTGGCGCCGGCCCAGCCGAAATAGTCCTTGGACACGGTGTGCGAGTACTTGGCCGTGAGCGGCCCCCAGGTGGCCGCGCCGTACAGCTCGGTGGTGTTGCCGGCGGTGTTGCCGGGGTAGATGTAGGCGAGCGCGCCCAGGTCCAGGTCCAGCGCGCCGGCCTTGAAGCGGTAGCCGCCGTACAGGTCGGACTCGATCGAGTTGCCCTGCAGCCAGTCCACGCTGGAATTCCAGTTGCCCAGGTAGAAGCCGCTCTCGCCGAACGTGTAGTCGAAGCCGCCCTGGATGGCCGGGCTCACCGCCTTGATGCGGTGCACGTCCTGGTCCTGGCCGCGGAACTTGTAATTGCTGGTCAGCGCCACGTTGGCCGTCAGCTCGGCGCTCGCCAGCACGGGCATGGCCGCGGCCACCAGGGCCAGGCTCAGGGACTTCAGGGATGCATGGGACATGGTTCCTCCGGGGTTGTGTGTGGAAAGCGGACACAACCCCCAATGCACGGACCGTGCCAGCCACCATGCAGGTACATTTGGCAGCCAGGGCGCGGTCCCGCCGCAGGGCCGTGCACCAGATTGGGGAGGGTTCACGCGATGAGTCTTGCTTTGGTGCAAAGCCGCGCCCTGCTGGGCCTGCAGGCAAGCGCCGTCACCGTGGAGGTGCATCTGGCCAACGGCCTGCCGAGCTTCGCGCTCGTGGGCCTGGCCGACGTGGAGGTGAAGGAGGCGCGCGAGCGCGTGCGCTCGGCCCTGCAGAACGCGGGGCTGGAGTTCCCCACCAACAAGAAGATCACCGTGAACCTGGCGCCGGCCGACCTGCCCAAGGACTCGGGGCGCTACGACCTGCCCATCGCCCTGGGTATCCTGGCCGCCAGCGGGCAGATCGCCGCTGAACGCCTGGCGGGCTGGGAGTTCGCGGGCGAGCTGTCGCTGTCGGGCCTGCTGCGGCCCGTGCGCGGCGCGCTGGCCACCAGCCTGGCGCTGCGCGCCGAGCAGCCGCCCGTGCGCATGGTGCTGCCGCCGGGCAGCGCCGAGGAGGCCGCCCTGGTGCCCGGCGCCGAGATCTACCGCGCGCGCCACCTGCTGGACGTGGTGCGCCAGTTCCTGCCCGCAGCCGCGCCGCCGCAGGAAGACAACGACGGCTGGCAGCGCCTGGCGCCGGCCGCGCCCGCCGTCCACACCAGCAGCCCCGACCTTGCTGACGTGAAGGGCCAGGCCGCCGCCAAGCGCGCACTGGAAATCGCCGCAGCCGGCGGCCATGGGCTGCTGCTCGTGGGCCCTCCGGGCTCGGGCAAATCCATGCTGGCGCAGCGCTTCGCCAGCCTGCTGCCGCCGATGAGCGTGGAGCAGGCGCTGGAGAGCGCGGCCATCGCCAGCCTGGCCGGGCGCTTCACGGGCGCGCAGTGGATGCAGCGCGTCACGGCCAGCCCGCACCACAGCTGCAGCGCCGTCGCACTGGTGGGCGGGGGATCGCCGCCGCGGCCCGGCGAGATCTCGCTGGCGCACGAGGGAGTCCTGTTCCTCGACGAGTTCCCCGAATTCGCACGCAGCGCCCTGGAGGCCCTGCGCGAGCCGCTGGAGACCGGCCTCATCACCATCTCGCGCGCGGCGCAGCGCGCCGAGTTCCCGGCGCGCTTTCAGCTCGTCGCCGCCATGAACCCCTGCCCCTGCGGCTTCGCGGGCTCCGCCCAGCGCGCCTGCCGCTGCACGCCGGACCAGGTGGCGCGCTACCAGGGCAAGCTGAGCGGCCCGTTGCTCGACCGCATAGACCTGCACGTGGAGGTGCCGCACCTGCCCGCCGAGGACCTGCTGAACGCCCCCGCCGGCGAGGCGAGCAGCGCCGTGCGCGAGCGCGTGGCCCGCGCCCACGCGCTGGCCCTGGCGCGCCAGGGCACGCCCAACCAAGCACTGCAAGGCCAGCAGCTCGACCGCATGGCCGCGCTGGACGAGGCCGCAGCGCGCTTCCTGCAGACCGCCGCCGCGCGCATGGGCTGGTCGGCGCGCGGCACGCACCGCGCGCTGAAGGTGGCACGCACCATCGCCGACCTGGCGGCGTCGGAGCAGGTGGGCGTGGCCCATGTGGCCGAGGCGGTACAGTACAGGCGGGTGCTGCGCGGCACGCAGGCCTGACCGCCCAGGCCGGCGGGGAGGCCGCCCCGCAAAAAATGAGAAAAACTCTCATTCCCATGCCGCAACTGCCCCCCATGCCCTTTCGCACCGGTACGCAATCGCCGGCGCCCGCCGCCGTGGCCCCGTCCGGAGCCATGGTGGCGCAGCTCTTCGCCGACCACCAGCCGTGGCTGCTGTAGCGCCTGCACGGCCGGCTGCGCAACCGTGCCGAGGCCGAGGACGTGGCGTCGGAGACCTTCCTGCGGGTCATCCACGCCGCGCGCCTACCTGTCCACGGTGGCCAAGCGGCTGCTCATCAACCTCGGGCGGCGGCGCGAGCTGAAGCAGACCTACCTCGACGCCATCGCGGCGCTGCCGGCGGAGCTGGCGCCGTCCCCGGAGGAGCGAGCCTTGCTGCTGGAGTCGCTGGAGGCCAGCGCGCGCGACCGGCAGGCGTTCGAGGCATGGCTGCGGCGCGACGCCCGGCATGAGCCGATCCGTCCCATGCCAACTCTCCCCTCCCACCCATCCGCCCTGCGCCGGGGGCTGCGCCCCGCCGTGCTGGCCGGCGCGGCGCCCCTTGCCGCGCATGCCCAGTCCGGCGTTGCCGCGGCCGAGCGCGCCTGCGACATTCCGCCGCAGGCGCTCGGCGCAAGCCTGACGCGCATCGCCGAGGAAAGCGGCGAGCGCATCTCCATCGACTCGGAGTCCGTGCGCGGCCTCTCCGCGTCCCCGGTGCGCGGACGCTACACGGCGGAGCAGGCCGCCCGCAAGGCGCTGGAGGACAGCGGGCTGCAGCTGTCGCGCACCGGCAACGGCACGCTGACGGTGCGGCGCGCGGAAGCGGCGCCGGCCCCCGCGGCCGCCCTCGCCGCGCCTGCGGCGCTGCCGGGGGTCACCATCTCCGGCAAGGCGCCGGGGGCCACCACGGAGGGCACCGGCGCCTACGAGACCAATTCATCCAGCAGCTCCACGCGGATCAACCTATCGCCGCAGGAGACGCCCCAGTCGCTCACGGTCGTGTCACGCGCCAGCGGCTGGACGACCAGCGCAGCGCCCACCTCAGCGACGTGCCGGAGGGCGTCTCCGGCATCTTCGTCACCCGCGACGGCCTGGGGGCGGAGAGCGACGGCTTCTGGTCGCGCGGGTTCGAGATCCAGAACTACGAGGTGGACGGCGTTCCGACCTCGTCCCTGCTGAACCACTATTCCGAGAACATGGCGATGTACGACCGGGTGGAGAACCGCCACGACTCGGTCTACACCTACCTCAACGGCATGCTGCAGCGCGACGGCAGCGGCACCAGCCTGCTGCCCACGCGCTTCAAGGGCACGCCCCGCCAGCACAACCTGGACGTGTGCCTGACGGGCGCCTTCTCCCTGTTCGGCCGGCGGCACGAGGTGATCGGCGGCCTGGCGCTCTCGCAGCTGCGCGACGCCGGCCCCTCCTACGGCGGCTGGCAGTACGACTATTCGGCATCGGCGGTGGACAGCATCGCCGACCTCTTCGCCTACGGCGGCGGCAACGCCGCGCCCACGTTCGGCGCCAGCGGCCACTCCTCCAGCATCGCGGTCTTCCACCTGAAGCAGGACAACCTGGCCGTCTGGCAGGCGCAGTACCCCGGCAGCTACGGCTTCTACGGCGCGCCGCGGAACCTGGTGGCGGGGCTGAAGTACGCGTTCTGAGCGGGAAGCGCTTGCCGGCAAGCGCTTCCCGCTCAGTAACCCCGCAGGTCGCGCGGAGGCTCGCGCAGCGGCTGGCCGCAGATGCGCTCCAGCGTGGCGCCGACGATGGCCACGTCGTTGTCGAACGCGCCATGGCTGGCGGGGATGCGCACATCGGGCGTGGCCGTGAGCACTTTGTCCTCACTCACGATCTTCAGGCGCGAGGTGAGCCGCGCCTCGGCCGCGGCGCGGCGCCAGATGGCCAGGGTCTCGCCTGTGGTGGAGGCTCCGTCCCAGGTGTTCTGGTCGTTGCGGCCGGTAAGGGCGCGCTCCAGCCCCAGAAGGGGCGTGCGCCGGTCCTGCTCCAGCGCGTTGGATACCAGGTACAGCAAGGATTTACGGTAGATATAGGCGGTGTTGTCGTCGCGCTCCCGGTCATCGCTCAGGACGGCGACATGGGTTCTGCCCAGCAGCGCCTTGTCGGCGAAATGCTGGTTGGCAAAGGCCACCGTGCAGGCTGGCGCGTACAAATGGACGCCGGCCACCGCCTCGCGCAGGCCGGGCGCGCCAGAGGTGGCCTGCGCCTTGGCCATCCAGGTCAGCATGTGCCCCAGCCAGATGCTGCCCGCCGAGTGCCCCATCAGGTGCACCTCCAGTTGGTCGCCCCACAGCGCTCTCAACTCGCCCAGGGCACGCACCAGCAGGTCGCCCGCGCGCGTGGCCTGCCAGGCATAGCCGGCGTTCTCCTTCATCTCGCTCCACAGCGCGCGCACCACGGTGCGGCCTATCGTGGACTCGATCAGCGCGTCGGTGCGCTCGGTCGCCCATTCCTTCACGCCTGCGGCGGCCGGGCGCCCCGCGCGCCAGTCGTCCAGGTAGTAACGGATGCTTTCGAGCAGCCCGGTGTGCCAGACCACGAACAGCGGATAGCAGCCATTGGCCTCGAACAGCCGCCCCAGGGAGCGCGCGCGCTTGATGCCGTCGGCCTCGCTGTTGAGCCCGCCATGCACGTACAGGATCAGGCGCTTCTTGCCCTCTGGCGGCTGCGCGCGGAACCACTGGTCGGGCAGCACGCTGACCTGGTAGGAGAGATTGCGCGTACGTTCGTCGGTGGTCAGGTAGCGGCTCATGCGGCCGTCGTTGCCCACCGAGATCACATGGTCGAGGGTCTGGCTCTCGGACCAGCCGCCGCCCGCGGCCGCCCGCCCCCCTGCGGCCAGCGGCACATTGCGCCCGCCACCGATCAGGCCAGGCACGCCGAGCGCCACCACCCAGGCATCCATCGCATGCTGCAGCCAGTCCTCGTAGCTCAGCACGGCAAAGCCATGCGCGCCCCATCCGGGACCCCAGGAGTTCTGCAGCACGAAGCCGCGATCGTTGTAGCCCACCAGCGCGTAGGCGTGCCCCGCATCGCGCCGGGGAATGCCGTCGAAGGCGATCACCGGCAGGCTGGCATGGCCCTTGGGAAGCGTGCTGGTCGCCACTTCCTGCCAGCCAGCATGCACGTAGCTGGACACGAAGATGGCGCCCACATGCATGATCGCCGCCTGCAGGTCGGAGATGCTGCTGGTGTCGATACGGTAGTACACGCCCACGGTGGTGCCGCGGGCACGCTCGGCAAAGCCGAAGTGAGGGGGTAGCTGCGCTGCGGCCTGGTACGGCCAGTCGTCCTCCAGGCAGACGCCATGGTTGAACCAGCCCTTGATGGCGCCACGGCAGCTGGAGCCCTCGTAGTTCTCGCCCGCGTACTCGTCATAGCGCCGCGCCATGTTGTAGAGCATGCGCGGGCTGACCGACACCATGGCCTTGGGCAAGCCTGCGCGCACCCAGCGCAGGTAGTTGACCACGCCCGCCAGGCCAAAGCCGGTGCACGCGCCCTCCTGCCCCTGATTCAGCACTAGGCCCGCCTTGGCATAGGCCGGCAGCCATTGGGTCACCGCCTCGGTCGTGGGCCATTCGGGCTGCAGGCTGGCGGGCGGCGGCGTGTAGGGGCGGTCGCGCAGGTCGGGCGCGTCGGCCTGCGCATTGAGCGTGCGCCCGCTGGCGGGCTCCTGCGCCGCCTGGCCGCGCGGCGCGCGCTTTCTCGTGGCGGTGGCGCCGGCCCGGCCCCCGGCGCGCCTGCCCACGGGTGGCGGCGCTGCTGGCGCGGCGGCGGCCGGCAATGCGTTCTGCGCCAGTTCGAACACGCTCTGGAAGTTGGCAAGCCCATGTGAGCCGCCGTTGACAAGGCGGCGCGCGCCCTTGAGGTCCCCCGCGGCCAGGCAAGCCTGCATCGCGTCGCGATGCGCATCCAGAAACAGCGCCAGCAGCAGCGCCGCCACCTCGGGGGCATTGGCCAACTCCGGCGTGGCGGCCAGGTCCAGCCCCAGCTTGGCGCCATAGGTCTCGTAGTTGCTGCGCCCCGTGAGTTGCACGAACCCGCGCCCGCGGAACATGGCGCCCTCGCCCCGGCGGTTGCCCAGCCGCCCGTCGTAGAGCGCAAAGGGTGCTCCTCCGGGAGCGGTGTTGTACTTGGATTGGAATTCGGAAATCGGAACGAAGCCCTCGGTCTCGGCGCGTATGGTGCCCAGCGCGGCCAGCACCATGTCGCGGCCGAGCAGGCCGACGGCGCGCAGGGCGGCCGTCACATAGCCCAGATAGCGCGCGATGTTGACCGGCTTGGTTGCGGGAAACAGGGCGTGGACGCTGTCCGTGTTGAGCTCACAGTCCAGCGGCGGCCAGTCGGCCAGCCCCAGCGCCAGCAGGTTGCACGGCCCCACGATACCGTCGGCGATCAGCCCCCGGCCGTTCTGCCAGCAGCGCAGCGCGGCGTCCAGCATGGCATCGAAGGTCGCGCCACCCTTGTCCAGCTGCGGGTAGCTCTCCGCCGCGTCCCCCAGCTCGGCCACCAGCACCTTGCGCAGCCTGGCGACCAATGGATCCTGACTCCCCTGGCGCAACAGATAGGTCGGCATGGCGTTGTCTCCTGCTTGTGGAGCGCGCGATCCCGCGACGGCTATTGCGTACGCAGACGGGCCACGCGACGAGGGCATTGTGTGACGGGCATAGTGAGCCGTCACTCCCACGAACAATGTTGCGGAATGTAGCGGTTTGCGCGGTGTTCAAACGCCCAGGTACTGCTTGCGCGCCTGCACGTCGCGCGCCAGTTCGGCCATGGGGGCCTCGTGCACGATCCGGCCCTGCTCCAGCACGTAGGCGCGGTCGGCCACGGCCTGGGCGAACGGCAGGTTCTGCTCACTCAGCAGGATGCCCATGCCCTGTGCCTTGAGCGCGAGGATGGTGCGCGCCATCTGCTCGACGATCACGGGGGCCACGCCCTCGGAGGGCTCGTCGAGCAGCACCAGGCAGGGCTGGCCCATGAGGGTGCGCGCCACGGTCAGCATCTGCTGCTCGCCGCCGCTCATGCGCCCGCCCGGGCGGTTCGGCATCTCGCCTAGGTTGGGGAACAGCGCGAAGAGCCTCTGCGGCGTCCAGTGCGGCACGGGCTGGCCGCCGGGCCAGTGGCGCGGCGGCTGGCGGCCCGCCTCCAGGTTTTCGAGCACCGTGAGATCGGTGAAGATGCGCCGGTCCTCGGGCACGTAGCCCAGGCCCAGGCGGGCGATCTGGTGCGGCGCCAGGGTGTCGATGCGCCGGCCCATGAAGGCCATGCGCCCGCTGCGGCGCTGCAGCAGGCCGGCGATGCTCTTGAGCGTGGTGCTCTTGCCCGCGCCGTTGCGCCCCATCAGGGCCACGACCTCGCCGCGCCCCACGGCGAGCGACACGCCGTGCAGGATGTGGGCCGCGCCGTACCAGGCGTCCAGGTCCTGCATCTGCAGCAGGGGGGCGCCCGGCATTTCAGGTGTTTTTGGCCCTGAGCCCTTTGCTGGCGGACGCTGGCAGCTATTTTTTTCGAAGTCCTGTAGACCCTGCCCCAGGTAGACCTGCTGCACCCGTTCGTCCTGGCGGATGGCGTCGGGCGTGCCCTCGGCCAGTAGTTGGCCGCGCACCAGCACGGCCACGCGGTCGGCCTGGCCGAAGACCACGTCCATGCTGTGCTCGGTGAACAGCACGGCCATGCGCCGCTCGCGCGCCAGGCGCTGCACCAGCCGCATCAGGGCCAGACGCTCGGCGGGCGCCATGCCGGCCGTGGGCTCGTCCATGAGCAGCAGGCGCGGCGCGTGCGCCAGGGCCATGGCCAGCTCCACACGCTTGACGTCGCCGTAGGCCAGCTCGCTGCAGGGGCGGTGCGCCTGGGCGGCCATGCCCACCTGTTCCAGCAACGCCAGCGCGTCCTGAGGGCGGTGCGCGTCGGCGCGGCGCCACCAGCGCCAGGCCTTGCGGTCGTGCGACAGCAGGGCCAGCTGCACGTTCTGCAGCACGCTGAAGCTGGCGAAGGTCTGCGCGATCTGGAAGGTGCGGCCCACGCCGCGGCGCCAGATGGCGCGCGGGCTCAGCCCGGTGATGTCCTGGCCGTCCAGCAGCACGCGGCCGCCGTCGGGCGCGAGCTGGCCGTCCACCATGTTGAAGGTGGTGCTCTTGCCCGCGCCGTTGGGGCCGATGAGCGCCAGCAGCTCGCCGGCCGCGAGCGCGAAGGACACGCCCTGCACGGCCTGCACGCCGCCGAAGGACTTGCGCAGGTTCTCCACGCGCAGCAGGGTCATGCGGCAACTCCTTTTTTAAGAGCTGTCTTCGCTTGCCAGTACTGGGCAAACCCCGAAATTCCCTGTGGAAACAGCAAGACCAGCACCAGCATGGTGCCGCCCAGCAGCGCGCGCCAGTAGTCGGTGGCGCGCGCCACGCTGTCGTGCAGCCAGGTGAAGGCGGCCGCGCCCACCAGCGGGCCGGCCAGCTGCTGCACGCCGCCCAGCAGCACCATGACCAGGCCATCGACCGACTTGCCCACCCACAGCGCGTCGGGCGCCACGCCGCCCTTGGAGAACGCGAACAGCGCCCCCGCCAGCCCCGCCAGCAGCCCGGCGACGACGAAGGCCGCCCATTGCACGCGGCGCACATGGATGCCTATGGCCTCGGCGCGCGGGGCCGAGTCGCGCGCGGCGCGCAGCGCCCAGCCCAGCGGCGCGAACAGCATGCGCCGCAGCAGGTAGACGCCCGCGGCGGCCAGCGCCAGCGCCAGCCAGTAGAACGCCGCGCCCTGCGCGGCCCACTCGGGCGGCCAGATGCCGGTGAGGCCGTTGCTGCCGCCGGTCAGGCCGTCCCACTGGAAGGCGACGGCCCAGGTGATCTGCGCGAACGCGAGCGTGAGCATGGCCAGGTACACGCCCGACAGGCGCACGCAGAACCAGCCGTAGACCAGCGCCCCCGCGGCCGCCGCCAGGGGGCCGAGCAGCAGCGCCGCGCCCATGGGCAGATCCAGCCAGCGCACCAGCAGCGCCGCGCCGTAGGCGCCCAGGCCGAAGTAGGCCGCGTGGCCGAAGGAGTGCATGCCCCCCGGCCCCAGGATGAAGTGCAGGCTGGCGGCGAACAGCGCGGCGATGGCCACGTCGGTCAGCAGCACGGTGGCGTAGCCCTCTTGCCCCGCCGCGAGCGGCAGCAGCGCCAGCGCAACCAGCAGCGCCGCCCAGGCGGCCGCGGCGCGCGCCCCGGCGCCGTGCAGGAGCGCCTCGGGCGCGCCCGGGGCGCGCACGGCGGCCTGCGGCCGGCCCATCAGGCCCCAGGGCCGCCAGACGAGCACGAGCGCCATGACCAGGAACTCCACCACCAGCGTGAGCTTGGGGAAGGCCACCGCCACGCCGCCGACCTGCACCACGCCGAGCCAGATGCACACGGCCTTCAGTTCCGCGATCAGCAGCGCCGCGACGAACGCGCCCGGGATGCTGCCCATGCCGCCCACCACCACCACGACGAAGGCCGCGCCTATGGTCAGCATGTCGAGCTCCAGGCTGGCGGGCTCGCGCGGCAGCTGCAGCGCGCCGCCCAGACCCGCGAGCAGCGCGCCCAGCGCGAACACGCCCGTGAACAGCCAGGCCTGGTTCACGCCCAGGGCGCCGACCATCTCGCGGTCCTGCGTGGCGGCGCGCACCAGCGTGCCCCAGCGCGTACGCGTGAGCAGCAGCGTGAGCAGCACCAGCACCAGCGGGCCGACGGCGATCAGGAACAGGTCGTAGGCCGGAAAGCGCCGGCCCAGCAGGTCTACCGCGCCCGCCAGGCCCGGCGCGCGCGGCCCGAAGAGCTCTTCCGGCCCCCAGAGCCACAGGGCCGCGTCCTTGATGACGAGCACCAGCGCGAACGTGGCGAGCAGCTGCAGCAGCTCGCTCGCGTGGTAGATGCGGCGCAGGAGCAGCAGCTCGACCAGCGCGCCCAGCAGCCCCACGGCCAGCGGCGCCAGCAGCAGCGCGGGCCAGAAGCCGATGGCGCCCGCCAGCTGCTCCACGCAGGAATAGGCCGCGAACAGCCCCAGCATGTAGAACGAGCCATGGGCGAAGTTGACGATGCGCGTGACACCGAAGATCAGCGACAGCCCCGCCGCCACCAGGAACAGCGTGGACGCGCCCGCCAGCCCGTTGAGCAGCTGGGCCAGGAGGCCGGAAAAGTCCATGCGCGCAGGGTCAGGGTCAGGGCGCGGCCGGGCGCAGCTTCTTCACCTCGGCGTCGGACGGCTGGAACTTCGCGCCGTCCATGTACTTGAAGTCCACCATCACGCCCTTGCCGCCGTACAGGCCCGTCTTGCCCACGTAGGCGCCCATGGTGGACTGGTGGTCCTGCGCGCGGTAGGTGATGGGGCCGAAGGGCGTGCGCACCTCCAGGCCCCTGAAGGCGGCGATGAGCTTCTCGGTGTCGGCGCTGCCGGCCTTCTTCAAGCCCGCGGCAATCGACTGGATGGCGTTGTAGCCCACGACCGAGCCCGCGCGCGGGTAGTCCTTGAAGCGCTTCTTGTAGGCGTCCAGGAAGGCCTCGTGGTCGGGCGTGTGGATGGCGTACCAGGGGTAGCCGGTGACGATCCAGCCCTCGGGCGCCTCGCCCTTGAGCGTGTCCAGGTACTCGGGCTCACCCGACAGCAGGCTCACCACGCCCTTGCCCGCGAACAGGCCGCGCGTGTTGCCCTCGCGCACGAATTTGGCCAGATCCGCCGCGAACAGCACGTTGAAGATCGCGTCGGGCTTGGCATCCGCCAGCGCCTGCACCACGCTGCCCGCGTCCACCTTGCCCAGCGGCGCGGCCTGCTCGGCGACGAACTCCACGTCGGGCTGCGCGGCCTTGAGCAATTGCTTGAACGTGGCCACGGCCGACTGGCCGTACTCGTAGTTGGGATAGACGATGGCCCAGCGCTTCTTCTTCATGGCCGCGGCCTCGGGCACCAGCATGGCCACCTGCATGTAGGTGGAGGGGCGCAGGCGAAAGGTGTAGCGGTTGCCGTTCTCCCACACGATCTTGTCGGTGAGCGGCTCGGCGGCCAGGAAGAAGCGCTTCTTCTGCTGCGCGAAGTCGGTCAGCGCCAAGCCCACGTGCGACAGAAAGCTGCCCATGAGCACATCCACCTTCTCGCGCGCGATCAGCTCCTCTGCCGCGCGCACGGCGTCGCCGGGGTTGCCGTTGTCGTCGCGCGTGACCAGGCGCAGCTTCTTGCCGCCCACGCCGCCGGTGGCGTTGACCTGGGCCACCGCGAGCTCCATGCCCTTCTTGTAGGGTTCCAGGAACGCGGGCTGGGCCTTGTAGCTGTTGATCTCGCCGATGGTGTAGACGTCCTGCGCCTGGGCCGCGCCCAGGCCCCAGGCCAGTGCCGCCACGAAGGCAGTGAAGCGTTTGTGCATGATGGAATCCTTTGCCCCAGGTCAGTCGCCGGACGGCGCAACTGTACCGCCGCGCCGAGTTTGCCCGACAATGTACGGGTTTGCCCGCATGGCACGCGGGCCTCGCATTTCGGCTTATGCCCATTGCGAATAACAAAACGCCGAAACTCGCCGAAACCGCAAGCCCCTCATTCCACTCCTTCCTGTCCATCCATGAGCGCATTCCACGAAGAGCGTGTCCTGTCGGTGCACCACTGGACCGACCGCCTGTTTTCCTTCACCACCACGCGCGACCCGGCGCTGCGGTTCTCCAACGGCCACTTCACCATGATCGGGCTGAAGGTCAACGACAAGCCGCTGCTGCGCGCCTACAGCATCGTCAGCGCCAACTACGAGGAGCACCTGGAGTTCCTGTCCATCAAGGTGCCGGACGGCCCGCTGACCTCGCGCCTGCAGCACATCAAGGTGGGCGACTCCATCATCGTGGGCAAGAAGCCCACGGGCACGCTGCTCATCGACTACCTGCTGCCGGCCAAGCGCCTGTACCTGATGTCCACGGGCACGGGCCTGGCGCCGTTCCTGAGCGTGATCCGCGACCCCGAGACCTACGAGAAGTTCGAGGAAGTGGTCCTGATCCACGGCGTGCGCCAGGTGGCCGAGCTGGCCTACCACGACTACATCACCCGCGAGCTGCCCAAGCACGAGTTCCTGGGCGAGCTGGTCACCAAGCAGCTCAAGTACTACCCCACGGTCACTCGCGAGCCCTTCCGCAACCAGGGCCGCATCCCCAATCTGATCGAAAGCGGCAAGCTGTTCACCGACCTGGGCGTGCCGCCGCTCGACCCGCTCACCGACCGCGCGATGCTCTGTGGCAGCCCGGAGATGCTGGCATCGCTCAAGACCATCCTGGAGCACCGCGACTTCGAGGAAGGCAACACCACGCGACCGGGCGACTTCGTGATCGAGCGGGCGTTCGTTGAAAAGTAAGGATTAGCGCGACCGGCCGCCCTCGCCCCTTTGGGGAGAGGGCGGGGCGAGGGGCCTCAATACCCCCTGTCCACCACGCGCACGGGCTGCGTGCCGGCGCGGTCCGCGTCGCCGCTGCCGTCGTCCACGCGAAAGCCCTTGCCCTGCACGCGCACGGGCGTGCCCTCGGCCACGGGCTGGGAACGCGTGAAGCTGCGCACCGAACCGTCCTGCATGCGCACGCGCATCTGGTAGACGGTGGTGGTGCGGGTGCGCTCCTCCACCTTGTGGCCCACGTAGCCTCCGCCCACGGCGCCCAGCACCGTGGCAGCCGTGCGGCCCGAGCCCTTGCCGATCTGGTTGCCCAGCACGCCGCCGAGCACGCCACCGGCCACCGCGCCCAGGCCCGTCGCGGGCGCCGCCTGCTCGATGGCCTGCACCGACTCCACGCGCCCGCAGCTGGCGCAGACCGGCGCCGCGGGTCGGCTCTGGGCGGCCGGCTGCAGGTAAGAGTCGGCCTGGGGCATCGGAGCGCGCCGGGACTGGACCGCTCTTGAATCAGTAGCTGCCAGTGCTTGCTGCGCCTGCCCTTGAGGCGCTTTTTCATCGATGATCTCGGATTCGGGCGTGCGCAGCGCGGCGGCCGTGGCCTGCGCCGCGGGCGAGGCGTCGCCGCGCAGGTTCTGCGCCAGCAGCGTGCCGCCCAGGGCCAGCACGCTCACGCCGAGCGCGCCCACGGCGGCCCAGAGCCATTTGACGCTGGCCGCAGGCTGGGAGGAGGTGGCGGGGTTCATGGTTGCGATCCTGTGTCATTGGTACGAAGCGCACGGCCCGGGCACCGGGCCATGCAGTGCGTACCGAGGCTACCCCGGCCCCGGCTTCACAATGCCGCGCAGGCTGTAACGGACGTAAACGGCGGTCAGCCCTGCCCCACCGGCTGCGCGCCGGCGGCCGTGCGCGCCTCGTCGAGGGCCCGTGCGCAGCTGGCGCCGAACAGCAGCACGGCCGACGAGAAATAGATCCACATCAGCAGCACCACCAGCGAGCCCGCCGCCCCATAGGCCGAGACCACGGCCGCCGTGGACAGGTACCACGCCAGCAGTTGCTTGCCCGCAGTGAACAGCGCCGCGCCCACGGCAGCGCCAAGCACCAGGCAGGACAGCGGCGGCTTGGGGCCGCTGCCGATGCGCATCAGCCCCACGAACAACAGCACGGCCACGGCAAAGGCCACGGCCTCGTTGGCGAACTGCAGCAGCACGCCGGCGCCGAAGGGCAGCAGGGCGCCGGCCCAGGTGGCCAGCACCTTGATGGCCGTAGACAGCACCAGCGAGATCAGTAGCAGGAAGCCGATAGCCAGCACATAGGCCAGCCCGCGCAGCCGCAGCGACGCCATGTGCCACCATGGCTTGCGCTCGGGCGCGGCCCGGCCATGGACCCACAGCCGCGCGAGCGCCGACTGCAGCTCCGCGAACACGCCCGTGGCGCCCGAGAGCAGCAGCACGAAACCCGCGATGGAGGCCAGCCAGCCCTGCGCCGGCGCCTTGGCGCTGGCCAGCGCCATGCGCACCACCTCGGCGCCGCGCTCGCCCATCACGCCCTGCACCTGGGCGATGAGGCTGCTCTCCAGATAGGCCTTGTCGACCCACCAGCCCAGCACGCCCACCAGCAGGAGCAACAGCGGCGCCAGGCTCAGCATGCCGTAGAACGACATGGCGGCGCTCATGCGCAGGCCCTCCGCGTCCAGCCACAGCTGCACGGCGCGCAGCAGCGGCGCCGCAGGCTGCATCAGGCGCCGGGCGCCCTGGTTCAGGTTCTGCATGGATGAAGGCATGGCCCGATTGTGCGCACGGCCACGGTCGCCGGGTGTCGGCGCAGGCCGACAGCCCGCCTTACACTCGCCGCCTTCCCCTACGAAAATTCAAGCATGCAAACGCGTTGCGCCCTGGTGGGCATGCCCGGTTCCGGCAAATCCACGGTGGGCCGGCAGCTCGCCCGCCGCCTGGGGCTGCCTTTCATCGACCTGGACCAGCGGCTGGAGCAGCAGCTGGGCACCAGCATCCGCAACTACTTCGAGCAGCACGGCGAGCAGGCCTTCCGCGACCACGAGTCCGCCCTGCTGGCCGCGCTGGCCGACGAGCCCGGCGGCATGATCCTGTCCACCGGCGGCGGCGCCGTGCTGCGTCCGGAGAACCGCGAGGCCCTGCGCCGCAGCTTCCCCCACGTGATGTACCTGCGCGCCTCGCCCGAGGAGATCTTCCGGCGCATCAAGCACGACCGCACGCGCCCGCTGCTGCAGGTGGCCGACCCCCTGGCCCGCCTGCGCGAGCTCTACCGCGACCGCGACCCGCTGTACCGCGAGACCGCGCGCTACGTCATCGAGACCGGCCGGCCCACGGTGAACACGCTGGTCAACATGGCCATGATGCAGCTGGAGATGGCACCCGGCAAGCCAGACCTCAACACGTGAGGTACTTTCCGGCATATATCTGCCGCGCTGTGCCCAATGTGCGCCAGCGCCAGTTCCACAGGCACGATCAAGATACGGCAAATATGCATCTCACAGGCGTGCTGCAGTGCCTGCCGGTGGCGACCACACTGGCGCGCGTGGGAAAGTCGTGTATGTGAATGGGTCCGACAATGCAAGGTTCATTGCACAGCCTTTGGAAATTTCAGTAAATACATTTACAACCTATAATTTTAACAATCATACCCTCAATACCAACGCCATCCCCAGGCGAATAAACTGCAAATATTTGAATCATTCAACTCCCTATTCACAGCTCGACATAGATCCAAACCTTTCAAATCAGTGCGCATATCCCAGTGATCTAGAATGGTGCAGGGCGCGCCCTGCTGGGGGTCCCGGTTCCGGCCAGTGCGCATATCCCAGTGATCTAGAATCTTGCCGGCATGCACCAGCAGCTCGCCCCGGTTCCGGCCAGTGCGCATATCCCAGTGATCTAGAATCAGGCCAGCCTACGCAGAGCGGCCCGCAGTGTTCCGGCCAGTGCGCATATCCCAGTGATCTAGAATTCCGTCAGCCGTTGCCAACCTCATGCCCAGGTTCCGGCCAGTGCGCATATCCCAGTGATCTAGAATAAAACCCGGTCGCGTGCCATGAGCACAGTGGTTCCGGCCAGTGCGCATATCCCAGTGATCTAGAATGGACAAGTTCAGCAAGGAACGTCGCGAAAAGTTCCGGCCAGTGCGCATATCCCAGTGATCTAGAATCTGAATTACGCATATTTGCATAATGCACTCGTTCCGGCCAGTGCGCATATCCCAGTGATCTAGAATTGTAGGCTTTCGCCTCCAGCATCGATTCCGGGTTCCGGCCAGTGCGCATATCCCAGTGATCTAGAATCCGTGGAGCCGGTGCTTGTTTTTATGGCCGGTTCCGGCCAGTGCGCATATCCCAGTGATCTAGAATCAGATCGACGTGCAGACCGGAGACACCGTGTTCCGGCCAGTGCGCATATCCCAGTGATCTAGAATAGGGCGCCGAAAAAATCCTCAGCGCCCAAGGTTCCGGCCAGTGCGCATATCCCAGTGATCTAGAATACCATGCCGACCAACGAAACTGTACCCATTGTTCCGGCCAGTGCGCATATCCCAGTGATCTAGAATCTCGCCCCCGTTCTTCCGCCATCCAGCAGAGTTCCGGCCAGTGCGCATATCCCAGTGATCTAGAATCTTACCGGGCAGGCGGATGCTGACGCCCACGTTCCGGCCAGTGCGCATATCCCAGTGATCTAGAATGCCCCACGCGAATGCCATGGCGTTGAAATTGTTCCGGCCAGTGCGCATATCCCAGTTATCTAGAATACGGCGGCGGCGCGGGTGGCAACATGTCCAGTTCCGGCCAGTGCGCATATCCCAGTGATCTAGAATGCTGCCGGTGCGGGCATTGCTGCCGGTGCGGTTCCGGCCAGTGCGCATATCCCAGTGATCTAGAATTTGCGCCAGCATGCGATCCTCCCTTGGAGTGTTCCGGCCAGTGCGCATATCCCAGTGATCTAGAATCCATTGAGCCCGCAGAGGATGCGCGACATAGTTCCGGCCAGTGCGCATATCCCAGTGATCTAGAATGAGTGGTGTGCAGTTCCTGCGCGACGGCGAGTTCCGGCCAGTGCGCATATCCCAGTGATCTAGAATTCAAGACGGCAGTCATTGAGGGCGTAATCGAGTTCCGGCCAGTGCGCATATCCCAGTGATCTAGAATCAGGTCACCGACGACGATGCCGTCTACGCGGTTCCGGCCAGTGCGCATATCCCAGTGATCTAGAATGCGGATGGCCTGTCCATGCTCTGGCTTGTGGTTCCGGCCAGTGCGCATATCCCAGTGATCTAGAATCAGCGAGCCTGGCGAAGGCGAGGTGCTGTAGTTCCGGCCAGTGCGCATATCCCAGTGATCTAGAATGTCCACGCAGAAACGCCTTGCCACGCTGTGGTTCCGGCCAGTGCGCATATCCCAGTGATCTAGAATAGCAGGCCGCCGCGATCCCTGATTACCCTGGTTCCGGCCAGTGCGCATATCCCAGTGATCTAGAATTCCTTGGCCGACGTGCATGCTTATCTGTCGGTTCCGGCCAGTGCGCATATCCCAGTGATCTAGAATAAAACGGTTGAGGCGCAAGCGACCATCATGGTTCCGGCCAGTGCGCATATCCCAGTGATCTAGAATAGCCGTCGGCAGCGTGCACCTCCTGGCCCGGTTCCGGCCAGTGCGCATATCCCAGTGATCTAGAATCATCGCCCCGATCCATTGCCGCGCCCGACAGTTCCGGCCAGTGCGCATATCCCAGTGATCTAGAATTGGCCGAGACACTGGGCTGCAGCCCGGTGTGTTCCGGCCAGTGCGCATATCCCAGTGATCTAGAATTGGCAGCGCTGCAGGGTTTCGTTGGAAACGGTTCCGGCCAGTGCGCATATCCCAGTGATCTAGAATTTGAATGTCCAGAGCCAACACGCTGCTGGAGTTCCGGCCAGTGCGCATATCCCAGTGATCTAGAATCGCGCGCTTGCTTGGCGGCCGAGCGCTCCTGTTCCGGCCAGTGCGCATATCCCAGTGATCTAGAATCGGCGCGCGGAGCTGATGACGAGAATTGCGTTCCGGCCAGTGCGCATATCCCAGTGATCTAGAATAGGTCAATGCACTATTCCTGGCTTTGCGTGGTTCCGGCCAGTGCGCATATCCCAGTGATCTAGAATGAGTTGGCCGAGGATTGCAAGGGGCGCTTGGTTCCGGCCAGTGCGCATATCCCAGTGATCTAGAATCCTCCTGCAATTTTCCAGCGCCGCGCGGAGTTCCGGCCAGTGCGCATATCCCAGTGATCTAGAATGGTGCGCCGCGTGGTGTTCTTCCTGCAGCGTTCCGGCCAGTGCGCATATCCCAGTGATCTAGAATCAGGCTGATCGTGAACAACCTGTGGTCTAGGTTCCGGCCAGTGCGCATATCCCAGTGATCTAGAATGATCGGATTCATCCACATTCACACCTCCCTGTTCCGGCCAGTGCGCATATCCCAGTGATCTAGAATTACGGCTTCGGGCTTGTATCCACGCTGGCGGTTCCGGCCAGTGCGCATATCCCAGTGATCTAGAATTTATCCCGGGGCCTTTTTAACGATCTTTAGGTTCCGGCCAGTGCGCATATCCCAGTGATCTAGAATCGCCTCATAAAAAACAAACAGCCCGACTGTGTTCCGGCCAGTGCGCATATCCCAGTGATCTAGAATCAGCAGTTCGGCGTTCAACCGGGCTCTGCAGTTCCGGCCAGTGCGCATATCCCAGTGATCTAGAATCAGCCAGTCGGGCGTTTGATAGTCCGGCGCGTTCCGGCCAGTGCGCATATCCCAGTGATCTAGAATGCACGGGTGTGATGATGCGCGCCACCTGGTGTTCCGGCCAGTGCGCATATCCCAGTGATCTAGAATACACCGTTGCGCCACGCACCGCGCGCATGCGTTCCGGCCAGTGCGCATATCCCAGTGATCTAGAATCCGCCAGCTCGGCGAACTTGATAGGCGGTAGTTCCGGCCAGTGCGCATATCCCAGTGATCTAGAATCACGCGCCCGGTGATGATGTCCTCACGGTAGTTCCGGCCAGTGCGCATATCCCAGTGATCTAGAATGCTGATCGACGTCACGGGGCCGTGGCGTTAGTTCCGGCCAGTGCGCATATCCCAGTGATCTAGAATCGGCTGGAAGTTCTGGGGCAAGTTCCTGGAGTTCCGGCCAGTGCGCATATCCCAGTGATCTAGAATCGGCTGGAAGTTCTGGGGCAAGTTCCTGGAGTTCCGGCCAGTGCGCATATCCCAGTGATCTAGAATTGATCGTGCCGTTCTCCGCTGCCTTCACTGGTTCCGGCCAGTGCGCATATCCCAGTGATCTAGAATCCGATGCGCCGGCGCACGCGGCGCCGATGAGTTCCGGCCAGTGCGCATATCCCAGTGATCTAGAATCGGACGCCTACGCATGAGCTGGCCGGCAACGTTCCGGCCAGTGCGCATATCCCAGTGATCTAGAATTTTGTGCCGGGTCTGGCGCATCGGCAGATGGTTCCGGCCAGTGCGCATATCCCAGTGATCTAGAATCCGCGCAACCGATAACGCGTTCCTCGTGCTGTTCCGGCCAGTGCGCATATCCCAGTGATCTAGAATCCAGGGCTTCAGCACCGATGCTCAAGGCAAGTTCCGGCCAGTGCGCATATCCCAGTGATCTAGAATGCTCACCGATCTGGTGAACGAGAACTACGAGTTCCGGCCAGTGCGCATATCCCAGTGATCTAGAATTCCCGACTGGCACGCCGCAGATGCGGCATAGTTCCGGCCAGTGCGCATATCCCAGTGATCTAGAATCATCGGCTCGGGCACCTATGCCGGCTTTTGTTCCGGCCAGTGCGCATATCCCAGTGATCTAGAATGCCGACCATGAAAACTGGGCGGTCGCCGATGTTCCGGCCAGTGCGCATATCCCAGTGATCTAGAATCCCCGCACACGCCGCACGCCGTGCAGACCGGTTCCGGCCAGTGCGCATATCCCAGTGATCTAGAATGCGGCGCGAGCTCCGAAGCCGACAAGCTCGGTTCCGGCCAGTGCGCATATCCCAGTGATCTAGAATTTTCTGCGGCCACGACACTCCGGAGTTCGAGTTCCGGCCAGTGCGCATATCCCAGTGATCTAGAATGCTGGTGGCTGTACGCCTCTGCCTGGCTCTGTTCCGGCCAGTGCGCATATCCCAGTGATCTAGAATGTTCCTCTAATTTTCACGTCCGCGAAATATGTTCCGGCCAGTGCGCATATCCCAGTGATCTAGAATGCTGGGAGCGGCCCTAACACCCCCTGTAGCGTTCCGGCCAGTGCGCATATCCCAGTGATCTAGAATACTCGTCCGATCCCTGCAAAAAGTTCGCCAGTTCCGGCCAGTGCGCATATCCCAGTGATCTAGAATTGCCCAGCCTTGCTCGAACGTCTCCGGTGTGTTCCGGCCAGTGCGCATATCCCAGTGATCTAGAATTGCCCAGCCTTGCTCGAACGTCTCCGGTGTGTTCCGGCCAGTGCGCATATCCCAGTGATCTAGAATCGCATGGCGGGAGAGGCAGCGGCCATAGCGGTTCCGGCCAGTGCGCATATCCCAGTGATCTAGAATAAGATCGTCATCAAGCATCGCTACACGGATGTTCCGGCCAGTGCGCATATCCCAGTGATCTAGAATGAGATCGCGCTAACCCCTTGATTTTTCAAGGGGTTTTGTGCTTCTAGGCACCAGAAAATAGGTTGCATGGTCAGAAAAGATCGAACTGATCGGGTGCTTTTTGGCCTGGTTGGCGACGCTGGCCATGGAAGGTGATGGCACGTTCGTACTGCTTGTCTGTGAATTGGAAGATATGGACTTTTCCGCCTGGCGGCAAGGCCGTTTCCACGTTGCGACACAGGGTGTTGATTCATCAGCACAACTGAGCCAGTGATCACGTCGAATACTGAGCCACTGGGTTGATGGATGTTCTGGCTACTCGGTTGTGGATAAGTCTATCGGGTCTGCTGCTTTTCGATCTCCTTTCTGAGCTTTGTTGCGTTGCTTTGGCGGTGCCGCACCAGCGGCACTGGAATGCTTGAATCGCCAGCTCTCATTGCCTGTCTCCACGATGTGGCAGTGGTGCGTGAGTCGGTCGAGCAAGGCGGTGGTCATTTTGGCGTCGCCAAAGACGCTGCTCCATTCTGAGAAGGTGAGGTTGGTGGTGATCACCACGCTCGTTCGCTCGTACAGCTTGGAGAGCAGGTGGAACAGCATGGCGCCGCCCGACTGCGTGAACGGCAGATAGCCCAGTTCATCCAGGATCACCAGATCGACGTACATCAGCCGGTGTGCCAACTGCCCGGCCTTGCTCTGCGCCTTCTCCAGCTCCAGGGCGTTGACCAGTTCCACCGTGGAGAAGAAGCGCACCCGCTTGCCATGCATGCGGATCGCCTCGATCCCCAGGCTGGTGGCCAGGTGGGTCTTGCCTGTGCCGGGGCCACCAACCAGCACCACGTTGTGCGCCGACTCCACGAAGCGAAGGGTGTGCAATTGGCGCACCAGCGCCTCATCGAGCTGCGCGTGGGCGAAGTCAAAGCCGGCGAGATCGCGGTGCGATGGGAAGCGCGCCACGCGCATCTGGTAAGCCATGGAGCGCACCTCGCGCTGCGCGGTCTCTGCCTTGATGAGCTGGTGCAGCACGGCCTCGTGATCCAGCGACTTCATGCGTGCAGTGCCCAGCACCTCCGGCCAGGCACTGGCCATGCCGTGCAAGCCCAGAGCCTTGAAGGCATCCATGAGGTCATGCATGCTCGGACTCCGGTGAGGCCTCTTGAGGCTGGGCGTTGCGCAGCGCGTCGTAGCGCTGCAGGTTGGCCAGTGGCGGCGTGTTGAGCGTGAGCATGGTGGCCACCGGTGGCTCAGGCATGCGCTGCTCCTGCAAGCGCGAGAGCACGTTGAGCACGTGCTCGGCACTCACCCGCCCCGACTGCAGTGCCAGCTCCACCGCCACAAGCACGGCTTCGAGCCCATGCAGGCTCACGCCCATGAGCACCTGCGCCATCACCCTGTCGCCACCGCTGTGGCGCAGCAACTGGCGCTGCAACTCCTGCAGGGGTTCGGGCATGGTCTTGAAGGGCGCGCCGTTGCGCAGCGCGCCGGGCTTGCGCTCGATCAGCGCGATGTAGTGCATCCAGTCGTAGAGCGTCTGGTCCCGCTCGAAGCTGCGCTGCAGGCGCACCTGTCGCCCATCGGGACCGACCACCAGCAGGCCATCTGCGTAGGCCCGCAGACTGACCACCGCGTGGATCCACTCGCATGGCACGCTGTAGCGGTTGCGCTGGAAGTGGATCAACGAAGTGGCAGAGACCCGCACCGGCTGCTCCACATAGCCATCAAACGCCCGGGGGTTGGGCATGAGGCGTGCACGTTCGTCCTGCCAGACGTCGGCCACCGTGAGGTGCCCCCACTCTGGGTGACTCATCTCGCCCCAGGCCTTCACACAGGCTTGCTCCAGCCAGTCGTTGATCTCGTCAAGCGATCCCCAGCGCCGCTCACTGGCCTCACGCCAGATGTCCTTGCGCCGGTCCTGGACGTTCTTCTCGACGACGCCCTTCTCCCAGCCGGCGGCCCGGTTACAGAACTCCGGCTCGAACAGGTAGTGCCCGGTCATGGCCTCGAAACGCGCATTGACGCTGCGCTGCTTGCCCTGGCCGACCTTGTCGACCGCGGTCTTCATGTTGTCGTAGATGCCCCGGCGGGGCACGCCACCGAAGAGGGCGAACGCCCGTGCGTGGGCATCGAACAGCATCTCGTGCGCCTGGCTGTAGTAGGCCACCAGACAGAAGGCGCGACTGGCCGCCAGCTTGGTGTGTGCCACCTCCAGGCGGCGGCGCAGACCGCCGATGAAGAGGTACTCGCAGCTCCAGTCGAACTGGAATGCCTCGCCCAACTCGAAGCTCAGCGGCACGAACCCCGCGCCGCGTGACGCGTTGCCTTGCTCTTGCTGCCAGCGCTGGGCAAAGGCGTACACCGGCCCCCAACTGCCGCTGTAGCCCTGCGCCCGCAGCGCTTCAAACATCGCCTTGATCCCGCGCCGATCGCGTTTGCTGCGTATGCGGCTGGCGAACCCATCTTGAATGAGGTGGTAAGGCTGAGCAAGATCGTGTGCACGCAACATTGGCGTGGACACGATGCTCAAAGACCCTCAGACCCCGCGCTATGCGCAGCGGCGCACGCACCGCACCTACACCCCGCAATTCAAGGCCGAGCTGGTGGCTGCCTGCCGACAGCCAGGCGCATCGGTCGCGGCGGTGGCCCTGCAACATGGCATGAACGCCAACGTGCTACACCGCTGGCTCAAGGAATGGGCGCAGGGATTTCACCGTCTTGAAGCTGGCGTCAGCACTGCAGTCGTTGCTTCCCCACCCCCGGCCTTTATCCCCATCGACCTGAGCGCAGTACCGCCGGCGTCTGCTGGTGAGCTGCCATCCGCGTCCTTGCCAACGCCAGCGGACGGCATCCGCATCGAATGCCAGCGCCCCGGCATGTCCGTGACCGTGCACTGGCCCTTGTCTGGCGCCGCCGAGTGCGCCCAGATGCTGCGGGAGTTGTTGCGGTGATCCGTATCGATGAGGCCTGGCTGGCCACCACCCCGCTGGACATGCGCGCGGGCACGGACACGGCCCTGGCGCGGGTGATCGCCACCTTCGGCGCGGCCCACCCGCACCATGCCTACGTCTTCGCCAACCAGAGAGCCAATCGCCTGAAGGTCCTGGTACATGACGGTGTGGGGCTGTGGCTGGCCGCGCGCCGGCTGCACCAGGGCAAGTTTGTCTGGGCACCTGCGGGCAGTCCGAACGTGGCGTTGGAACACGCCCAGCTCAACGCCCTGGTGCTGGGCCTGCCCTGGCAGCGTGTGGGCTCGCAAGGTGCCATCAGCGTGGTCTGAATCGTCGGCGCAAGGGCGTGGCCGTGGCAATCGGGAGATGCGTCAATGGCTGGACCCAGGGTGAGCGGGCACACTGCCAGCCATGGTGATCGACGAGCAAGCCCTGAGCGAACTGGACGCAGAGCAACTGCGCGAAGTGACCCAGCGCCTGCTGGCCGAACTGCGTCACCAGCGCGCGCTCAACGAGAAGCTCACCTATGAGTGCGCGCTGCTCAAGCGGCTGAAGTTCGCCGCCCAATCCGAGCGGCACAGCGCCGATCAGAAGAGCCTGCTGGAAGACGAGATCGATGCCGACCTGGCGGCGGTCGCTGTCGAGATTGAGCAACTCCAGCCGCCTGCGGCTGCGCCCGAAGCCAAGCAACAGCCCAAACGCCAGCCGCTGCCGGCCCACCTGCCGCGCCGCGAAATCCGCCACGAGCCTGAGTCGACCACCTGCGCCTGTGGCTGCCGGATGCAGCGCATCGGCGAAGACGTGGCCGAGAAGCTGGACTACGTGCCCGGCGTGTTTACCGTGGAGCGCTACATCCGTGGCAAGTGGGCGTGCACCCAGTGCGAAACTATCACCCAGGCGCCGGTCGAGGCCCATGTGATCGATAAAGGCATCCCGACTGCCGGCCTGCTGGCCCAAGTGCTGGTGGCCAAGTACCAGGATCACCAGCCCTTGTACCGGCAGGAGAACATCTTTGGTCGCGCCGGCCTGGCGATTCCAAGATCCACCCTGGCGCAGTGGGTAGGCACCTGCGGTGCGCGGCTGCAACCGCTGGTCGATGCCCTGAAGGCCGAGGTGCTCGGCCACCGGGTGTTGCACGGTGATGAGACCCCGGTGGCCATGCTCAAGCCGGGCAGCGGTAAAACGCACCGGGCCTACCTGTGGGCCTATGCCCCGGGAGCGTTTGAAGCCACGCGGGCCGTGGTCTATGACTTCTGCGAGTCCCGCGCCGGAGAACACGCCCGCGCCTTTCTGGGGGACTGGCGCGGCAGCCTGATCTGTGACGACTATGCCGGCTACAAGGCCAGCTTTAGCCAGGGCGTGACCGAAGCCGGTTGCCTGGCACACGCCCGGCGCAAGTTCTTCGACCTGCACGCAGCGGGCAAGAGCCAGATCGCCGAATTGGCCCTGATGCAGTTCGCCCGGGTCTATGAGATCGAACGGCAAGTTCAGCCCCTGGCGGCACCAGAGCGGTTGCAGGTGCGCCAGCAGCACAGTCGGCCCATTCTGGACGCGTTGCACCAGTGGATGGTGCTGCAACGCCAGCAGGTGGCGGGCAACTCGGCGACGGCCAAGGCGCTGGACTACAGCCTCAAGCGCTGGGCAGCGCTCACGCGCTTCGTCGATGACCCGCAGCTGCCGCCGGACAACAATTGGATCGAAAACCAGATCAGGCCTGTGGCCCTGGGGCGCTCGAACTGGTTGTTCGCCGGCAGCTTGCGCGCGGGCCAGCGGGCGGCCGCCGTGATGAGCCTGATCCAGTCAGCGCGCATGAACGGGCACGACCCATATGCCTATCTCAAGGATGTGCTGACCCGGCTGCCCACGCACAAGGCCAGCCGGATTGAAGAACTGCTGCCGCATCGCTGGCAACCCATCGATATCTGATCATCAGCCATGGCCGCCAGCGGCGGTCAACATGGGTTTGCCGTGCGCTTACTTTGCTGCGATGGCTATCGGCCTTGAGCCATTGGCCCAACTGTTCCTTGTACGGTTCCAGGATGCTGGGGCCTGACACCCGCTGCGGGTATCGGGGTTCGGCCATCTGCCCGTCTTTGAGCCACTTGGTGGCTGTATTGCGCGAGATGCCCAGCCTGCGGCTGGCCTCGCGCACCGACACGTCCTGCCTCAGCACGAGGCGGCGCAACTTGCTCAATGTGCTCACGTTGATCACTCCTGCTCCCCCGTGCTGAAAAATTCAGCACGATAGAGCGGCAACGTGGCTCAGATTTCAACGTGAACGCGTCCCGAAATGGCCCAGATTTGGAAATGAATCAACAACAGGGTGTCCACCTGTGTTTGGCTGGTACAGAACCGCATGTAGACGCTGAACTGGCTCATCTCGAAGCCCAAGTCCAGCAATGCGTTGCGAAAGCCCGTGGCCGCGCGCCGCTCAGACTTTTCCACCACGGGCAAATCGAACATCACCACCATCCACATGAGCCGGTATCCGGAAAGCATGCCTCTAACAGGTCGTTTGAATCAGTCCGACTCGGAACTTCCCGCCAAGGCCAAAGGCAAACCCTGTAGAGGTAAATCGAGTTTCGTGCGCTCGCCTAAGTAGACCTGCGCGAGGGAGATGGCGAGTTTTTGCATGCAGACCATCACAGGCGTCACGCCCACGCTGGTCTGCATATCGTCATACAGCACACGCACAAGAGCGCGCTTGGTTTCCGGGGTGACGTGCGCTTCCCCCTGGGCCAGCAATTGCCACACCTTCAAATCCACCACGGGGCGGAAGGGCTCCATCAGATCATCCACCAAGCGCATGGCATTGCTATCGTTGCTGTGATGCAAGCCTATGCTCGGGTGCAAACCCGCAGCCACCACTGCCCGCGCCGTGGCCGAGCGCAGAATGGTGTAGCCATAGTTGAGCAGCGCGTTCACGCCATCACCGTTCTGGTCGCGGCGAAAGGTGTTACCGAATAGCAGGCCCCAGTAGCGGCGAGCGCCCTGCCCTTCGATGTTCTCCGGGTCGCCGCTTTTGACCTTACTCACCAGTGCAAGCAAAGGAGCGGTAGGGGCGGCAGCGGCCTCCAATGCGGCGGCCTGCTGCTCCAACTTGGACTTGACCACCGCCGCCCACAGGCGCTTGTGCACAGGCAGGCTGGCCGCGATCTGCGCCTCGATGCGCTTGGCTTGTACATGGTGACCGTCGATGGGCAGCAGCATACCCATGGCATTGTGGTTGGGGCCGCACAGCACAAACGGGGCGCCGCGTTCAGCGAGTGCCACGAGCAGGTTGTTGGTATAGGTCAGGCCGTGGGCGTTGGCGATGACAGCAGCAATGTCGTCCAGTGGCACCTGACCCAGTTCCTTGCGTTCACCTTCGGTGTCACGCACGACCAGGAAGCCGCGATTGACGAAGAGATGCCGCCGGTCGTCTGCGATTTCGACGATACGACCGATCATGGTCGTCAGCCCTTGAAACCGGGATCCCGCACTTCGCCAATGGGCGAGATGGTGACGCGACGGGTTTTGGCTTTTTGCAAGGAGCCCGCGTACTTGGAGGTGTAGGTAAAGGCATCTTGCTTGTCGGTATTTCGGGCATCCACATTGGCCTCATGAATGGGCGCCATGAAAATTTGCCCATTACTCCCACTAATCTTGACAATCCTCATCGTGCGCTCCGCTCCATCCACCTCCAGCCGCACACTGTCACCGATCACCAGCCGCATAATCAGTTTCCGCCCGTTCTGGCCCTCATGAGGATTGCGCAGGCGCCCCATTCCTCCCGCGCGCACGACGCCGTAGGCCCGGAAGGTCGAGATCACCTCCCCCTCCCACTTGCCTTTGTCGTTGACCGTGATCTCGATGCAGTAATTGCTCCCCCCCACATAGCCTTTGTAGGCCAAAGGCTGCCCATCCGCGCTCACGCCATGCCGCAAAGGCTGCGTGGCCTCGTGGATTCGGATCAGGTTGGAAATTTCGCGCCCGGCGCTGCCGTCAGCCTTGCGCCGCTGTTTGATAGAGCCGTCCTTACGGATACCGTAGGAGGTCTCTTCCATCATCGCGCCTTCGAAGCCATGGTCGGGCCGGTGGCTCACCCAGATATGGCGCACTGCACGCTCCACATGGTCGCGGTAGGTCGGCCAAGGCATGGGCATGCCGTCCACCAGGCGCGTGAGGCCGTCTCCGCGCGCCTGGGCACTGGCCGTGGCGAAACGCTGCATCAGCCCCTGATCCGTCACGCCGATCACGCAGGCATCCACGGCATGGTGCCGGTGGTCGTTGCGGTTCTTCTCGCCATCCAGGCCCAGCACGTCGTTGAGGCCGAATTTGCCGCGCAACAACGCCGTCAGCTGGCCTGGAATTACGCGCGTGCCGGGGCATACCAGCCGCAAATACTCGGCGGCCACGCGCGAGAGGTAGCGCGTGTCGTTCAACGCGCGGGCCAGGAAGTCCTTGTCATCGCCCAGCCAGCGCTCGTAACCGTCGGGCGCGAAGCGGTAGCGTTTGCGCAAGGGCATGCGCTCGGCACGCTGCAGGATGTCTTCATAGCTCCAGCCCTGTGCCTCGAATTCGGCACGCGCATCCCACGGCGTGCGATTGCGCTTGATGCGGTTGGCCTGGCGCATGGCGACGGTGCGGTTGTTCAGGCTGTCGTCCAAGGTCTTCGAAAAAGGCAGGATGTGCTCGACCTCCACCTCATCGCTCAGCAGCATGGCGGCGCTGATCTGCACGCCGCTGTAGGGGCAGCGCCGATCGGCCGCATCGAAGCTCAGCTCTTCCCAACAGATCCATTTCTGGATGTCACTGCCGCGTACCCGCTCTTCGCCGATGCCCAGCACCTCGGCAATAGACCGGCGAATGCGCGCATTACGCCGCTGGTTGTCGGCTTGGCGGCGCTGCGCTTCCACCTTCTGCTCACGGCTTTGCTTGAGGTCGCGCGCCAGTTCGATCACCACCTCGGTCGGCCGGCCGTAACGGCGAATCAGTGCATTGACCACCATGCGTACCTGGTTCAGGCCGATGTGCACCGTGGGGTTGGCGATCTTGCCGTAGCGCTTCTCATCCGGGTCCTCGGGCTTGCCGCTGCCAAAGGCCACGTGGCGCTGCAGCGCCTTGCCGTAATAGGGCAACTGCTTGAACACGGAACGGATCTCGCCCGTCTCCGGATGCACCAGGTCCTCCACTTCGCTCGCGTCGTATTCGAAGCCCAACTGGCTATGGTGGTCGAAGCCCGCGGCCTGCACCGCCTTGTCGTAGGTGATGACAGCGGCGCGCAGCGCAGGCACGATACGCGCGAGCGCCTTGCGGCTCAGGTTGCCATAGCCCTCGGGCAGGCTCACGTCGACGATGGCCTGCGCCCTGGCTTCGTCCACGCCAGTATGTGTCTGCAGCCAGGCGATCAGTGCGCCCTCGCCTTCCTCGGTCACCAGTTGCCAGACGATTTCGTCCTGCAGCGCTTCATCGAATCCGCTCCACGCGGCACCGAACAACTCTTTGCGCGCCAGTGCCGCGCTCGTGGCGTTGCCTTTGAGCTCCGTGCGCTTGGCATCCTCCAGGTTGAACTGCACGCTGCCCGAGAGTTTGAGCAGCTTGCGGATTTGCTCGAAGCTGAGTTTGGCCTTGGTTTCCAGCGCAGTTACCACGGCATCGCGCTGCGCCAGAGTGAGTGCGACTTCGCGCAGGTTCTCATCCAGCAGGCGCAGATGGTTGACCTCCTGGTGGATACGGAAGCGCTGCGTGCTCGGCAGCGCAAGCGGCGCGCGCTCTTCCTCGGGCAGCAGCGTGCAGCGGCCCGGCTTGACGGGGCGCAGGGGGCGCTGATGCAGCAACGTGTCCTTCAAGTCGGCGCGTGCCGCCTCGTGGAAGAGCGTGGGGTTGAATGCGGCCTGCGCGGCCCAGAGAGCATCGAATTCCTGTTCAATCATCGCGCGGTCGATGTAGAGGTCGTAGCTCTTGTCGATGCGCTTCTTGCCTTCCTCGGTGGTGTAAGGCTTCTCGCGGTAGCGTGCGCGCACGCCCTGCCCCTGCTGTAGTCGCGTCCACAGGTATTCGCCCACCGTGCGGCTGCCTTGTTCGGCCATCTGCTGGCGCAACTGGCCGATGGCCTTCTTGAGCACGCCGCTGTCGTTATCCTTCTTGTCCGTCTTGCGGTTGCTCTTGAAGCCGCGGCGCTGGTTGATATGGAATAACGCTCGCGCGAACTCTCCGGGGAGCAATGCTTCTTGCAGCCCTTTGGCACGCAGCGCGTAAGGATTGAGTTGCTCCAGCGCCTTGCGTTTGCCCGCATCTGCCGGAAAGAAACCGTGCTCCACCAGCTTGGCTTGCATGCGCGTCTTGCGCTTGAGCAGCCGGTCGCGGCGGCGGCGCATGGCCCGGGCCGCACGGCGGGTGACGGCGAGCGAAGAGCCGTCCTTGGGATTGCGGCCATCGCTGAAAATGCGCACGCCAGCCTTGATGACCGCCGTGGGCCTATTGCATGCGTCTAGCCGGAAAAGCGCCCATCCCAACGAGGTGGATCCCAAATCAAGTGCCAGGCGGTAGCGCAAACTCCGCATACGTTTCCCTCTCCATCAAAAAACACTTGCATGTTGTAACCAATTTAGTTATATTGCAACCACTCAGTTCACTGGGATATGCGCTCTGACCGCTAACAAGCTGAAAGATGCACCAAATGGAAAGCCCCGCATGCGGGGCTTTCGTCTTTTGGGAGTGTCTATCCCAGGTTAGGCGCCAGCCTGCGGCGCAGTTCCTCGACGTCCATGCCGCGGCGCGCGGCCATGTCCTGCACCTGGTCGTCGCCGATCTGGCCCACCACGAAGTAGGTCGCCTGCGGGTGCGCCAGGTAGAAGCCGCTGACGCTGGACGCCGGGAACATGGCCATGCTCTCCGTCAAGTCCATGCCGATCTCGCGCGCCTGCAGGGTGTCGAACAGGGCGATCTTGGCCGTGTGGTCTGGGCAGGCCGGGTAGCCGGGCGCGGGGCGTATGCCCTGGTATTTTTCCTTGATGAGGTCTTCGTTGCTGAGGCTCTCGTCTGCGCCATAGCCCCACAGGTCCTTGCGCACGCGCTCGTGCAGGCATTCGGCGAAGGCTTCGGCCAGGCGGTCGGCCAGGCCCTTGAAGAGGATGTTGCTGTAGTCGTCGAGCGCGTCGAGGAACTCTTTTTCCTTCTTCTCTGCGCCTATGCCCGCCGTGACGGCGAACATGCCGGCGTAGTCGGCAATGCCCGACTCCTTGGGCGCGACGAAGTCGGCCAGGCTCCGGCTGGGGCGCAGCCGGCCTTCGGCGTCCACCTGCTTTTCGGTCTGCTGGCGCAGGCCGTACCAGGTCATGAGGACCTGGGTGCGCGTCTCGTCGGTGTAGAACTCGATGTCGTCGCCCACTCTGTTGGCGGGGAACAGGCCGATCACGCCGTTGGCCTGGAGCCAGCGGCCCTCGATGATCTTCTTGAGCATGGCCTGGCCGTCGGCGTAGACCTTGCGCGCCTCCTCACCCACGACATCGTCGTCGAGGATGGCCGGGAACGCCCCCGCCAAATCCCAGGTCTGGAAGAACGGGCCCCAGTCCAGGTACTTGGCGATCTCGGCCAGGTCGAAGTTGCGGAACACGCGGCGGCCCAGCGCGCGCGGCACGACCGGGACATAGTCCAGCCGCGCGGCGTTGGCGCGCGCCTTTTCGATGGGCCACAGCGGCACCTTCTTCTTTTTGGCGTGCAGCTCGCGCACGTGGTCGTAGTCGGCCTGCACCTCGGCCAGGTAGGCGTCCTTACCCTCGCCCAGCAGGCTCTGCGCCACGCTCACGCTGCGCGAGGCGTCGGGCACGTAGACCACGGGGCCTTCGTACTGCGGCGCGATCTTGACGGCGGTGTGCACGCGCGAGCAGGTGGCGCCGCCGATGAGCAGCGGGATCTTCTTGATACGGAAATAGTCGTCCTTGTGCATTTCGCCGGCGACGTACTGCATTTCCTCCAGGCTCGGCGTGATGAGGCCCGACAGGCCGACGATGTCCGCGCCCTCGGCCTTGGCGCGCGCCAGGATCTCGTGGCAGGGCACCATCACGCCCATGTTGATGACCTCGAAGTTGTTGCACTGCAGGACCACGGTGACGATGTTCTTGCCGATGTCGTGCACGTCGCCCTTGACGGTGGCGACGACGATCTTGCCCTTGCTCGACACGTCCAGGCCCGCCGCCTCCTGCTGGCGCTTTTCTTCCTCGATGTAGGGAATCAGGTGCGCCACGGCCTGCTTCATCACGCGCGCGCTCTTCACCACCTGGGGCAGGAACATCTTGCCGGCGCCGAACAGGTCGCCGACGATGTTCATGCCGTCCATGAGCGGGCCTTCGATGACGTGCAGCGGGCGGCCGCCCCCCTGCACCACGATCTGCTGGTAGGCCTCCTCGGTATCTGCGACGATGAAGTCGGTGATGCCGTGCACCAGCGCATGCGCCAGGCGCTCGCCCACGGGGCGGGGGTTGTCAGGCGTGCCGCGCCATTCGAGCTTCTTGCTGTCGTCCTTGGCCGCGCCCTTGGCGGCCTCGGCGATCTCCAGCAAGCGCTCGGCCGCGTCGGGGCGGCGGTTGAGCACCACGTCCTCCACGCGCGCGCGCAGCTCGGGGTCGAGGTCGTCGTAGACGCCGACCATGCCGGCGTTGACGATGCCCATGTCCATGCCGGCCTTGATGGCGTGGTACAGGAACACGGTGTGGATGGCCTCGCGCACGGGGTCGTTGCCGCGGAAGCTGAAGGAGACGTTGGACACGCCGCCGCTCACCTTGGCGCCCGGCAGGTGCTGCTTGATCCAGCGCGTGGCCTCGATGAAGTCCACGGCGTAGTTGGCGTGCTCCTCGATGCCCGTGGCGATGGCGAAGATGTTGGGGTCGAAGATGATGTCCTCGGGCGCGAAGCCCACCTCATCCACCAGGATGCGGTAGGCGCGCTGGCAGATCTCGGTCTTGCGCGCGAAGGTGTCGGCCTGGCCCTGCTCGTCGAAGGCCATGACCACGGCGGCGGCGCCGTAGCGCTTGATGAGCTTGGCCTGGCGCTTGAACTCCTCCACGCCCTCCTTCATGCTGATGGAGTTGACGATGCCCTTGCCCTGCAGGCAGCGCAGGCCGGCCTCGATGACCTCCCACTTGGAGCTGTCCACCATCACCGGCACCTTGGCGATGTCGGGCTCGGACGCGATGAGGTTCAGGAAGCGCACCATGGCGGCCTTGCTGTCGAGCATGGCCTCGTCCATGTTCACATCGATGACCTGGGCGCCGTTCTCCACCTGCTGGCGCGCCACCGACAGGGCCTGCTCGTACTGCTCGCCCAGGATCATGCGCGCGAAGGCCTTGGAGCCCGTGACGTTGGTGCGCTCGCCGACGTTGACGAACAGGCTGCCTTCGCCAATAAAAACCGGCTCCAGGCCGGACAGCTTCATGGGGGGCGGGGTTACGGCGGACATCAGACTCACCTGTGCAATCGGTTCTCAGGGACAGGCGAGCGTCGTTGCCAAGAGAAAAGCCCCAAGCCTGACGGGAGGTCGCCCAGCCCGCTGCAACGCTCCTTGGGGAAACACGGATTCTATCGTTTCACTCGCCCGCCAGCGTGCCGGGCCGTGCGGCTGCGCGGGGCTTCTCGAAGCGGTAGAACAGGTTGGGCTCGGAGACGATGAACAGGCTGCCGTCCGGCGCCAGCGCCAGCCCCTCAGGCTGGGGGATCTTGCGTGCCAGCCCGTGCAGGCCGCGCCACAGCGGCAGCAGGCTCACCGGCATGCCCCGCGGGTCGTACTCCACGACCATCGCAGACTCCTCGCTGAGCAGCAGCAGGTTGCCCGTGGGCGCATGCGTCGTGACCGAGGCCAGGTCATTGATGAACAGCGCCCCCCAGTCCTGCCGGAGCCATATGGGCTCCACCCGGGGGTTGCCCCGCAGGCTCAGCAGCCGCAGCGGCCACTTTTCCTGGCCCACCAGCAGGCGCTGCGCGGATTCGTCCCACGACACGGTCTCCACCCCCAGGTTGCTGTGCAGCGTGTCCAGCGGCAGCCGCACCAACTCGCGGGCCTGGACTTCGCGGCTGTCCGGCCCGATGTCCACGGCATACAGCGCGTTGTGGCGCCCCCCGGAGAGCATGAAGCGCCCGCCCTCGACATGCGCGATGCCCTCCGTATCCTGCGCGCCGCTCACGCGGATGATTCGCAGCACCTCGCCCTCCACGCTCAGCTCCACGATCTGTGCAGGGCTGTTGGTGGAGGCAAACAGCGTGCCCGTGCCATTGTTGAAGGTGAGGCCGGACAGGTTCTTCTCCACGCCGCGCAGCGGCCGACCCTGGATCGTGGCCTGGTAGGCCGGCAGCCACAGCGAAACGGGGCGCAACTGCGCTTCCTGGCGCAGGCTCTGCCCCCAGTAGTACGTCATCGCTGGCAGCTGGAAATAGACCCCCAGCGCAGCGCCAACGACCAGTGCCGCCAGCAGGGCGCAGCGCGGCATGCGGGAAGAAGTCTGGGCCAGGGGCATGGCATTAGTCATACCGACCCTCAGCGCCCGCCCATCAAGCGGAGATAGCTATCAAAATTCAAGCAGGCTGTGCCGACGCCGGCAGGCCGAAGATGCGGTCGAAGGCCCAGTTGAAGAGGTAGGTGTAGACGAGGAAGAACAGCAGCAGCCCCGCTTCCATCAGCGTGGCCTCCCACAGGCTCACGCCGAACCACCAAGCCATGAGAGGAATGAGCGCCAATGCCAGGCCGCCCTCGAAGCCCATGGCATGCACCACACGGCGCATCGCCGAGCGGCCCTTGACGCTCTGGCGTGCCTCCCATTTCTCGAACAGGTGGTTGAAGGTGACGTTCCAGACGATGGCCAGCGTCGAGGCCACCACGGCCATGGCGCCCGATGCGCCCGCACCCTGGCCTATGGCCATGAACAGCAGGCTGGAGGCAAGGATGGCGATCAGCTCGTACAGGGAGACGAAGACCAGGCGGCGCCAGGGGCCCTGCAGGCCACGGGCCGTACGCGTTGCATTCATGGCGCGGCAGTATAGGTGCGCAGCCTGCGCCGCGCCCGGCCAGGGTTTTGCCGGGGCCGGCCTATTGCCAGGGATCGCCGCAGGGTCTATGCATCGGCTGCATTACAGGCATACAGATACGTGTTGGACAGCACAGGTACGCAGGCATAGAGTCTCGTTTCTCGATTTGTTTCACAAGGACAATCCATGACGTCCCCCTCCGGCACCCATCCTCTGCCCTCCTATCTCGACCCCAACCACCTCGGCCCCTGGGGCGTGTACCTGCAGCAAGTCGATCGCGTCACGCCCTACCTGGGCAACCTGGCGCGCTGGGTGGAGACCTTGAAGCGCCCCAAGCGTGCGCTGATCGTGGACGTGCCGATCGAGCTGGACAACGGCACCATCGCCCACTTCGAGGGCTACCGCGTGCAGCACAACGTCAGCCGCGGCCCGGGCAAGGGCGGCGTGCGCTTCCACCAGGACGTGACCCTGTCCGAGGTGATGGCCCTGTCGGCCTGGATGTCGATCAAGAATGCGGCCGTCAACGTGCCCTACGGCGGCGCCAAGGGCGGCATCCGCGTCGATCCCAAGACGCTGTCGCGCGGCGAACTGGAGCGCCTGACGCGCCGCTATACCAGCGAGATCGGCATCATCATCGGGCCGTCCAAGGACATTCCCGCGCCCGACGTGAACACCAACGCCCAGGTCATGGCCTGGATGATGGACACCTATTCGATGAACGTGGGCACCACCGCCACCGGCGTGGTCACGGGCAAGCCCGTGGACCTGGGCGGATCGCTGGGCCGCGTGGAGGCCACGGGCCGCGGCGTGTTCACCGTGGGGGTGGAAGCCGCGCGCCTGACCGGCATGCCCATCGAGGGCGCGCGTGTGGCCGTGCAGGGCTTCGGCAACGTGGGCGGCACGGCCGGCAGGCTATTCTCCGAGGCAGGGGCCAAGGTGGTGGCGGTGCAGGACCACACGGGCACCATCCACAACGACAAGGGCCTGGACGTGCCCGCGCTGCTGGCCCACGTGCAGCAGACCGGCGGCGTGGCCGGTTTCGCCGGCGCCGAGCCCATGGCCGACGACGCCTTCTGGGGCGTGGCCTGCGACATCCTCATCCCCGCCGCGCTCGAAAGCCAGATCACCAAGGACAACGCCGGCAGGATCCAGGCCAGGATGGTGATCGAGGGCGCCAACGGCCCCACCACCCCCGAGGCCGACGACATCCTGCACGACAAGGGCGTGCTGGTACTGCCCGACGTAATCGCCAACGCCGGCGGCGTGACGGTGAGCTACTTCGAGTGGGTGCAGGACTTTTCCAGCTTCTTCTGGACCGAGGACGAGATCAACGCCCGCCTGGTGCGCATCATGAAGGAGGCCTTCGCGGGCGTGTGGAACGTGGCGCAGGAGAACAAGGTCAGCCTGCGCACCGCCACCTTCATCGTGGCCTGTAAGCGCATCCTGCACGCGCGCGAGATGCGCGGGCTGTATCCCTGAGCCAGCGGCGGCTGGCCCCCGCACCTACCCTTCCCCAGAGGGGGAGGGCGTGATGACTTCGTCGATCTGCCCGTCCGTCCAGCCCAGCGCGGCCAGGATGGCGGCGGTGTGCTGGCCCACGGCGGGCACCGCATCCATGCGGTACTCGAAGGCGCTGTTCACGCCCGGCGGCAGCAGGGCCGGCACCTCGCCCGCGGGCGTGCCCACGCTGCGCCAGCGCTGGCGCGCCTTGAGCTGCGGGTGCGCCCACAGGCCGGCCATGTCGTTGACGCGGGCGTTGGCTATTGCCGCCGCATCCAGGCGCTCCACGACCTGTGCCGCCGTGAGTGCGGCGAAGACTTCCAGGATCAGCGCCTGCAGCTCACTGCGGTGCTGGTTGCGCTGGGCGTTGGAACAGAAGCGCGCGTCGGTGGCCACCTCGGGGCGCTGCAGCACGGCGTCGCAGAAGGTCTTCCACTCGCGCTCGTTTTGCAGGCCCAGCATCACCGTGGCGCCGTCGCCGGCCGTGAACGGCCCGTAGGGGTAGATGCTGGCGTGGCTGGCGCCGGTGCGCGGCGGCGGCGGTGCGCCGTCAAAGGCGTAGTACATCGGGTAGCCCATCCACTCGCCCATGGCTTCGAGCATGGACACGTCGATGTGGCTGCCCTCGCCCGTCCTGGCGCGCAGCAGCAGGGCCGACAGGATGTTGCTGTAGGCGTACATGCCGGCGGCGATGTCGGCCACCGAGATGCCGGACTTGGAGGGCGTCTCGGGCGTGCCGGTGACGGAGAGGAACCCCGCCTCGCTCTGGATCAGCAGGTCGTAGGCCTTCTTGTCGCGGTACGGGCCGTCGGCGCCGTAGCCGCTGATGTCGCACACGATCAGGCGCGGGTTGTGCTCCTTCAACGCCTCATACGACAGGCCCATGCGCGCGGCGGCGCCGGGCGCCAGGTTCTGCACCAGCACGTCTGCGGTCTTCAGGAGCTGCATCAGCGCGGCCTTGGCCTGGGGCTGCTTGACGTCCAGCGCCAGGCTCTCCTTGCTGCGGTTGATCCAGGTGAAGTGCGACGACTGGCCGCGCACGCGCTGGTCGTAGCCGCGCGCGAAGTCGCCGCTGCCGGGGCGCTCCACCTTGATGACGCGCGCGCCCAGGTCGGCCAGCTGGCGCGTGCAGAACGGGGCGGCGACGGCGTGTTCGAGCGAGACGACGGTGATGCCGTCGAGGGGGCGGGGCATGCAGGACTCCAGGCAATGGGGAACAGGTAGCGCTTCTCCCTCGCCCCCTTGGGGAAAGGGCTGGGGTGGGGAGGCCAGCCGCAATGGCAGATAGCTCAGGGCTGCGGCACCCGCGGTGTTGGCATGCGCACTCAATTAATGGTGGCGCCCGAGGTCTTCACGATCTGCGCCCACTTGGCGATGTCCTGCTTGAGCAGGGCGGCAAACTCGTTGGGCGTGACCGGCTTGTTGGCGGTGCCGGCCAGTTCCACGCCCTGGGCTTCCAGCTTGTCGCGCAGCTCCTTGTCAGCCATGGCCTGGCGCATGCCGTCCTGCAGGCGGGCCAGCGCCTCATTGGGAACGCCCGCGGGCGCGAACAGACCTATCCACAACGTGCCGCTGTAGCCGGGCACGAACTCGGCCAGGGCGGGTACGTCGGGCAGCACGGGCGAGCGCTGCGGGCTGCTCACTGCCAGCGCGCGCAGCCGGCCCGCCTTGATGTGCGCCAGCGTGGACGGCAGACTGCCGAACAGCAGCGGCAGCTGGCCGCCGAGCACGTCGTTGAGCGCGGGCGCCACGCCCTTGTAGGGCACATGCTGCAGCTCGATGCCGGCCATCTGGTTCAGCATTTCGCCCAGCAGGTGATTCAGCGTGCCATTGCCGGCCGAGGCGTACTGCAGGGTGCGCGGCTGGGACTTGGCCAGGGCCAGCAGCTCGGGCACGGTCTTGGCAGGAAACGAGGGGTGGGCCAGCAGCACATTGGGCACCGCGCCGATGAGGCTGATGGGCTGGAAGTCGGCCACGGGGTCGAAGCCTGGCGCCTTGTACAGGGCCGGGTTGATGGCCTGGCTGCTGCTGATGGTCATGAGCAGCGTGTAGCCATCCTTGGGCGCTCTGGCGACGGCCTGCGTGCCGATGTTGCCGCCCGCGCCCGGCTTGTTCTCCACCACGGCACTGCCGCCCAGCTTCTCGGCGAGCTTTTGCGCCACCACGCGGCCCACGATGTCGTTCGTGCCGCCCGCCGCCTGGGGCACCACCATCACGATGGGACGGCTGGGGTAGGCGCCTTGCGCGCAAGCCCCGGGGGCGGCGGTCAGGGCCCACCCCAGGACGGCGCCAGCGCACAGGGCGCGGCGGGTGATGATGGCGAAGTCGGCACGGCGCATGTGGTTGTCTCCTGGTGGAATGCCTATTGAGTAATGTGCCGATGTTCGCCGCCGGCCCGCGTCCGCGCAATCTTTCATATCAGAATCCAGGCTTCGGTTTTTCAAAAACCTGCACATGCCTCGTGCGTCCGGCCGCCATGCAATTCGAACTCAAGGATCTGCGTCTTTTTTTACTCGTGGCCCAGCGCGGCAGCCTTTCCCGTGCAGCGGAGCAACTGCACCTGTCCCTGGCGGCGACCAGCGCACGCGTCAAGGCGCTGGAGGAGCGGGTGGGCATGCCTTTGCTGATACGAGAGGCTCGGGGCGTGCGTCTGTCACCGCCCGGGGAGGCCTTCCTGTTTCATGCGCGAGCCATCCTGCAGCAGGCGCGCCAGTTGCAGGCCGAGCTGCAGGAGTACGGCGCGGGCCTGCGCGGGCATCTGCGCGTGTTCGCCAACACCACGGCGGTCACGGACTTCATGCCCGACATCCTGGCGGCGTACCTGACGGCGCACCCGCACATCAGCGTGGACCTGGAGGAGCGCCCCAACGCCCGTATCGCCGAGGACATCCGCGAAGGCCGGGCGGACCTGGGCATCGTGGCCGGCGAGGTGGACACCCACGGGCTGCAAAGCCTGCATTTCAGCACCGACCGGCTGGTGCTGGTCACGCCGCCCACCCCGGCCTGGCGCGCTATCCAGGAAATTCCGTTCGCCCAGGTGCTGCACGAGAATTTCGTGGGCATGCACCGCACCAGTACGCTGCAGACCTTTCTGGACGGCATGGGACAGCAGCTGGGGCATACGCTCAAGCTGCGCATCCAGCTGGCCAGCTTCGACGCCATGTGCCGCATGGTGGCCGCCGGCGTCGGCATTGCCGTGGTGCCCGAAAGCGGCGCCATGCGCTACGCCCAGGGAGCGCATGTGCACCAGGTCCAGCTGATGGACAGCTGGGCCGTGCGTCCGCGCTACATGCTGGTGCGCACGCTGCAGGGGCTGCCCGCGCATGCACAGGCGCTGATGGCGGCCGTGCAGGCCCACCACGCTGCGCGCGCGTGATGCCCCGGCCCTGCAAGCCCTGCCTCTCTGGGCGCCCTGCTTCTCAAAGTCTCAAAGCACGCCCTTGGCGCGCAGCTCCTGCAGCCGCGCCGCATCCAGACCCAGGCGCTCGCGCAGCACCTCGTCGGTGTGCTGGCCCAGGGCCGGCGGCGCGTGGCGCAGGGTCACGGGGGTATCGGACAGGCGCAACGGACTGGCCGTGGTCACCACGCGGTTCACGGTCTCTCCGGCGGGGGGCTGGGCGCCCGGGTAGCGTTCCTGCACAATGCGCAGGCTGCGCGCACGCACCTGTTCGTCGTCGAAGGCCTGGCCGATGTGGTTGATGGGCCCGCAGGGCACGGCCTTGTCCTCCAGCAGCCGCACCCATTCGGCGGTGCTGCGCGTGCGCGTGAGGGCGGCCATCATCGGGATCAGCGTGTCGCGGTGGATGACGCGGCCGGCGTTCTGCGTGAAGCGCTCGTCGCTGGCCCAGTCCACGCCCGCGACCTCGCAGAAGCGCGCGAACTGCCCGTCGTTGCCGATCGCCAGCAGCATGTTGCCGTCCTGCGTGGGGAAGTCCTGGTAGGGCACGACGCTGGGGTGGGTGTTGCCCTGGCGCTTGGGGACGTTGCCGGCGTTGAGAAAGCCCGCGCCCTGGTTGGCCAGGATGGCCATGGCCACGTCCAGCAGCGCCATGTCGATGTGCTGGCCGCGGCCCGTGCGGTGGCGCGCCTCCAGCGCGCCCAGGATGGCCGTGGTGGCGTACATGCCGGTGAACAGGTCGATCACCGCCACGCCCACGCGCATGGGGCCGCCGCCGGGCTCGCCGTCGGCGTGGCCGGTGATGCTCATCAGGCCGCTCATGGCCTGGATCAGCAGGTCGTAGCCGGCGCGCGGCGCATACGGCCCGGTGTGGCCGAAGCCGGTGACCGAGCAGTAGATCAGGCGCGGGTTCAGCGCCGACAGGCTGGCATAGTCCAGGCCGTAGCGCTTCAGGCCTCCGGTCTTGAAGTTCTCCACCACCACGTCGCTTTGCATGGCCAGTTCGCGGATCAGCTGCTGGCCCTCGGGCGTGGCCATGTCCACGGTGACGGAGCGCTTGTTGCGGTTGCAGGCGGCGAAGTAGCAGGCGTGGCTGGTCGGCTTGCCCTCGGCGTCGGGGAAGAAGGGCGGGCCCCAGTGGCGCGTGTCGTCGCCGTCTCCGGGCTTTTCGATCTTGATCACGTCGGCGCCCATGTCGGCCAGGTTCTGGGTGCACCAGGGGCCGGCGAGCACGCGCGAGAGGTCGAGCACACGCAGGTGGCTCAGGGCGCCGGTGGCGGCGCTGGAGGAGGTGTCGGCAGCGGTCATGAAGGCTTGGAATGAGAGTCGGATGCCCGCCGCATCCTACGCGCACCGCCGTGGCGCGGGTTTGGATTTATGAAAGCGGGCGTTTGCCGCGCTTTCTACAATGCCGGCCATGGCCATGCATTTCGATCTTGTGGACCTGCGCCTGATGGTGCACATCGCCGACGCCAACAGCATGACGCGCGGCGCCGAGCTGTCCTTTATCTCCCTGCCCGCCGCCAGCACGCGCATCAAGAACCTGGAGGAGAGCATAGGCACCAAGCTGCTTTACCGCACGAGCCAGGGCGTGACGCTGACGCCGCCGGGCCAGGCCTTCGTGACGCACGCGCGCATGGTGCTGGGCCAGATCGAGCACCTGCGCGGCGACATGCAGGAGTATGTGCGCGGCATCAAGGGCCACGTGCGCGTGTTCGCCAACACCACGTCGCTCGGCGAGTTCCTGCCGCCGGTGCTGCGCCACTTCCTGCGCCGCAACCCCGACGTGAACATCGACCTGCGCGAGCGCCTGTCGCACGACATCGTGCGCGCGGTGACCGAGGGGCAGACCGACATCGGCATCGTCGCCGGCCTGGTGCGCACCGAGAACCTGGAGACCCTGCCCTACCGGCGCGACCGGCTCGTGCTCGTGGTGCCGCGCGGCCACCCGCTCGACGGCCAGATGCAGATCGACTTCAGCGACACGCTGGAGCTGGACTACGTGGGCCTGCACGAGTCGAGCGCCATCCATGCCTTCCTGCGCCAGGCCAGCGACCAGCTGCACCGCCCGATCAAGCAGCGCATCCAGGTGGGCAACTTCGAGACGGCCTGCCGCATGATCGAGGCCGGCGTGGGCGTGGGCGTGCTGCCCGAGTCGGCGGCGAGCCGCCACGCGCACGCGATGGACATCGCCATCGTGCCGCTGTCGGACGCGTGGTCGGTGCGCGAGATGCAGATCTGCGTGCGCAGCCTGGAGGCCCTGCCCTCGTTCGCGCAGGAGCTCGTGGAGCTGCTCGTGGCCGACGCGCAAGGGCGGCTGCAGCTCGATCGTTAGCTATTAAAGAAAGAGCTATAAGCGCTTACCCCGCGCGCCCCAAGGCTAAATAATGGCGCGCTTTCGCAGATAGGCGAGATGGTCCGGGCCCAGACCCAGCACTTGCGCCAGGACCTCCTCGCTGTCCTGCCCCAGCATCGGCGCCGCACGGTAGCGCATGGGCGTTTGCGAGTAGCGGATCGGGTTGCGCAGGCTGGGCACCTCGGCGCCGCGCCCGTGGGGCAGCGTGAAGGCGAGTTCGCGGTGGCGCGTCTGCGGGTCCTCGAAGACCTGCGCCATGTCGTTGATCGGCCCGCTGGGCACGCCGGCCTGCTCGAAGGCGGCCAGCAGCTCGGCGCGCGCGCGCCCGCACAGCAGCGGCGCGAGCAGGTCGCGCAGCTCGGCACGGTGGGCCACGCGCCGGGCGTTGGTGGCGAAGCGCGCGTCCTGAGCCCACTGCGGGCAGCCCAGCACGCCGCACAGGGCCTGGAACTGCCCGTTGTTGCCGACGGCGACGATGAGCTGCCCGTCGGCGCAGTCGAACACCTCGGAGGGCGAGGCGATCGGGTTGGTGTTGCCCACGCGCGCGGGCACCTTGCCCGTCATGAGGTAGCCGAGCGCGAGGTGGCCGTTGAGCGCCACGGACGCGTCCAGCATCGCCGCGTCCACGTGCTGGCCCTGGCCCGTCTCGCGCCGGTGGTGCAGCGCGCCCAGGATGCCGATGGTGGCGTACAAGCCCGTGACCACGTCGGTGATGGGGATCGCGGTGCGCATCGCGCCCGCGCCCGGCGCGCCGTCGGGATGGCCGCAGGTGCTCATCACGCCGGCCAGGCCCTGCAGGATGAAGTCGTAGGCCGGCCGCGCCGCGTAGGGCCCGTCCTGGCCGAAGCCGGTGACCGAGCAGTACACGATGTCGGGCCGCAGCGCGCGGATGCTAGCCTCGTCCAGGCCGTACTTGGCCAGCGAGCCGGCCTTGTAGTTCTCCACCACCACGTCGCAGCGCGACGCGAGCTGCCGCGCCAGCGCCGCGCCCTCGGGCGTGGAGATGTCCAGAGTGACGGAGCGCTTGCCCCGGTTGTAGGCCAGGTACAGCGCCGAGTCGTTGCTGTCGGCGCCCGTCGCCGCGTCGGGCAGGAAGGGGCCCATGCGCCGCGTGTCGTCGCCCTCGCCGGGCTTCTCGATCTTGTAGACCGTGGCACCCATGTCCGCCAGGATCTGCGTGCACAGCGGGCCGGCGATCACGCGCGTCAGGTCCAGGACCTTCACGTCTTCGAGGATGGAGGCCATGGCGCGCTCACTCCAGGCGGATGTTGGCCTTCTTCACCACGTCCGCCCAGCGCCTGGCCTCGGACTGGATGAAGGCGTCGAACTGCTCGGGCGTGCCGCCCACCGGGTCGATGCCGTACTCGATGAGCTTGGCGTGGACGTCGGGCGCGTCGATCACCTTCTGCATCTCGGACGACAGCTTGCGCACGATGTCGCCGGGCACCTTGGCGGGCGCCAGCAGGCCGATCCAGCTGCCGCCCGTGAGGCTGGGGTAGCCCTGCTCGGCCATGGTCGGCACCTCCGGCGCGGCGGGCCAGCGCCTGGCGCTGGTCATGGCCAGCGCGCGCAGCTTGCCGGAGCGCACCTGGGGCATCATGGTCTGCACCGAATCGAAGGCCATGGCCACCTGGCCCGAGAACAGGTCCGGCAGCGCCGGCGCCATGCCCTTGTAGGGGATGTGCGTCATGGCGACGCCGGCGGTCTGGGCGAAGAGCTCGGCCGACAGCTGCGCGCCCGAGCCCGTGCCGCTGGAGGCGAAGGTGGCCTGGGTCGGGTTGGCCTTGGCCCAGGCCACGAACTCCTTCAGGTCCTTGGGCGGCAGTGCGGCGCTGGACACCATGAGCAACGGAATGGCGCCGAACTCGCTCACGCCGCGCAGGTCGGTGAGCGGCGCGTACGTCATCTTCGCGTACAGGCTGGGGTTGATGGCATGGCCCGCCACCACCACCAGCAGCGTGTAGCCGTCGGGCGCGGAGCGCGCCACCATGGCCGAGCCGATCTGCCCGTTGGCGCCGCCCTGGTTGTCCACGATCACCGGCGTCTTGAGCCGGTCGCTGAGCTTTTGCATCACCAGGCGGGTGACGGTGTCGGACACACCGCCCGGCGTGTACGGCACCACCACGCGGATGGGCTTGGAGGGGTAGTTGTCCTGCGCCCACGCGGGCGTTGCGGCGAACGCGAGCGCGCCCAGGCCAATGGCGAGCAGGTTGCGGCGAATCATCGATTGCATGGTGTGTCTCCTGGAGCGGTTCGTCAGTCAGCAAGAAGGTGGTGAGGCGCGAGCAGGCCGTCGTCGGCCCAGCGCCGGGGCACGCGCACGGGCCAGTCCAGCAGCATCTGCGCGAAGGACTTGCCCAGCGGGTCGGAGCGCAGGCTGGCCACGCCGCCGCCGGCCAGCGCCTGGTGCAGAACAAAATTGAGCGCCTGCAGGCCGGGCACCTCGAAGCGCTCCACCTCGCCCTGCACCAGGTGCGCGAACCAGGCTTTCACGCGCTCGGGCGTGAGCTGCGCGCGCAGCAGCGGCAAGAACTCGGGCCGCCGTGCGATCACGCCGATGTTCTCGTCGTCGCCCTTGTCGCCGCTGCGCGCCCAGGCCAGCGCCACCAGGGGCACGTCGATGCCGTCGTGCACCACGGGCGCGGCGGCGGGCGGCGCGGGCAGGGGCGCAGCGGCCACGGCGGGCGCGGCGGCGGGCAGGGCGACAGGCTCCACGCGCTCGCCCAGCACCACCTGCAGCGCCACCTGGTCCTTGGGCACCAGGAAGGAAAAGACCTTGATCACCGGCTGCACGTCGGCGCGCCCGGCGAACGACGAGCGCGTGCCCGGCCCCATGGAGGTGCCGGCCGAGGCGCATTCGCGCTGCAAGAAGGCCAGCGCCTTCGGGTCGGCATGGCGCGCGCCGATGCGCAGCACCACCTCGCGCGTGGGCAGGGCGCGGGCGTTGGGGCCGTACAGCGCCTCGCAGCCGAGCAGCTCCACGCAGGTCTCGGTGTAGTCGGCAAAGCCCTGCTCGCGCATCAGGGCCCGGGTGCGCGCGAGCAGCGCATCGGCGGTCTTGCGCGCCTTGGCAGGCGCGTCGATGCCGCGGATGGCCATCATCAGCTGCAGCTGGTAGCCGTCGCGCCAGGTGCCGTTGGCCTTGTAGCTGCCGGTGGGCGGGCGGCCGCGCGCGCCGGCCACGCGCACGTGGCCGGCGTCGAGCGCCTCGACGTGCACCTGGCGGAAGTCGCAGGTCACGTCGGGCATCAGGTAGTGGGCCGGGTCGCCCACCTCGTAGAGCACCTGCTCGGCCACCGCGCCCGGGTGGATGAGGCCGCCCGTGCCCTCGGGCTTGGAGAGCACGAAGCTGCCGTCCGCCGCGCAGTCGATCACCGGGTAGCCCATGTCGGCCCAGCCGGGCACCTGCTGCCAGTCGGTGAACAGGCCGCCCGTGGCCTGCGCGCCGCATTCGATCACGTGGCCCGCGAGCGTTCCGGCGGCGATGCGGTCCCAGTCGTCCCAGCCCCAGCCAAACTCGTGGGCCAGCACGCCCACCACCACGGCGCTGTCCACGCAGCGGCCGGTGATGACGATGTCCGCGCCCAGCGCCAGCGCCTGGGCGATGCCGCGCGCGCCGACATAGGCGTTGGCCGAGTACAGCGCGGCGGGCGGCGCCTCGCCCGTATGCAGGTCGCGCAGGCCGGCGGCGCGCAGCTGCTCGAACTGCGGCATCAGGTCGTCGCCCGTCACCACCGCGATGCGCGGCGCCAGGCCCTGCGCGGCGGCCACGGCAGCCAGGGCGTCGCGGCAGGCCTCGGGGTTGAGGCCGCCCGCGTTGGCGACCACGCGCACGCCGCGCTCGCAGATGGCGCGCAAGTTGGGCGCCATGGCGGCGTGCACGAAGTCGGTGGCGTAGCCCAGCGCCGCGTCCTTGGCGCGGGCGCGCGCCAGGATGGACATGGTGGTCTCCGCCAGGTAGTCGTACACCAGGTACTGCAGCCCCGGCACCTGCAGCAGCTGCGGCGTGGCGATGGCCGAGTCGCCCCAGAAGCCCGATGCGCCGCCGATGCGGACCGTCTTCGTCTTCATGCTGCCTCCTCGATGCGCAGCAGCAGCGCGCCCTTGGCCGACTGGCCGCCGGCCTGCGCGCAGACCTCGGCCACCACGCCGGCCAGCGGCGCGGTGAGCGTGTGCTCCATCTTCATCGCCTCCAGCACCAGCAGGCGCTGGCCGGCCTGCACCGCGTCGCCCGCGCGTACCGCCACGTCCACGATGCGGCCCGTGAGCGGGGCCGTCACCGCGCCGCTGCCGCCCTCGGCGCCGCGGCGCTTGCGCTCGCTCACGCGCTCGAAGCTCCAGGCGCGGCCGGCGTGGAAGCAGTGCAGCGCGTCACCCTGGGGGGCGACGACGATGCGCTCGGTGATGCCGTCGCACTCCACGCGCAGCGTGGCGCGCGCGCCGTCCTCCCAGGCGGCGTCGCGCAGGGCGAAGCTGCCGCCCTGCACCGCCAGCTGCCAGCCTTCGCCGCCGGCCGCGAGCTGCGCGTCCCAGCGCGCATCGCCCTGCGCCAGGCCGACGCGGGCCGCCTGCCCGCCCAGCACGGCGGGGCGGATGCGGCCGTCCTCCTGGTGCGGCATCGCGCCCGCCAGCGCCGCGAAGGCGGCCAGGGCCAGGGTGCGCAGGGGCGGCTGCGGGCGCTCGGACAGGCGCTCGCCGAAGCGCTCCTGCACGAAGCCGGTGTGCACCGCACCGCCGTCCGCGAACGCCGGGTCCGCCAGGCAGTCGGCCAGGAAGCCCTGGTTGCTGGGCAGCCCCAGCAGCACGCACTGCCCGACGGCGCGCAGCAGCTTGCGCCGCGCCTCGTCGCGCGTGCGGCCGTGCGCCACCAGCTTGGCCACCATCGAGTCGTAGTGCGGCGACACCGCGCCGCCCTCGACCAGGCCGTGGTCCACGCGCACGCCCCCTTCCTGCGGCGGCGGGCGCCAGCGCAGCACCGGCCCGGTCTGCGGCAGGAAGCCGGCGGGTACGTCCTCGGCCGTCAGCCGCACCTCGATGGCGTGGCCATCGAGCCGCACGTCATCCTGGGCCAGCGCGAGCGGTTCGCCCGCGGCCACGCGCAGCTGCCATTCCACGAGGTCCAGGCCGGTGATGGCCTCGGTCACCGCGTGCTCCACCTGCAGCCGCGTGTTCATCTCCATGAAATAGAAGCGCCCGTCACGGTCGAGCAGGAACTCCATGGTGCCCGCGCCGATGTAGCCGATGGCCCTGGCCGCGTTGATGGCGGCCTCGCCCATGCGTGCGCGCAGCGCGGCATCGACGGCGGGCGAGGGCGCCTCCTCGATCACCTTCTGGTGGCGGCGCTGCACCGAGCAGTCGCGCTCGCCCAGGTGGATCACGTGGCCGTGGCTGTCGGCCAGCACCTGGATCTCCACGTGGCGCGGCGCGAGCACGGCGCGCTCCAGGATCAGCTCGGCGCTGCCGAAGGCGACCTCGGCCTCCGAGCGCGCCGAGGCCAGCGCCTGCGGCAGCGCGCCGGCGTCCGGCACCAGCCGCATGCCGCGCCCGCCGCCGCCGGCGGCGGCCTTCACCATCACCGGAAAGCCAACGTCCGCCGCGGCGGCGAGCAGGGCCGCGTCGCCCTGATCCGCGCCCTGGTAGCCGGGAATGCACGGCATGCCCGCCGCCAGCACCAGCCGCTTGGCCTGGGCCTTGTTGCCCATGGCGCGGATCGCCGCGCCCGCGGGGCCTATGAACACGAGCCCGGCGGCATCCACCGCGTCGGCGAAGTCCGCGTTCTCGGCCAGGAAGCCGTAGCCCGGGTGCACCGCGTCGGCGCCCGCGCGCCGGGCTGCATCGATCAGGGCGGGGATGTTGAGGTAGGAGTCGCGCGGCGCCGCGCCGCCTATGCACACCGCCCGGTCGGCGGCATGCACGTGGGGGCCGTCGCGGTCGGCCTCGGAATACACGGCCACGGTGCCGTAACCCAGGCGGCGCGCGGTGCACATGATGCGGATCGCGATCTCGCCGCGGTTGGCGACGAGCACGGTGTGGAAGGGGCGGATCTGTTTGCAGGGTGTCATGGAGCGAGTCTCTTCAGGAGCGCACGGCATCGGCGGTGAATTCATGGCGCCAGGCGGCCGGGCGCTTTTCGCGGAAGGCCGCAATGCCCTCGGCGCCCTCGCTGCGCATGCAGGCGGCGAACAGGCGCGCGGCGTCGTCCAGCAGCGCGCCGTCGTCTTCCCGGCCGCAGCGGCGCAGCAGGGGTTTGAGGGCGCGGTTGGCGCCCGGCGCGCAGGCGCACAGGCGCGTCAGCCACTGCGCCAGCAGGGCGTCGAGCGCGGCGCCATCAAAGGCCAGCTCGTCCACCAGGCCCAGCGCCTGCGCCGCGCCGCCGGCCACGCGCTCGCCGAACAGGCCCAGGCGCAGCGCCGCGCGCCGGCCCAGCCGCGCGGCGACGAAGGGCGCGATCTGCGCCGGAATGATGCCCAGCGAGGTCTCGCTGAGCGCGAACTTCGCGTCCTGCGTGGCCAGCACCAGGTCGGCCGCGCAGGCCAGGCCCATGCCGCCGCCCATGGCCGCGCCCTCGACCACGGCGATGACCGGCACGGGCAGCGCGGCCAGGCGTTGCATGAAGCGGCCGAACTCGCGGTTGCGCGCGGCCACCGGGTCCTCGCCGGCAGCATCGGCATCGAGCCGCGCCTGGAAGTTGCCGACGTTGCCGCCGGCGCAGAAGAAGCCGCCCGCGCCGCGCAGCACCAGGGCGCGCACAGCGGCGTCGGACTCGGCCTGGGCAACGGCCTGCATGAGCGCAGCCACCACCTCGGGCGCGAGCGCGTTGCGTGTTTCGGGGCGGTTCAGCGTGGCGAACAGCACGTCGTGTTCGCGGCGCAGCAGGACGGGTGGGGCGCTGCTCATCTCAAGCTCCCATGTCCATCAGGCCCATCTTGCGCGCGATGACCATCATCATCACCTCGTCGGCGCCGCCGCCGATGGAGCCCAGGCGGTAGTCGCGGTAGGCGCGCGAGACGCGGTTGTCCCAGGTATAGCCCATGCCGCCCTGGAACTGCATGCACCAGTCGGCGATCTCGCGGCCCAGGCGGCCGGCCTTGAGCTTGGCCATGGAGGCGAGCTCGATCACGTCCTCGCCGTTGACGTAGGCCAGCGTGGCGCGGTAGGTCAGCGAGCGCAGCGCCTCCAGCTCGGTCTTGAGCTCGGCCAGCTTGTACTGGATGAACTGGTTGTCCAGCAGCGGCCGGCCGAAGGCGATGCGCTGGCGCAGGTAGTCAGCCGTCTCGTTGATGAGATCGATGCTCGCCAGGCGCCGCGCCGCGCCGTCCAGGCGCTCCTCCTGGAACTGCTTCATCTGGTAGATGAAGCCCATGCCCTCCTCGCCGATGCGGTGGCGCACGGGCACGCGCACCTCGTCGAAGAAGATCTGCGCGGTGTCGGACGACCACATGCCGAACTTCTTGATCTTCTGCACCTCGACGCCCTTGGCGCGCTTGCCGTTCTCCTTGAGCGGCACGACGATGAGCGACTTGTTCTTGTGCACCGGCCCGTCGGAGGTGTTGCACAACAGGCAGATCCAGTCGGCCTGCGTGCCGTTGGTGATCCACATCTTGGAGCCGCTGATGACATAGTCGTCGCCATCGCGGCGCGCGCGGGTCTTGAGCGAGGACACGTCGGAGCCCGCGCCCTGCTCCGAAACGCCGATGCTCACCACCACGTCGCCGGCGATCGCGGGCGCCAGGAACTCGCGCTTGAGCTCGTCCGAGCCAAAGGCCGCGAGCGCGGGCGTGGCCATGTTGGACTGCACGCCGATGCCCATGCCCACGCCCTGGGCGCGCGCGTGGCCTATGGCCTCGGCCGCGGCCAGGGCGTAGGAGAAGTCCAGCCCCATGCCGCCATAGGCCTCGGGTTTGGTGATGCCGAGAAAGCCCAGGCGCCCCATCTTCTTGAACAGTTCGTGCGCGGGGAAGATCTCGTTGGCCTCCCATTCGTCGACGAAGGGATCGATCTCCGCCGCGATGAAGCGGCGGATGCTGGCCATCAGCTCGTGGTGTTCGGGGGTGTAAAGCATGGTGTCTCCTTCAAAAACGGGCCACGCCGAACTGCACGGCGCGGGGTTGGCGCGCCTCGGCCTCGCGCGCGGTGGCCAGCACGAAGGCCAGCACGGCGCGGGTGTCGCGCGGATCGATCACGCCGTCGTCCAGCAGGTGGCCGCTGGTGTAGAAGGCGCTCGCCTGGGCGGAAAAGTTGGCGACGATTTCGGCCTTCTGCGCGGCCAGCCGGTCCTCGTCCACCGGCGCGCCCTTGCGCTCGGCCTGCTGGCGCGCCACGATCTCCAGCGTGGTGGCGGCCTGCTCGCCGCCCATCACGGCGGTGCGCGCGTTGGGCCACGAGAAGCAGAAGCGCGGCCGGAACGCGCGCCCGCACATGCCGTAGTTGCCCGCGCCGAACGAGGCGCCGCAGTGGATGGTGATCTGCGGCACGCGCGAGTTGGCCAGTGCCTGGATCATCTTGCTGCCGTGCTTGATCATCCCGGCCTCTTCCGATGTGCGGCCCACGATGAAGCCCGTGGTGTTCTGCAGAAAGACCAGGGGCGTGCCCGACTGGTTGCACAGCTGGATGAACTGCGCGGCCTTGGTCGCGCCGGCCGGGTCGATGGGGCCGTTGTTGCTGACGAAGCCCACCGCATGCCCCTCGATGCGGCCGTGGCCGCATACGGTGGCGGCGCCGTAGTCGGGCTTGAAGTCCATCCAGCGCGAACCGTCCACCAGGCGCGCGATCACCTCGCGCATGTCCACCGGCTTGCGGTGCTCCAGCACCATCACGCCGGCCAGTTCGTCCGGGTCCAGGTGCGGCGGCTCGGCGTCCGGACCGGGCGCGGGCATGCCGTCATTCCAGTCGAGGGTGGCCAGGATGTCGCGCGCCAGGGCGATGGCGTGCGCGTCGTCCTCGGCCACGTACTCGGCCAGGCCGCTCACGCTCGCGTGCATGGCGGTGCCGCCCAGTTCCTCATCGGTGGCGACTTCGCCCGTGGCGGCCTTGAGCAGCGGCGGGCCGGCCAGGAAGGCCTTGGCCCGGCCGCGCACCATCACCACGTAGTCCGACAGGCCCGGCATGTAGGCGCCGCCGGCGGTGGAGGAGCCGTGCACCACCGTCACCACCGGCAGGCCGCTCGCCGACAGGCGCGCCAGGTTGTAGAACATGCCGCCGCCGCGGATGAACTTGTCCACCCGGTACTTGCGCAGGTTGGAGCCGGCCGATTCGACCAGGTGCACGAAGGGCAGGCGGTTCTCCAGCGCGATGTCCTGGCAGCGCATGAGCTTCTGGTTGCCGGCCTCGGTGAGCGCGCCGGCGTCTATGCCCGAGTCGGTGGCGACGACCATGCAGCGCACGCCCGAGACGAAGCCGATGCCGGCGATCTGCGAGCCGCCGGGGATGCAGCGCTCGGGGTCGGGGTCGTCCATGCCGTAGCCGGCCAGGTTGCACAGTGGCAGGAAGGGCATGCCGGGGTCGAGCAGCCGGGCCACGCGCTCGCGCGGCAGCAGCGCGCCGCGCTTGGCGAAGCTGGAGGCGGCGCGGGCCGAGGCGTCGGCCGCGCGCTGCTCGAGCGCGCGCAGCTGGCCGACCAGGCCCAGCATGCCCGCACGCTGTGACTGGAAGTCCTCGGATGCGGGGTGGATGTGAGAGGCGAAGGGAATCATGGAGGGGCTTTCGATTTGGCTTTCCGGCAAGGGGGCTTGATCCAGGAGGTCAGAGGCCCAGGCGTTTGGCGATCAGGTCTTTCATCACTTCCTCGGCGCCGCCGCCGATCATCATGACCTTGACCTCGCGGTATAGCCGCTCCACGCGCGTGCCGCGCATGAACCCCATGCCGCCGAGGATCTGCACGGCCGCGTCGGCGCAGAACTGGAAGGTGCGGGTGGCGAAGTTCTTGGCCATGGCGATCTGGGCGGCGGGCGATTCACCGGCGTCCAGCCGCGAGGCGAGGTCGTCGAGCAGCGCGCGCGTGGCCTCGATGCGCGTGGCCATGTCCACCAGCCTGTGGCGTATCACCTGGCGCTCGCTCAGTGGCTGGCCGAAGGTGCGGCGCTCACGCGCCCACGCCACGGCGTCGTGCAGGCAGACCTGGGCGTAGCCGCAGGCGGCGGCGGCGAGCGCGAGGCGCTCGTGGTTGAAGTTGCGCATCAGGATGGCGAAGCCCTGGCCCTCATCGCCCAGCAGGTTCTCCACCGGCACGCGGCAATCGGTGAAGCCTATCTCGGCCGTGTCCGAGGCCCACCAGCCCATCTTCTGCAGCGGGCTGCGCGTGAGGCCGGGCGTGTCGCCCGGCACCAGCAGCAGCGAAACGCCGGCCGCGCCCGGCCCGCCGGTGCGCACGGCCACGGTGAACCAGTCGGCGCGCATGCCGGAGGTGATGAACAGCTTGCTGCCGTTGACGACGTAGTGGCCTCCGTCGCGCCGCGCGGTGGTGGCGAGTTGCGCCACGTCGGAGCCGCCGCCGGGCTCGGTGATGGCGAGTGCCGAGATCTGCTCGCCCGCCAGGATGCCGGGCAGCACGCGGGCCTTGAGCGCCTCGCTGCCGGCCACGGCGATGGGCGGCGCGCCGATGGTGTGCGAGAACAGGCCCGAGGCCACGCCGCCCGAGCCGCCCCAGGCGCGCTCCTCGAACAGGATCATGCGGTGGAAGGCGTCGCACTCGACGCCGCCGTAGGCCTCGGGGAAGCCCAGTTGCAGCAGGCCGGCCTCGGCGGCCTTGCGGTAGAGATCGCGCGGAAAGCCGCCGGCCTCGTCCCAGGCGCTCACGTGCGGAGCCACTTCCTTCTCGAAGAAGCGCCGCACGGTGGCGCGCAGGGTTTCGTGCTCGGCCGTGTAGTGGCGGGGGTTGGGGGCTTGCAGCATCAGGATTCCAGGAAGCCGGGTTTTTGGTAGAGCGGAAAGCCGTCGTAGGGCTGGGAGTTGGCGTGCGCGGGCAGCGCCCAGGTGTGCTTGGCGTTGGGCACGCCGCCGTCCACGCGCAGCGTGGTGCCGGTGACAAAGGCGGCGGCCGCGCTGAGCAGAAAGACCACCGCCGCCGAGACCTCGGCCTCGGTGCCCAGGCGCTGCAGCGGCACCTTGCGCGCCAGCGTCTGGATGCGTGCCTTGAAGGCGTCGGGGTAGGTGTCCAGGCCGCTGGAGGCGATCCAGCCCGGCGCCACGGCGTTCACGCGCACGCCGCTGGCCGCCCACTCGCAGGCCGCCGTCTCGGTGAAATTGAGCATGCCCGCGCGCGCCGCGCCCGAGTGGCCCATGCCCGGCATGCCGTTCCACATGTCGGCGATCACGTTGACGACTGAGCCACCGTGCGCCTCCATCCACTGCGTGAAGCACTCGCGCGCCATCACGAAGCCACCGGTGAGGTTGTTGCGCACCACGGCCTCCCAGCCCTTCTGGCTGATGTCGCGCAGCGGCGCGGGGAACTGGCCGCCGGCGTTGTTGAACAGGCCGTCGATGCGGCCATGGCGCGCCACGATGGCGGCCACGGTGGCGCGCACGGCCTCCTCGTCGCGGATGTCGCAGGCGTGCGTGCTCACGCGGTCGGGCTGGCCGATCTCGCCGGCCACGGCCTGCAGCTTGTCGGCGTTGCGGCCGATCAGCGCGAGCGATGCGCCCAGGCTGGCCAGCTCGTGCGCGGTGCAGCGGCCGATGCCCGAGCCGCCGCCCGTGATGGCGATGACCTGACCCGCGAACAGGCCGGGGCGGTAGATGGAGCGGTAGTTCATTGCTGCGCGTTCGGCTTGAGCCCCAGGCGCTGCACCTGCTGGCGGGAGGTTTCGTAGCGTTCGCGCGCGAAGGCGGCGTAGGCCTCGCTGTCGAGGTAGGCGCTCTCCTGGTTCAGTCGCTCCAGCGTGGCGCGCGTGGCCGGCGCCTCCAGCGCCTTGCGGAAGGCGTCGTGCAGCGTCTTGACCACGGCCGGCGGCAGCCCCTTGGGGCCGGCGATGCCGAAGGGCGAGTTCGCCACCATGTCGATCCCAATCTCGCGCAGCGTCGGAACGCCCGGCCAGCGCGGCGCCCGCCGGGCCGTCCACAGCACCAGCACGCGCGCGCGGCCGTCGTCCACCATGGGCGCGATGCCGCCGGCCGTGACGCCGAGGTCGATGTGCCCGCCCATGAGCGCGGCGATGATTTCCGACTCGCCCTTGTAGGGCACGTGGTTGAGCCGGACGCCGGCGCGCTGCGCCATCTCCTCCACCGTGACGTGCATGGTGCCGTTGATGCCCGTGGTGCCGTAGCTGATCTGGCCGGGGCGCTTCTTCGCCTCGGCCACCACGCCGGCCCAGTCGCGCCAGGGCGCGTCGTTGCGCACGGCGATGCCCAGCGCGTAGCCCGAGAGGTGGATCACGTAGCTGAAGTCGTTCATCGGATCGAACGCGGTCTTCTGCAGGTGCGGCAGGCGGAACACCGGCTCGGGCAGCACCGACAGCGTGTAGCCGTCGGGCGCGGCGCGCACCACGTGGTTGGCCCCCAGCACTCCGGCCGCGCCGGGCTTGTTCTCCACCACGACCGGCTGGCCCAGCTCGCGGCCGGCCAGCTCGGCGATCTGGCGCACCAGGCTGTCGGTGGCGCCGCCCGCGGGGAAGGGCACCACCAGCGTGACGGGGCGGCTGGGGAAGGGGGTGGCCTGGGCGCGCGCGCCCAATGCCGTCAATGCGGTGGCGGCAGCGAGGCCTTGCACCAGGTGTCGGCGGTCGATGTTGGCGGTCATGGTGTCTCCTGGGGATGGATGCCGCGCTCCTGACAGCAGGCGCGCGGCACCGCCATTGCAATGCGTTGGCGCGGGGCTGGCAAACGCCGCGCTGCCGGATGTGCATAATGTGCACATACGAATTACCCTTATGCCGCCTTCACATCCGGTCAACGGCGCGCAAAGCGTCGAGCGCGCGTGCGCCTTGCTGCGCCGCATCGCGGCCGGGCACGCCGAGGGCGTCCCGCTGCGCAGGCTGGTGGACGACACGGGACTGGACAGGACCACCGCCTGGCGCCTCGTCTCCAGCCTGGCGGCCCAGGGGCTGGTGCACAAGGACGAGGCCACCGGCCTCTACCACCTGGGCCTGGAGGCCGCCGCGCTGGGTGCGGCCTGCATGGACCGCTCGCCCCTGGTGCGGGCTTGCCTGCCGGCGATGAAGGCGCTGGCGCGGCTGTCGGGCGACAACGTGTTCCTGGTGGTGCGCTCAGGCGACCACAGCCACTGCCTGCACTTGGAGGAAGGCGAGCACCGCGTGCGCTCGTTCGCGCTCAACGTGGGCGGCACGCGGCTGCTGGGGCAGGGGGTGGGCAGCATCGCGCTACTGGCGCGACTGGGCGACGACGCGCTGGTGGCGCACTACCGGCGCCACGAGGCCGAGTACCAGGCAGACGACGTGGGCCTGGCCCGGCTGCGGCGCTGGGCCGTGCAGACGCGGGACTGCGGCCATTCGTACGGCAGTTCGGGCGGGGTGGCCGGGATCGGGCTGGGGTTCCGCGTGGGGTCCTGCGCCGACGCGGCGCTGAGCGTGATCGCGCCGCGTTCGCGGCTGCCGCGCTCGCGCGGCGCGGAGCTGGCGCTGGCGATGCGGCGGGAGATGGGGGCGTGGAGGCTGCTTTAGCCGCCCGATGGCGGATGGCCGGCCGAGGTCTTCCCCAGCCAGTACTTGAAGGTGCCGCTGGCCGTGGCCACGAGGCGGCCGTCCGCGTCGAGCAGCTGCGCGGCGCAGCTGCACAGGCTGCGGCTCGCGTGCACCACCCAGCCCTCGGCCAGCAGCGCGCCGCGCGCGGGGCGGTGGAAGCGGCTGCTCATCTCCACCGTCACCGCGGTCCGCGATGGCGCCGTGGGCAGCTCGGCCGCGGCGCGCGCCATCACCGAGTCCAGCAGGGTCATGACCACGCCGCCATGCGCGGCCGGCAGCTGGTTGAGCAGTTCCTCGCGCATGTGCGGCAGGCGCATGTGCACCTTGCCGGGCGGGGCCGGCACCTGGGCGGCGCCGATCAGGCGCATGAAGGCATTGCGGTCGGGCGGCAGGCCTGCTTCGCTCATGCGGCGCGCGCCGCGCGCACCATGTTGCGCGCGATGATGATCTGCTGGATCTGCGTCGTGCCCTCGTACAGGCGGAACAGGCGCACGTCGCGGTAGAAGCGCTCGATGCCGTACTCGGCCATGTAGCCCGCGCCGCCCAGGATCTGCACCGCGCGGTCGGCCACGCGGCCGCACATCTCGGTGGCGAACATCTTGGCGCACGAGGCCTCGGTGGAGACGTTGTGCCCATCGTCGCGGCGGCGCGCGGCGTCGATGGTCATGCACTCGGCGGCGTAGAGCTCGGCCTGGCTGTCGGCCAGCATGGCCTGCACGAGCTGGAATTCGCAGATCGGCTGGCCGAACTGCTTGCGCTCCAGCGCGTACGCGAGCGCGTCGCGCAGGATGCGCTTGGCCACGCCCACGGCCACGGCGGCGATGTGGATGCGGCCCTTCTCCAGCACTTTCATGGCGGTCTTGAAGCCCTGGCCTTCCTTCAAGCCGATCAGGTTGGCTGCCGGCACCTTGACGTTGTCGAAAATCACGTCGCAAGTGTGCGCGCCGCGCTGGCCCATCTTCTTGTCGTACTTGCCGAAGCTGATGCCGGGGCTCTTCGCATCCACGATGAAGGAGGACACGCCGCCCGCGCCCTTGTCCTGCGGGTTGGTGCGCGCCATCAGCGTGAACATGCCGGCGTGCGGTGCGTTGGTGATGAAGCGCTTGGTGCCGTTGACCACGTAGTGGTCGCCCTGCAGGATGGCCGTGGTGCGCAGCGAGGCGGCGTCCGATCCCGCCTCGGGCTCGGTGAGCGCGAACGAGGCGATGACCTCGCCCGTGGCCAGCTTGGGAAGCCACTGGGCCTGCTGCTCGGGCGTGCCGTCCATCAGGATGCCCTGCGAGCCTATGCCCACCGTGGTGCCGATCACCGAGCGGAACGCGGGCGCGGTCTGGCACAGCTCCAGCAGCACGCGGCATTCCTCCTCCATGGTCAGCTCCAGGCCGCCGAACTTCTCGGGGATGGTCATGCCGAACAGGCCCAGCTCGCGCATCTCCTGCACGATGGTTTCGGGGATTTCGTCGGTCTCGGCCACCTCGTTCTCGGCCGGCACGAGGCGCTCGCGCACGAAGCGGCGCACGCTGTCGAGCAGGGCTTCCAAAATTTCTGGGTCGCGGATCATGTTCGGGCTCCTTCGGTGTTCAGAGGGTTTCTGTCGTGCCGAGCACGGCGGTGGATTGGCTCGACAGCGTACCGCCGTTGCCATGCACCACAGCCGTGCTGTGGCGCTTGAGCTGGCGCGCACCGGCCTCGCCACGCAGCTGGCGCACGGCCTCGATGAGCGCGAAGATGCCGTACATGCCCGGATGCACGCAGGACAGGCCGCCGCCGTTGGTGTTGACGGCCAGGCGCCCGCCGGGGGCGATGCCGCCGTTCTCCACGAAGGCGCCGCCCTCGCCCTTGGCGCAGAAGCCCAGGTCCTCCAGGAACAGGATGGTGTTGATGGTGAAGGCGTCGTAGACCTGGGCCATGTCCATGTCGGCCGCCTTCAGGCCCGCCATGGCGAATGCCTGGGCACCCGACTGCGACGCGCTGGTCGTCGTCAGGTCGGGCATGCACGAGATCTGGCGGTTCCAGATCGCCGTGGCATTGCCCAGCACGTAGACCGGGGGCCTGGGCAAGTCGCGTGCACGCTCGGCGCGCGTGAGCACGATGGCGCCACCTCCGTCGGTCACCAGGCAACAGTCGCGCACGGTGAGCGGGCTGGCGATCGGCCGGGCCGCGAGCACGTCCTCGATGGTGAGCGGGTCGCGCATGAAGGCCTCGGGATTTTGCTGCGCCCAGGCGCGCGCGGCCACGGCCACCTCGGCCAGCTGCGTGCGCGTGGTGCCGAACTCGTGCATGTGGCGCGCCGCGGCCAGCGCGTAGGCGGTCACGGGCAGCACGGGCTCGTAGGGGAACTCGTAGGGCTGCGGGTCGAGGAAGCGCCGCGCGGCCTGGCTTTCCTTGCGCCCGAAGGTGGCTGAGCGCTGCGCGCTGCCGTAGCACACCAGCACGGCCTTGCACTGGCCGGCCTCCAGCGCGCGAATCGCCGGCAGCAGGTGGGCGATGAAGCTCGAACCGCCGATCATGGTGCCGTCCACGTAGGTCGGGTTGATGCCCAGATGCTCGATCACCGGCATGGGCCACATGCTGGCGTTGACGCTGCAGGTGGCCAGGCCGTCGATGTCCTGCATGCTCAATCCCGCGTCGGCCACGGCCGCCTGCGCGGCGCGCACCAGCAGGGTCATGTCGTCCATGCCCGGGGCTTCGCCGCAGCCATAGGTGGCGGCGCCGGCAATGGCCACGCGGCCGCGCAGCGGACGGTTCACGGCCGCCGCGTCCAGGTGGGATCGGGGAATGCGGCTCATGCGGCACCTCCTTGTGCTGCGGGCTGGAACAGCACCAGGCCGCGCCCGTCCTTTTGCGCCACATGGGCCTGCACGCGCAAGCCTATGGCCACGCCTTCAGGCGCCAGGCCCTCGACGCGGCTCATCATGCGCACGCCTTCGTCCAGGTCGATCAGCGCCACGTTGTAGTTGCCGCCGGCGTCCTGCTTGCGCGCGATCGTGCTCGTGGAATAGACCGTGCCCAGGCCGCTCGCGCGCACCCAGCGCAGGCCGCCGGCGCCGCAATGCGGGCACAGCTCGCGCGGGGTGAAGACATGGTTCTGGCACTGCGGGCAGCGCTGTATGCAGAAGCGGCCGGCATCGAGCTCGGCCTGGTAGTGGGTTTGTGCGCTCAGGTGCATGGGTAGCGGCTGATAAGTCGTGTCGCTTGCCAGCATGCCCGTACCGCAGGCGCGCTTCAATTCGGCAATTTGGAAGGGCGTCTTCAGGGCACCGGCGGATTGCCGCCATCACCGAGGAATGAAAGTGCAGCGCTGCGCCGCCAGGCGTACATCCATCGGTGCAAACCCGGCTTCGACATTCGACAAGCGTGTATTTACAAAAGGAAAATAGATGGTGGCAATGGCCCTGCATAGGATGACGCCACGGTATGCGCACGCCTCTTGCATGCGGCACCGAAACAACGAACTGTCGCCACACCCATGGATCCATCGGTATCTACTGCATTGCTGCACGCCATGCGCGCCTTGTCGCCGGAGTTCATCGCCATCCGCCGCGACCTTCATGCACACCCGGAACTGGCCTTCGAGGAACGCCGCACCAGCGACCTGGTCGCCGAGCGGCTGGCCGCCTGGGGCTACCAGGTACATCGCGGCCTGGGCGGCACCGGTGTCGTCGGGACGCTGCGCAAAGGCGGCGGCAGCCGCTCACTGGGCATACGCGCCGACATGGACGCGCTGCCCATCCAAGAAAAGACCGGCCTGGATTACGCCAGCCGCCACGTGGGCAAGATGCACGCCTGTGGCCATGACGGACATACGGCCATACTGCTGTGCGCCGCCCGCTACCTGGCCGAGTCGGCCGACTTCAGCGGCACCCTGCACCTGATCTTCCAGCCTGCCGAGGAGAACGAGGGCGGCGCGCTGCGCATGGTGGATGAGGGCCTGTTCACGCTGTTTCCCTGCGACGAGGTCTATGCGCTGCACAACTCGCCGGGGCTGCCTGTAGGCCAGATGGCCATCAGTCCCGGCCCGCTGATGGCGTCCTTCGATCGCGCCACGGTGACGCTGCGCGGGCGCGGCGCCCATGGCGCCATGCCCCACCACGGCATAGATCCCATGCAATGCGCAGCCAGCATCATGCTGGGCCTGCAATCCATCGTCTCGCGCGAGATCGATGCGCTCAAGTCGGCGGTGATCACCGTGGGTTCGATACAAGCCGGCGAGGCCTACAACGTGGTGCCCGAGAGCGCACAGCTCAAGATCGGCGTGCGCACGCTCGATCCCAGGGTACGCACGCTCGTGGAACAGCGCATCCGTGAGTTCATCGCCGCACAGGCGCAAAGTTATCAACTGCAGGCCGAAGTGGTCTACGAGCGCAAATACCCGGTGCTGGTCAACCACGCCGTGCAGACGGAAGTACTGCGCCAGGCCGCCATGCGCCTGGTGGGCGCCGACAGCGTCGTGGAGCGTCCTCCCGTCATGGGCAGCGAAGACTTCGCCTACATGCTGGAGCACCGCCCCGGCGCCTACATACGCCTGGGCAATGGCACCGGCGAAGACGGGGGCTGCAACGTACACAACCCGCTGTACGACTTCAACGACAACGCCTTGCCGATAGGCGCGGCGCTTTGGGTGCATCTGGCTCAAAGCAGCCTTGTCTGATCCTTGAACCAGGAGACCTCATGCGTACTTTCACCCGCCGCCATTTTCTGCAGTCGGCCGGCGCCACTTGCACCCTGGCAGGGCTGCCTGCCTGGGCCGCCGACGCCTTTCCCGCCAAGCCGCTGACCCTGGTGGTGCCCTACCCCGCCGGAGGCGCCAGCGACGCGTCGGCGCGCATCTTTGCCGAATCCTTCACCCAAAGCCTGAACCAGCAGGTGATCGTCGAGAACTACGGCGGCGGCACCGGGCTGATCGGCGCCAACAAGGTGCTGAGCGCGCCGGCTGACGGCTACACCTTTCTGCACGGTTCCCCCAACGAGGTGATCCTGCCGCCCATGCTCAACCCGGCGGCTCGCTACAAACCCTGGGACTTCGTCTTCGCAGCGCCCATCACAACGGCGTCCATCGTGCTGCTGGTGCGCAACGGCATCCCCGTGGGCACCATGGACGAGTTCCTGGACTATGCCCGCCAGCAGAAGGACAAGCCGCTGACCTACGCATCGGTGGGCATCGACTCGCTCTACCACCTGATGGGCGATGCGCTGGCGACGCGCTTGAACCTGCCGTTCCTGCACGTGCCGTACAAAGGGGCCGCGCCCGCGTTGCAGGACCTGGCCGGCGGGCAGGTGGACTTTGGCATCCTGCCGTATCAGACGAGCTTCGACGGCATGCAGGCACAGGGCCGATTGAAGGTCATCTCCAGCTTTTCCAAGGACATGGCCCCCGGCCTGAAGCACATCGCGCCAATTACCCAGAGCAAGCAGATACCGGATTTCGTGCACGAGATCGGCGGCGGCTATTTCATGCGCAAGGGCACGCCCGCCGACCGCGTGGCCGCCCTGCGCAAGGCCATTGGCGAGGCCGTTGTCAAGCCCGAGATCCGCAGCCGCCTGGAGGCCGAGGGGCGCAAGGTTGCCCAACCAACGGAGACTCAGGCGCAGGCGGATGCGGCGTTCAAGGAAATGACCGACCGCATCGCCGCCTTGCTGAAAGTGCTGGGGCGCAAGAATCTTGCGCTCTGAAACAGCCTCTAGGGCTTACTCAGAAAGCGCTTGCAGCTATTCTTTCTGACAATCTCAGCCCGCCGTGATCCCGGCGGTCTTGATCACCTTGGCCCACTTGGCCAGCTCGGAGCGCAGGAACTGGCGCATCTCCTGCTGCGTGCCCGGCGCTGCCTCGGCGCCGGCGTCCAGCAGGCGCTGGCGCACGGCGGGGTCCCTAAAGGCGGTGTTGAAGTCTGCATTGATCTTGTCCAGCACGGCCTGGGGCGTCTTGGCGGGAGCGAACAGCGCGGCCCAGGAATAGGCCTCGTAGCCGGGAAGCCCCGCCTCGGCCGCAGTGGGCACGTCGGGCAGCATGGCCGAGCGCTGGCGGCTGGCCACGGCCAGCACCTTGATGCGCCCGCTCTTGATGTGCGGTAGCGCCGTGGGCGCGTCGCTGAACATCAGCTGCACCTGGCCGCCCAGCAGGTCGTTCATGGCCGGCGCGCTGCCCTTGTAGGGCACGTGCTGCAGCTTGGTGCCTGCCTCCATGTTGAACAGCTCGCCCGCCAGGTGCGTGCCGCCGCCATTGCCTGACGAGCCGTAGCTCAGGTTGCTGCCCGGCTTCCTGGCCAGGGCGATGAGCTCCTTGAGCGTATTGGCCGGAACCGACTGGTGCGCCACGATGAACACGGGGAACATGGCGGCGAAGCTGATGGGCGCAAAGTCGCGCTCGATGTCGTAGGGCAGGTTGCCCATCAGCGTGGGGTTGACCGAGTGGTGGATGGCGCCCATGAACAGGGTGTAGCCATCGGGCGCCTCGCGGGCCGCGGCCTGCGCGCCGACCACGCCGCCCGCGCCCGCGCGGTTGTCGATCACGGTGGGCGTCTTCCAGATCTCGGACAGCTTCACGCTCGCGGCACGCGCCGTGGTGTCCACGGGGCCGCCGGGCGGAAAGGGCACGATGAAGCGCACCGGCTTGGTGGGCCAGGCATCGGAGGCCAGGGCGGCGAAGGGCTGCGCGGCCGCGGCCAGCAGGCCGCCGGCGACCAGGCTGCGGCGTGTCATGTGGATGGGCATGGTGTGTCTTTCTTGATTCAAAGTTTGGCGGCCTGCTCTTGCAGTCGGCGCTTGAGCACCTTGCCGTTGTGGCTGGTGGGCAGCTCGGCCACGGTGACGATGTGGCTGGGCTGCTTGTAGGGCGCGAGCTGCTCGCGCAGCCGCGCGCGCGCGGCGGCCTCGTCGAAGGTGGCGCCGGCGCTCAGCTCGACGAAGGCGATGACCTCCTCGTTGCCGTCCTTCTCCGGGCGGCCGACGACGGCGCTGCGCTGCACGCCGGGCAGCTGGTTGAGCGCCAGCTCGACCTCGGCCGGATAGACGTTGAAGCCCGAGCGGATGATCATCTCCTTGAGGCGCCCGACGACGAACAGCGCGCCATCGGCATGCAGCTCGCCCAGGTCGCCGCTGGCGTACCAGCCGCCGTCGCGCATCACGGCGTTCGTGGCCTGCGGGTCGCGGAAATAGCCGCGCATCAGGCCGCGGCCGCGTATCCACAGCTCGCCGCGCTCGCCCGTGGGCACGGGCCGGCCGCTGGCCGGGTCGGTGACCTGCACCTCGGCGTCCTGCACCACGTAGCCCACGCTGGTGTCGGGGCGCTGCTCGGAGAGGCGCGTGAGGTGCACCGAGCCCGCGTACTCCGACAGGCCATAGCCGTGGTGCAGCGCCTGGCCGAAGGCGGCCTCCACGCGTTGCTTGAGCGTCAGGTCCAGCGGGCCAGCGCCGGTATAGACATAGCGGAGCAGCGGCGCCTCGGGGTGGGCGATGCTTCTCTCCCGCAGATGGGCCAGCAGGCGCGAAAAAAGCGCCGGCGGCCCCTGCAGCTGCGTCACGCCGTGGTGCGCCAGCGCGTCGAGCAGATCCTCTGGATCGAACTGCGGGCGCAGCACCAGCTGCGCGCCCGCGTGCAGAGAGGTCAGCAGCACCGTGGCCAGGCCGAAGATGTGCGTCATGGGCACGAAGGCGTAGCAGCGGTCCTGCGGGCCCAGGCCGCGCGACGCCGCCGACACGCGCGCGAAGTGGATCAGCGCCTCGTGCGTCACCATCACGCCCTTGGGCGCGCCCGTGGTGCCCGAGGTGAAGATCAGCGCCGCCACGTCGTCCTGCAGCGGCGGCGGCTCCACGGTCGCCTCGTCCCGCGCGGCGCCATGCTGCATGCCGGGCAGCACGCTGGCGACGGCCGCATGGCGCGCGGCATGGGCGGCGGCGCTCCTGGAACTGCTGGCGGTGAAGTACAGCACGCGCGCATCGGCCTTGGCGGCGAAGGCATCGACCTCGCCCGGCGCCATGCGCGCGTTCACGCCGCAGGACCACGCGCCCACGCGGCTGCAGGCCAGGATCAGCGCTGCGTGCTCGGGACAGTTCTCGGCCACGACGAGCACGCGGTCGCCGGCGCGCACGCCCAGGGCGCGCAGCTCGGCCTCGGCCGCGTCGGTGAGCGCGCCCAGGTCGGCGAAGCTCAGGCTGCGGCCGTCAGGCAGGTGGATGAAGGGCTGGCCGGGCGCCTCGGCCAGCCAGCGGTCCAGCAGTTGGTGGATGCGCTGCGCCATCTCAATCCACGGTGATGCCCTGGGTCACCGTGGCCCACATGGCGCGTTCCTTGGCGGCGCGCTCGGCCAGCTTCTGGGGGTTGCCCGTCCACTCGTCGTAGCCCAGGTCCTTGTAGCGCTTCTTCAGGTCCGGCTGCGCCAGGGCGGCATTCGTGGCCTTGTTGAGCTTGGCCACCAGCTCGGGCGCCATGCCCTTGGGGCCGTAGACGCCGTACCAGCCGCCCACATCGAAACCCTTGAGGCCCTCGATGCCGGATTCGGCGAAGGTGGGCACGTCGGGCAGCGAGGCGTTGCGCTGGGGCGAGGTGACGGCGATGGCGCGCACCTTGCCGCTATGGATGTAGGAGCTGGCGGTGCTGATGATGTCCAGCATCATGTTGAGCTGGCCGCCGATCACGTCGGTCATCGCCGGCGCGTTGCCCTTGTAGGGGATGTGGTTCATCTCGATGCCGCTGCGCCGGGCGAACAGCAACGCGCCCAGGTGGTTGGAGCCGCCCACGCCGGCCGAGCCGTAGGCCAGCTTGCCGGGATTGGCCTTGGCATAGGCCACCAGCTCCCGCACGTTCTTGTAGGGCTCGTTGTTGTTCACCACGAGCACGTTGTAGTAGCTCAGGATGGGCGCCACCGGGGCCAGGTCCTTGGCCGGGTCGAACGGCATCTTGGTCATCACGTTGGGGCTGATGGTGATGGTGGGGCTGGCGGCGAACCACAGCGTGAGGCCGTCGGGCTTGGCACGCACCACCTCGTTGCCCGCAATGGTGGCGTTGGCGCCGGGCTTGTTCTCCACCATGACCGGCATGCCCAGTTCCTTGGACAGCGCCTGGCCGAACAGGCGCGCGCCCTGATCCACGGGGCCGCCGGCGGCATAGCCCACGATGAGGCGCACGGGCTGCGCGTCCTGCGCGGCGGCAGGCAGCGCGGCAAGCAGCGACGGGGTGATGGCCAGGGCGGCCAGGGCCAGGCGGCGGGTGGGTGTGAGCATGGGTATATCTCCTGCAAGGACTCTCGGGAAACAGCGCGGCACCGCCATGGAGGCATGGCGTGCCCGCATGGCGCGAGATGGTGCGTCTTTACCAGCCCCCTGGGAATCTGCTTTTGCCGAAGCGGGGGTTTGGGTGCCGTTAGAGAGGGTTTACCCGGAGTGCGGCTGGCCCCCCTGTGTCAACACAGGAACCGCTGCGCCAGCTGGCTCCAGAAGGCCGCGCCGTAGGGCAGGTTGCAGTCGTTGAAGTCGTACTTCGGGTTGTGCAGGCCGCGCCCGCCATCGGCCGGGCCATTGCCGATGCGCACGAGCGCGCCGGGGCAGCGCTGCAGCATGTAGGCGAAGTCTTCGCTGCCCATGAGCCGGGGGTGTTCCAGGTCCACGGCGTCGGCGCCCACCAGGTCGGTGGCCACCTGCGCGGCGAGCGCCACGGCCTCGGGGTCGTTCACCAGCACCGGGTAGCCCTCGACGTAGTCGATCTCCGCGCGCGTGCCGTGCGCCTGCGCAATGCCGGTGGCGAGCGCCGTGATGCGCTCCTTGAGCAGGGCCCGCACCTGCGGCGCGAAGGAGCGCACGCTGAGGCCGATCTCGGCATCGGCGGGTATCACGTTCAAGGCGTCGCCGGCGCGCAGGCGCCCCACCGTGACCACGGCCGACTCGGCCGGGTCCACGTTGCGCGCGACCACCGTCTGCAGGCCCGTGACGATGGCCGCGGCGGCCACCAGCGGGTCTGCCGCCAGGTGCGGCCGCGCCGCATGCCCGCCCACCCCCAGGACCTTGATGAACACGCGGTCGCCCGCCGCCATGAAGGCGCCGCTGCGCAGGAGGAAGCGCCCCTGGGGCACGCCCGGGTGGTTGTGCATGGCGTACACCGCGTCGCAGGGGAAGCGCTCGAAGAGCCCATCGTCCACCATCGCCTTGCCGCCGCTGTCGAAGCCGCGCTCCTCGGCGGGCTGGAAGATCAGGTGCAGCGTGCCGCTGAAGTTGCGCTGGCGCGCCAGGTACTTGGCGGCGCCCAGCAGCATGGCCATGTGCCCGTCGTGCCCGCAGGCGTGCATCAGCCCCGGCGCGCGGCTGGCATGCGCCGCGCCGGTGGCCTCCTGGATGGGCAGCGCATCCATGTCGGCGCGGATGCCCAGGCGGCGGCTGCCGTCCCCCTGGCGCAGGGTGCCCACCACGCCGGTGCCGCCGATGCCGCGCGCTACCTCGTAGCCCCACTCCTGCAGCCGGCCCGCGACGAAGTCCGCCGTGCCGTGCTCGGCAAAGGCAAGCTCCGGGTTCTGGTGCAGGTGGCGGCGTATGGCCACCAGCTCCTGCTCGTAGGGCAGGAGCTGGTCGATCCGGGCATACGCCGCCCGGCGGTCCGGGGCGGCGCTCATTCGATGACGATGTTGTTCGCCTTGGCGATGCGTTGGTAGAACTTGATGCGCTCCACGATCTCCGCCTGGTAGGCCTGCGGCTTCACGTCCTCCGGCACCATCATGCCCCGCTCCACCCAGGTGGCCTGCGTGGCCGGGTCCTGCAGCACCTTGCGCACGGCCGAGTACAGGCGCCCGATGATGACGTCGGGGGTGTGGGCCGGGGCCGCCAGGCCGGTCCAGGACGTGAGGTTCAGGTCGGGCAGCTTCAGCTCGGCGAACGTGGGCACGTTGGGCAGCTGCGGCACGCGCTGGGGCGCGGCCACGGCCAGCGCGCGCAGCTTGCCGTTGCGGATGTTGGGCAGGTTCGAGGACAGGTTGTTCCACGCCAGCTGGACCTGCCCGGCGAGCAGGTCCGTCAGCGCCACGCCGGCGCCGCGGTACGGAATGTGGGTCACGTGTATCCGGGCCTGGGTCTTCAGCAGCTCCATGCTCAGGTGCGACACGGAGCCGACCCCCGCGCTGGCGTAGTTCAGCTTGCCGGGATTGGCCTGGGCGTACTTCACCAGGTCGGCGAACGTCTGCACTGGCACGCTGGCGTTCACCAGCAGCACGTTCGCCAGGCGGTCGATCAGGGTGATGGGCGCGAAGTCCTTCACCGCGTCGTAAGGCAGGTTGGGGTTCACGGCGGGGTTCACCACGTGCGTGCTCTGCGAGGCCACGACGAGGGTATAGCCATCGGGCTTGGCCTTGGCGACGAAAGCCGACCCCAGGGCGCCGCCGGCGCCGCCCTTGTTGTCCACGATCACGGGCACGCCCAGCTCGCGGCTCAGGCGGTCCGCCATCAGGCGGCCGGAATTGTCCACCGAGCCGCCGGGCGTGAACGGCACCACGAGCGTGATGGGCTTGGACGGATAGGCGTCCGCGGCATGGGCATGCACCCAGGGGGCCAGGCTGCCGGCGGCAGCCAGGCCAACGAATTCGCGTCGGTTGATTGGCATCTCTTGTCTCGGTGAAAAGCAGGGGGAAGCCAAAGGTTACGGACGCCGGGCAGCGCTGACAAACGACAATTTCGTCCTTTGCGATAACGCGGTGTAATACCCCCCCGGCATGAAGATCCTCTCTCCGTCACTGATCGAGCTGCACGCCTTCCTGGCCGTCTGCCGGCAGGGCAGCTTTCGCCGCGCGGCGGACGACCTGTGCGTGACCCAGGCCGCCGTGAGCCGCGCGGTGCAGCGCCTGGAAGAACACCTGGCCGCCGGGCGGCTGTTCGAGCGCTCCCCCGCCGGGGTGGTGCTCACGCCGCGCGGGGCGCAGTGGCGCAAGCTCGTCGAGCGCCATGTGCTGGCGCTGGAGTCGGCGGCGGAAACGCTGGGCCGGGCGTCGCGGCCCCGGCTCGTGCGCCTGAGCGTCATTCCCACCCTGAGCATCCAATGGCTCATGCCGCGGCTGCCCGGGTTCCACGAGCGCAGCCCCGGCGTGAAGGTGGAGCTCAGGCAGTTCCGGCACGACGAGGACTTCACGCGCGACGACGTCGACCTGTGGCTGGACGTGAAGCGCCCCAGCCGCCGCTGGCCCGAGCGCATACAGACCCGCTACCTGATCGGCCGCGAACTCATCCCCGTGTGCACCGCGCGCCTGGCCAAGGCGTACCGCACGCCGCGCGACCTGCAGGGCGCAACCCTGCTGCACCACACGAATTTCCCCGACAACTGGGCACGCTGGTTCGCCAAGGCCGGCGCGCCCTGCACGCCGCGCCTGGGGCCCGGGTTCGATCTGACGATGCACCTCATCGTCGCCGCCAAGGCCGAGATGGGCGTCGCCGTGGTCCCCGCCTGCCTGGTGGAGCGCGAACTGCGGGCCGGCGAGCTGGTCATGCCGTTCGACGTCGAGGTGTCATCCGGGCGCGGCTACTTCCTATGCTGGAAGCGCGACGCCGCCGCCTTCGCGGCGCGGGAAGAATTCTCTGGCTGGCTCCTGGAGCAGGCACACGCCGGGGGCGGCCCGGGGGCAGGGTGACAAGGTCTTCGAGCTTGAAAGGGATGGCTCCTAGTCGGCCTTGGCACCGGACAGCCGCACGATCTCGGCCCACTTCTTCTCTTCGGATTTCATGTAGGCCTCGAACTCCTGAGGACTGGAGCCCACGGGCTCGGCCCCCATGCGCTGGTACTGCGCCGCGACTTCGGGTTTCCTGAGCGCCTCCTGCGCGGCCTTCGCCAGCACCCCCACCACGTCCGCAGGCGTGTTCCTCGGCGCCCACAGCCCGTACCAGGTGCTGGTTTCGAAGCCGGCGACCCCTGCCTCCTGCATGGTCGGTACCTGTGGCAATGAGCTGGAGCGTTTTCTGGTCGTGACGGCAAGCGCCTTGAGTTTTCCCGATGTGATGAACGGCATGGCCGAAGGCATGGAGTCGAACATCAGCTGCACCTGCCCGCCCATCAGGTCGGTGAGCGCGGGCGAGCTTCCCTTGTAGGGCACGTGCTGCATCGCAATGCCCGTCCGTATCTTGAACAGCTCGCCCGAGAGGTGCTGCGACGAGGCGTTGCCCGCCGACGCGAAGTTCACCGCGCCCTTGCTCTGCTTCAGGTAGGCGATCAGCTCCTGCACGCTGGATACGGGCATGTCGCTCCTGACGACCAGCACCAGGGGCACGTCGACGATCTGGGTGATGGGCGCGAAGTCGTTGAACGCGTCGTACGGCACCTTGTCGTACACGGCGGGGTTGATGACGTGCAGCGAGGCGTTGCTCAGCAGCGTGTACCCGTCCGCCGGGGCTTTCGCCACCATTGCCGAGCCCACCATGCCGCTGGCTCCGGGCTTGTTGTCGACGAAGATGCTCTGCTTCAGTATGTCGCCCATCGCGACCGCGACCACGCGCCCCACCAGGTCCGTGGGGCCACCCGGTGGATAGGGCACGACCAGCCTGATCGGCGCCTTGGGATAGTCCGTCGCCGCCCGTGCCACCGCTGGCGCCAGGGCCGCCGCCCCGAGTGCCGCCGCAGACGCCAGTGCCTGCAACGCCTTGCGCCTGCTGCCATGCCACGCGGGGGTGGCGTGATGGGGGTGCTGCTTCATGGTATGTCTCCTTTGATTGCGAGTGCGACTTTCCCCACCACGTTGCGGCCGTGCAAAGCACTCAATGCCTGGCAGAGTTGGTCCATGGGAAAAACCTGGGTGACGGCCGGATGGATGGCCCCGCGCCGGGCCAGCGCGAAGAGCTCGGCCATCATGGCCTGCATCTGCGCCGCGTATTTCACGCGCTCGTTGGCCGGTGTCCAGCCTATGTATTGGCCATAGAAGAAGCCGAACACGGTGAGGTTCTTGACCAGCAGGATGTTCATGGGAACCTGGGGAATCGTTCCACTGGCAAAGCCTATGCTGACGATCTTTCCGTTCTGCGCGGTGCAGCGCAGCGCCTGCAGCAGCAGGTCGCCGCCGACGGGGTCGAACACCAGGTCCGCGCCCCGCCCCTGCGTGAGCTTCTTGACCTGCCCGATCAGGCCGTCCGGCCCGACCGCATGGTGCGCGCCGCCCTGCAGTGCGGCCTGGCGCTTCTGCGCGCTGCTGGCGCAGGCGATGACCGTGACGCCTTCGACAAGCCGCGCCAGCTCGACCGCCGCGGCGCCAACCCCCGAGCCCGCGCCCAGCACCAGGACGGTGTCGCCCTGGCGCAGCTGCGCCCGCCAGTGCAGCGCCGCATAGGCCGTTCCGTAGGAAATCGGCACGGCAAGCGCCTGCAGCGCACCGAGCCCGGCGACGATGGGGTACACGGTAGCGCCATGCACCACGATCTGCTCGCCGTAAGCCCCCCAGTCGCAGATGAAGGCCACCAGGTCCCCCGGCCTGACGTGGCCGACGTCGCCGCCGCAGGCAAGCACCCGGCCCACGCCTTCCGTGCCGGGCACGAAGGGAAGCGGCGGGGTCTTTTGATAGCGGCCCTCGATCAGCAGCCCGGTGGCGTGGCTCACCGTGGCGTAGTGCACTTCGATCAGCACTTCGTCCATGCCGGCCCGGGGGGCCGGTGCGACATCCTGCAGCGCGACCACGTCCTGCGGCGGGCCGAATTCCCGGCAGACGAGAGCTTTCATGGTGTTCATCCCTGACCTCCGATTCAAACCGCGACGACCTGCTGCGCGACGAGCGCAGCGATTTCCTGCGCATCCAGGCCAAGGCCGTGCAGGATGGCCTGGCTGTGCTCGCCTATGCGCGGCGCCGGCTGCGCAGCGCCCGCATGGCAGGCCCACGGCGCCGCGGCCCACAGCAGCGGCCCGAAGCCCGGCTGCTCAATGGTCTGGAACGTGTGCAAATGCCTGGCCTGCGGATGCTCCACCACGCCCCTGCCTTCCCGGACACGGGCGTGCAGCACCTGGTGCTGCCCGAGCAGCGCCTCCAGCTGCGCCAGCGATTGGGGCGCGACCTTCCGGGACAGTTCGGCATGCAGCAGCGCCTTGTGCTCCAGGCGCAGCGCGTTGCTGGCAAAGCGCGGGTCGGTTTCCCAGTGCCGCAGGTCGAAGGCCTTGCAGATCCTCAGGAACTGCTCGTTGTTCAAGGCCAGTATGGTCAGCTTGCCGTCCGCGGCGTCGAATATCCCGTTGGGCGCGCTGACGGGTTGCCGGGCGGCCTGCGCGCCGGCCAGCTCCTCGGAGAAGACCGTGGACTGCAGCGCGCAGCAGACGTTGAACAGGCTGATCTGCACGTGGCTGCCCTCCGCGGTACGGGTCTTGTGCAGCAGCGCCGCGGTGCATGCCTGCGCCGCGTACACGCCGGCGGCTATATCGGCCAGCAGCAGGCCTATGCGCTGCGGCGTTCCGCCGGCATCCCGGTTGGTGTGCATCAGGCCCGAGTCCGCCTGCATGACGGAATCGGTGGCCGGATGGTCAGCGAACGGCCCGTCCGGCCCGTAGCCGCTGATGGACACGTACACGGGCCCGAGGCCGCGCGCCCGCAGGCTTTCGTAGTCCAGGCCCAGGCGCTCCACAACCTGGGGGCGGAAGTTCTGCACGATGACGTCGGCCCGTTCCGCCAACCGCAGGATCACCGCCCTGCCTTCCGGGCGCCTGGCGTCGATGGCCAGGCTTTGCTTGCCGCTGTTATAGGTGCTGGAAATGGTGCTGTGTCCGTCGCTGGCAACGCCAACGTGGCGCCCCCAGTCGCCCTGGGGCGGCTCGACCTTGATGACCCTCGCGCCCTGGCCAGCCAGCAGCTGCGCACAGTAAGGGCCTGCCACACCCTGGCTCAGATCCAGCACGGTGAATCCCTGCAGCGGCATGAGTTCCTGGACCGGCGTCGTACCCATTCATCATCTCCTTCGCCGGGAAGGCCGCGGCGCTGGCCGCCGCCTGCCCTTCCCGGTCGTCATGTTCGCAGGCATGGTAGGCGGCGCAGCCGATGCTGGGAATCCGCAAAAAATAGCCAGCGATGTTGATTCGTGCTCAACAATCAGCGCATCGAACGAATGGCCCGGGGAGGCTGCATGGATCTGAATCTGGTGCGCATGTTCATCGCGATCGCGGAGTCCAGGAATCTCACCGACGCCGCGAGGCGATCGGGCATGACGCGTTCCAATGTCTCGCGCCGCCTCAAGGCGCTGGAGCGGGAATACGGCGCGCAGCTGCTGCGCCGCACGACGAGACATGTGGAGCTGACGCAGGCCGGGCGCATTCTTTACGGGCACTGCCAGCAGGCCATGAACGAGCTGCAGGACGCGCAGCGCAAGATCGAACAGATGCACCGCACCGTCAGCGGCGAAATACGGGTGCGCATCCCCACCGGGCTGGGGCACTTCTATCTCAAGCCCCTGATCCTGGAGTTCTGCAAGAACCACCCGGAGCTCCAGCTGCGCCTGGTCATCAACGACCAGATCCACGATCTGGTGGCGTCCAAGGTCGATCTGGCGATCCACATCACCTCGGCCCCCCTGGTCGACCATGTCGCGACCAAGGTGTGCGACATCCGCTGGTGCCTGGTCTGCACGCCGCAGTACCTGCAACAGCATGCGCTGCACCTGGAGCAGCCCGTGGACCTGAAGCAGGCCCGGCTGATCGCGCCCCTGGCGCTGGGACAGAGGGTGGAGTTCACCGGCCCGGGCGGCGCGGGCAAGGTGCTGGTGCAGCACGGCGCATCCATCCAGTCGGGCGACTACCAGTTCCTGTTCAACGCGGCGTCGCAGGGCCTGGGCATCGCCCTGCTGCCCAGCTACGCCGTGTGCGAAGCGCTCAAGCGCGGCGACCTGGTGCGCGTGCTGCAGCGCTACGAGGTCATGGGCATCGGCAATGCGCTATACGTCGTGCGGGCATCCAACCGCCAGCCATCGGCGGCCACCGTGGCGTTCATCGACCTGCTCACCACGTCCGTGCGCGCAATGGCGCCGCACTGGGACCTGCACGATGCGCCATGACCGGGCGCATCAGGTCACACGCGCTCGAACACCGCCGCGATGCCCTGCCCGCCGCCGATGCACATGGTCTCCAGGCCGTAGCGGCCCTTGCGGCGCTGCAGCTCGTGCAGCAGCGTGGCCAGGATGCGCACGCCGGTGGCGCCGATGGGGTGGCCCAGCGAGATGCCCGAGCCGTTCACGTTGAGCTTGTGCTCGATGGCGCCCTGGTCCTGCCAGCCCCAGCCCTTGAGCACGGCCAGCACCTGGCAGGCGAAGGCTTCGTTGAGCTCCACGAGGTCCATGTCGTCGATCTTCAGGCTCAGGCGCGCCAGCAGCTTCTTGACGGCCGGCACCGGGCCTATGCCCATGTGCGAGGGCTCACAGCCCGCCGCGGCCCAGCCGACCAGCGTGGCCATGGGTGTCAGGCCCAGCTCGGCCAGCTTGTCCTCGGCCACGATCAGGCAGGCGGCGCTGGCATCGTTCTGCTGGCTGGCGTTGCCGGCCGTCACGGTGCCGTTCGGCATGAGCACGCGCAGCTTGGCCAGGCTCTCGGTCGTCACGTCGGCGCGGAAGCCTTCGTCCCTGGCGAACGTGACCGGATCGCCCTTGCGCTGGGGCACCTGCACGGGGACGACCTCGTCGGCGAAACGCCCCGCGGCCCAGGCCGCCGCCGCGCGCTGGTGGCTGCGCAGGGCGTAGGCGTCGGCCTCATCGCGCGTGATGGAGTAGTCGCGCGCCAGGTTCTCGGCGGTCTCGATCATCCCGGAGATCTTGCCGAAGCGCTCCACGGGCTGCGAGCGCTCGCGCCCGCGGTCCAGCCGGTCGTAGAAGCGCACGTTGCCCGAGCGCGCCCCCCAGCGCATGTCGGTGCTGTAGTACTCGATGTTGCTCATGCTCTCCACGCCGCCGGCGATCACGACGTCGGCGGCGCCGCTCTGCACCATCATCGAGGCCGTGACGATGGCCTGCAGGCCGCCGCCGCAGCGCCGGTCGAGCTGCATGCCCGGCACCTCCACGGGCAGGCCGGCCTGCAGCGCGGCCCAGCGGCCCACGCAGGGCACCTCGCTGTTGGCGTACGACTGGGCCATGACCACGTCGTCGATGCGTGCGGGGTCTATGCCGCTCTTCTGGACCACGGCGCGCACGGTGGTGGCGGCCAGCTCCTCGACGGGCACGGGCCGCAGGCTGCCTCCGAAGGTGCCGACGGGGGTGCGGACGGGGGTGACGATGGCGGCTCTGCGCATGATGCTTCTCCTTGGAGTTTGAATAAAAATGGCCTATAGCGCTTATCCGGCAAGCGCTTACAGCTATTACTTTTGATTGAACGCGGCGCCACAGCGGCGCAGCGTCTCGTAGGCCTGGCGCTCCAGGTCCTCGCGGTGTTCGGGCGCGGCGATGTCAATCAGCCGGCGCACGCGGCGCGACAGCGGCTGGCCGCGCAGGTCGGCCACGCCATGCTCGGTGACGATCAGGCCCGCGTCGCTGCGCGGCGTGCTCACGGGGCCAGACAGCCGGGCCACGATGCGGCTGGCGCCCTTGGCCGTGGCCGGCAGCGCCACGATGGGCAGGCCGCCCTTGCTGCGCGCCGCGCCGCGCAGGAAGTCCACCGCGCCGCCCACGGCGCCCACGTAGCAGCCCGCGGCCACTTCGGCGTTGATCTGGCCCGTGAGGTCCACCTCGATGGCGGCGTTGATGGCGGCCAGCTTGTGGCTGGCGGCCAGCACCTCGGGGTCGTGCGTGTACTCGGTGCCGCGCAGGGCGAGCTGCTGGTTGCGGTGCGCCCAGCGGCGCAGGCATTCGCTGCCCATGAGGATGCCGCCCACGCCCACGCCGGCGTCCACGCTCTTCTTCGCGTTGGTCAGCACGCCGGCCTCGGCGAGCCGGGCGATGCCGTCGCCCACCGCGCCGCTGTGCAGGCCCAGGTCGCGGTGGCCGTGCAGCGCGGCGAGCACGGCCTCGGGCAGGTTGCCCACGCCCAGCTGCAGCGTGGCGCCGTCCTCGACCAGCGCGGCGATGTGGCGCGCGATGGCCTGCTCCGCCGGGCCGGGCGCGCTGCGGCTTTGCTCCAGCGGCGGGTGCTCGGCGTCGATGCACAGTGCGAAGTCGCCGGTCCGCAGGTGCACGCCGCCGTGCGTCCAGGGGATGCCGGGGTTGACCTCGGCGATCACCACGCGCGCCTTCTCCAGCGCCGCGGGCAGGTATTCCTGCGCCAGCCCCAGGCTGTAGCGGCCTTGCTCGTCGGGCGGCGAGACCTGCAGCAGCACCACGTCGACAGGCAGCACGCCCGCGCGGATCAGGCCCGGCAGGTGCGAGTAGTGGCAGGGCAGGATGTCGAGCACGCCCGCGTCGGCCAGCCTGCGGTGCGCGCCGCCCGCGGCGTAGCCGAAGAAGTCGATCGCGTCGGCCTGCTCGGGCGCGAGCGTGTCCGACGCGGCGATGCCCACGAACACGCGCAGCCTTGCGCCCTGGGCCAGCGCATGGCGGTGCGCGGTCACGGCGCGCGTGAGCGTGAGCGGCTCGGCCGTGGTCTGGCCCCACCAGAGCGTGTCGCCGGGGCGGATGAGCTGCCGCAGCCGATCGGCTAATGCGCTCATATCAGTTTTCCATGGCGCCGAGCGCCACCAGTGAACCATGAAACCGGTGCGCCGGCGGACGCCGTGGAGCAGGCTTTGCCCGGCCACTGGCGTCGGCCCCCTTGGGGGATGACGCCGAAGGCGACACAGGGAGGATTCATTTTTTATCCCAGTCGAAGCGCAGGGGCTGCTTGTCCTTGAAGCGCTGCACCGCCTCCTGATGGTAGGCCGAGCCGCGGCACATGGCCTGGCCGTAGGACTCCAGTTCGGCGATGGTGCGCGCGCTGCTCTCGAAGGACTGGTTCATGATGGTCTTGGCCATGCCGATGGCGGCCGTCGATGCCTCGCCGAAGCGCCGCGCCAGCGCCAGCGCCGCCGCGTGCAGCGCGGCGCCGTCCTCGACGACGTCGTAGACCATGCCGAGCTGCCGCGCCTCCTCCACCTCCACGGTGCGCGCGGTGAAGACCAGCTCCTTGGCCTTTTGCATGCCCACGATGCGCGGCAGCAGGTGCAGGGCGCCCAGGTCGGGGATCAGCCCAATGCGGCCGAACACGGCGCAGAACCTGGCGCGGCGCGTGGCCAGCACGAAGTCGGCGGACAGCGCCAGGCTCAGGCCCGCGCCGAAGGCCGGACCGTCCACGGCGGCGATCACGGGCTTTTCCAGGTTCACGAGCTCGGGGAACCACTGGTGCAGCTCGCGCATGCCGGCGCGGAAGGTCAGGCCCGTGCGGCTGGTGTCGAGCATGGCCGAGATGTCGCCGCCCGAGCAGAACGCGCCGCCCGCGCCGGTGAGGATGACGGCGTAGACCTCCTTGTCGTCGCGCATCTGCGCGATGGCGGCGGCCAGGGCCGGGCGCATGGCCTGATTGAGCGCGTTGCGCGCCTCGGGGCGGTTCAGGGTGATGGTGCCTACGCCGTCCTGCACGGAGGTCAACACGGGGGATGCGCTCATGGGGGGGCTCCTCGGAGTATTAATGTAAAAAGTGGCTGCAATGCGCGTGCAGCAAGCGCTTGCAGCTCACTTTTTCGATGCTTCAGGCCAGTTCGGCGTAGCCGTGGCTCAGCACCACCTTGTCGCGCTCGGCAACGCGCGCGCGCAGCTGGATCTTCCCCGGCTGGCCGGGCACACGCCAGATCTCGGTCACCAGGGTCTCGCCGGGGTAGACGGGCGAGGCGAAGCGGATGTCCAGCGCCTTGAGAAGTGCCGGGTCGCCGCCCGCGCACTGGCGCAGCACCGCCCGGGCCACCAGGCCGTAGCTGGCCAGGCCGTGCAGGATAGGGCGCTCGAAGCCGGCCTTGCGCGCCACCTCGGGTTCGGCGTGCAGCGGGTTGTAGTCGCCCATCAGGCGGTACAGCAGCGCCGCCTCGGGGCGTATGGCCTGGGTGTCGGTGAAGTCGGGCGCGCGGTCCTGGGGCGTGGGCTGCAGCGCGGGCAGCGGCTCATCGCTGGGCTGGCCGCCGCCGTGCTGGCTGTAGCCGCCGTCGCCACGCAGGAAGGTCACCTGCTGCAGCGTGGCCAGCAGTGCGCCGGCCCGGGTCTCCAGCAGCCGCTCGGTCACCAGGATGGCGCCCTTGCCCTCGCCCTTGTCGATCAGGTGGGTGATGCGGCTCTTGCCGATCACCTCGCAGTCGGCCGGCAGCGGCCGGTGCCAGCGCACGCGCTGCTCGCCATGCAGGAGCTTGACCCAGTCGATGCCCGTGTCCGGCTCGCGCGCCCAGAAGCCCGGGTAGCCCAGCACCACGGCCAGCGTGGGCAGGGCGCGCAGGCCGCCGGACATGCCCTCGTAGACGAAGGGCAGGGCCGCCGCGTCGAGCGGGTCGTTGCCCAGCCCGAGGCTGAGCGCGTAGAGCATGGTGTCGCGCTCGGTGTAGTGCTGGTGCACGGGCTCGAACGCCCGGTTCTTCAGGTGGCGGTAGTCGATCGCCATGGCTTACACCGGGTCCCAGCTGAACACGTCGCCCGAGCGCTCCATGGGCACGAAGCTGCTCTTGAGCGCCGGCATGCCGTGCTCGGCGATGAACTCGGGCGTCCAGCCCTCGCTGCGGTGCACCGAGCGCACGGGGCGCGGCTGGCTCATGAGGAAGATCTCGTTGTTGCGCACGGCGAACACCTGGGCGTTCACGTCCTTGGCGGCGTCCGACAGCAGGTACACGGCCAGCGGCGCGATCTTGTTGGGCGTCATCTGCTGGATCTTGGCCACGCGCGCCTGCTGCTCGGGCGTGTCGGTGGGGATGGAACCGATCATGCGGCTCCAGGCGAACGGCGCGATGCAGTTGGAGCGCACGTTGAACTTCTGCATGTCCAGCGCGATGGACTTGGACAGCGCCACCAGCCCCAGCTTGGCCGCGCTGTAGTTGGCCTGGCCGAAGTTGCCGATCAGGCCCGAGGTGGAGGTCATGTGCACGAAGGCGCCGCTCTCCTGCTCCTTGAAGTGGTTGGCGGCCGCGCGCGCCATGTAGTAGCTGCCGTACAGGTGCACCTTGACCACGGCGTCCCACTCGTCCAGGCTCATCTTGTGGAAGAAGCGGTCGCGCAGGATGCCGGCGTTGTTGACCACGCCGTCGATGCGGCCGAAGTGGTCCAGCGCGCACTGCACGATGCGGCCGGCCGCTGCGGCCTCGGCCACGCTGTCCATGTTGGCCACGGCCTGGCCGCCTGCGGCGCGGATCTCCTCGACCACCTTCTGCGCGGGGCCGGCGTCCTGGCCCTCGCCCGTGGTGGAGGTGCCGATGTCGTTGACCACCACCTTGGCACCCGCTGCCGCCAGGGCCAGCGCCATGTCGCGCCCTATGCCGCCGCCGGCACCCGTGACCACCACTACCTTGTCCTGCACCATCTTCTGCGCCATGTCCGTCGTCCTTGGTTTGCGTTGTCGATAAGCGCCCAAGCATGAACGCAAAGGCACGGCAGCGCCATTTCGCAATCGAAAGGCCGGGCTTTGGCTGCATGAAAGCAGCCCGGCGGGGACTTCATGGCCACAGAAGGCACGCTTTCACAAACGTGGATTGCGCGCGCGCACACCAGCCCCCACGATGGCGGCCATGACGGACACCACCATAGACACCGCCCTGCTCGCTCACCTGCAGACCTGGCAGGGCAGGACCGAGACCCTGAGCGACAGCATCGCGGCCGTGCCCGTGCAGGCGCTCTCGGCCACGCTGGACCGCGACGACCCGGCGCCCGCCTCGGGCACGCCGCTGCCCCCGCTGTGGCACTGGATGTACTTCCTGCCGCATGCGCGCGCCAGCGAGATCGGGCCCGACGGCCACCCGAAGCGCGGCGGCTTTTTGCCGCCCGTGCCGCTGCCGCGGCGCATGTGGGCTGGCGGGCGCCTCGCCTGGGAGCCGACCAACCCGCTGTGCGTGGGTCAGCAGGTGCAGCGCCGCTCGACGATACGCTCCGTCAAGCACAAGGCCGGCCGCACGGGCGAGCTGCTGTTCGTGCTGGTGGAGCACCAATACCACAACGAGCGCGGCTTGGCGCTGACTGAGGAGCACGACATCGTCTACCGCTCCGCGGCCCGGCCGGGCGACCCCGCGCCGCCGCCGCAGACCCCGCCGCTGGCCGGCCAGCAGGCCTGGTCGCGCGCCATCGTGCCGGACGACGTGCTGCTGTTCCGCTACTCGGCGCTCACCTTCAACGGCCACCGCATCCACTACGACCGCAAGTACGTGACCGAGGTCGAGGGCTACCCGGGCCTCATCGTGCACGGCCCGCTGATCGCCACGCTGCTGCTGGACCTGCTGCGCCGCGAGATGCCCGGCGCGCAGGTGGCGGCCTTCGACTTCCGCGCCGTGCGCCCTACCTTCGACCTGCACCCGTTCAGCGTGCACGGCAAGCCGTCCGCCGACGGCAGGACCGTGGAGCTGTGGGCCCAGGACCACGAGGGCTTCCTGACCATGCAGGGCATGGCCACCCTGGCCTGACACGCTATCAAACAAAGAGCTTACGGCGCTTGATGGACGGGCGCTGGAGGCCGATTTTTACTCAAAGACCACCATGATCGAACAGACCAGCTCCAACAACCACCACGAGATCCGCGACGCCATCCGCGCCCTGTGCGCCGAGTTCCCCGACGAATACTTCCGCAAGGTGGACGAGCAGCGCGCCTACCCGGCCGAGTTCGTCGATGCGCTGACGAAGGCCGGCTGGATGGCGGCGCTGATCCCGCAGGAGTACGGCGGCTCGGGCCTGGGCCTGACCGAGGCCAGCGTGATCATGGAGGAGATCAACCGCTGCGGCGGCAACTCCGGCGCCTGCCACGGCCAGATGTACAACATGGGCACGCTGCTGCGCCACGGCAGCCAGGCGCAGAAGGAGAAATACCTGCCCAAGATCGCCAGCGGCGAATGGCGCCTGCAGTCCATGGGCGTGACCGAGCCCACCACCGGCACCGACACCACCAAGATCAAGACCAGCGCCGTGAAGAAGGACGGCCGCTACGTGGTCAACGGCCAGAAGGTCTGGATTAGCCGCGTGCAGCACAGCGACTGGATGATCCTGCTGGCGCGCACCACGCCGCTGGCCGAAGTGACGAAAAAGAGCGAGGGCATGTCCATCTTCATGGTGGATCTGGCCGAGGCGCAGAAGAAGGGCCTGACGGTGCGCCCCATCCCCAACATGGTGAACCACGAGACCAACGAGCTGTTCTTCGAGGACCTGGAGATCCCCGAGGAGAACCTGATCGGCGAGGAAGGCAAGGGCTTCAAGTACATCCTGGACGGCCTGAACGCCGAGCGCACGCTGATCGCCGCCGAGTGCATCGGCGACGGCTACTGGTTTCTGGACCGCGTGACCAGCTACGTGAAGGACCGCCAGGTGTTCGGCCGCCCCATCGGTCAGAACCAGGGCGTGCAGTTCCCCATCGCCGACGCCTTCATCGAGGTCGAGGCCGCGAACCTCATGCGCTGGAAGGCCTGCGAGCTGTTCGACCGGCACGAGCCCATGGGCGCGCAGGCCAACATGGCCAAGTACCTCGCGGCCAAGGCGAGCTGGGAGGCCGCCAACGCCTGCCTGCAGTTCCACGGCGGCTTCGGCTTCGCCTGCGAATACGACGTGGAGCGCAAATTCCGCGAGACGCGGCTGTACCAGGTGGCGCCGATCTCCACGAACCTCATCTACTCCTTCGTGGCCGAGCACATCCTCAAGCTGCCGCGCTCGTTCTGAGGTGACCGCCATGCCCCGCCCCCTCGACGGCATCACCGTCGTCTCGCTCGAACACGCCGTCGCCGCCCCGTTCTGCACGCGCCAGCTGGCCGACCTGGGCGCGCGCGTCATCAAGGTGGAGCGCCCCGGCAGCGGCGACTTCGCGCGCGGCTACGACCAGCGCGTGCGCGGCCAGTCGTCGCACTTCACCTGGATCAACCGCAGCAAGGAGAGCCTGGCGCTGGACGTCAAGCAGCCCCAGGCCAAGGCCGCGCTGATGCAGCTCCTGAAGACCGCAGACGTGCTGGTGCAGAACCTGGCGCCCGGCGCCGCCGCGCGCATGGGCCTGTCGTATGAGGCGTTGAAGGAGCACAACCCGCGCCTGATCGTGTGCGACATCAGCGGCTACGGCGCCGACGGCCCGTACCGCGACAAGAAGGCCTACGACCTGCTGATCCAGAGCGAGGCGGGGTTCCTCTCCGTCACCGGCACGCCCGAGACGCCCTCCAAGTCCGGCATCTCGGTGGCCGACATCGCCGCCGGCATGTACGCCTACAGCAACATCCTGTCGGCCCTGCTGCTGCGCGCCAGGACGGGCGAGGGCAGCCACATCGACGTGTCCATGCTCGAAGCCATGGGCGAGTGGATGGGCTACCCGATGTACTACGCCTTTGACGGCGCACCGCCGCCGCCGCGCACCGGCGCCAGCCACGCCAGCATCTACCCCTACGGGCCGTTCACGGCCGGCGACGGCGCCACGGTGATGCTGGGCCTGCAAAACGAGCGCGAGTGGAAGACCTTCTGCGACGCCGTGCTGCAGCGCCCCGAGGTGGCCACCGACGCGCGCTTCTGTTCCAACGCCCAGCGCAACCAGCACCGCAGTGAGCTGCAGGCGCTGATCCTGGAAGTCTTCGCCGCACTCACGGCGGCACAGGTCGTGGAGCGCCTGGATGCGGCGGCAATAGCCAACGCCCGCGTCAACGACATGGCCGGCCTGTGGGCGCACCCGCAGCTCAAGGCGCGCCAGCGCTGGCGCAGCGTGGGCACGCCCGCGGGCGAGGTGCCGGCCCTGCTGCCGCCGGGCGTGAACAGCGCCTTCGAGTACCGCATGGATGCGGTGCCCGCCGTGGGCCAGCACACCGCCGCCATCCTGGCCGCGCTGGGCTGGACGGACGGGCAGATCGACGCACTGCAGGCGCCACAGGCCACCTGAATCAAAAATCATAGCTATCTACGCTTGCCCCACAAGCCCTGGAGACACCAATGAAGCAAGAAATCCAAGTGAGCATCCACCCCCTGGCCCAATTCGCCGCCCAGCTGCAGTGGAGCGACGTGCCCGCGCCCGTGCAGGACCGCGCCGTCGACCTGTGGGTGGACTGGTTCGGCTCCGTGCTCGCCGGCTGCAAGGCGCGGCCGGTGGCCAGCATCGCGCGCTTCGCGATGTCGCAGGGCCCGGCCAGCGGCCCCAGCGAGGTCATCGCGCAAGGCGCGAGCAGCTCGCCCATGATGGCCGCACTGGCCAACGCCGCGGCCAGCCACTTCGCCGAGCAGGACGACGTGCACAACGGCTCGGTGTTCCACCCGGCGGCCGTGGTGTTCCCGCCCGCGCTGGCCGTGGCGCAGGCCATCGGCGCCAGCGGCGCCGAGCTCATGGCAGCCTGCGTGGCGGGCTACGAAGTGGGCATACGCGTGGGCGAGTTCCTGGGCCGCAGCCACTACAAGGTCTTCCACACCACGGCCACGGCCGGCACGCTGGCCGCCGCTGCCGCCGTGGGGCGCCTGCTGCAGCTCACGCCCGCGCAGATGCAGCACGCCTTCGGCTCTGCCGGCACGCAGTCGGCGGGGCTGTGGGAATTCCTGCGCACCGCTGCCGACAGCAAGCAGCTGCACACGGCCCACGCCGCGGCGGCCGGCCTGATGGCGGCCTACCTGGCCAGGGACGGCTTCACCGGCGCGCAGGACATCTTCACCGGCGCGCAGGGCATGGCCGCCGGCATGTCCAGCGACGCCAATCCCGCGAGGCTGACCGACGGCCTGCCGAACGGCGGCGTGGGGCGCTGGGCCACGGCCGAGACCAGCTTCAAGTGGCATGCCTCGTGCCGCCACACGCACCCGGCCGCCGACGCGCTGCAGCAGGTCATGCGCGAGCACGGCCTCAAGCCCGCCGACATCGCCCAGGTGACCTGCCACGTGCACCAGGGCGCCATCGACGTGCTGGGGCCGGTGGTCTCGCCCACCACGGTGCACCAGAGCAAGTTCTCCATGGGCACGGTGCTGGCATTGGCCGCGCATTTTGGCCATGCGGGTTTGACCGAATTCGACGCGCAGTTCCTGGCGCCGGACACTGTCGCCTTGCGCGAGAAGGTGCGCATGGAGCTGGACGCCGAGGTCGACGCCGCCTACCCGCAGCGCTGGATCGGCAAGGTCACCGTGCAGACCACGGACGGCCGCCGGCTGCATGGCCGCGTGGACGAGCCCAAGGGCGACCCCGGCAACACCCTCTCGCGCGAGGAGATCACCGCCAAGGCGCTGCGCCTGGCCGCCTATGGCGGCGCCGTCGGCACGGCCCAGGCCACGAGCGCCGTCGCGTCCCTGTGGCAGGTGGCGCAGTGGCCGCGGGTGGGTGATCTGCTGGCCGCCGGCGCGTGACAATACGGCACCGCCGGTTTTCCATTTCCAACCAAGAAGTCGCATCCGCGCCCATGACCCTGGAGACACAAGCATGAAGTCTTTCACCCTCACCACCCGCCGCGCCGTTGCAGGCGCCTGCGCACTGCTGGCCCTGGGCCTGGCCGGCGCGGCGCAGGCCGCCTGGCCCGACAAGCCCGTCACCCTGGTCGTGCCCTACAGCGCCGGCGGCCCCACCGACGTGGTGGCGCGCCTGCTGGCCGTGCCCATGGGCCATTCGCTCGGGCAGACGGTGGTGGTGGAGAACACCGTGGGCGCGGGCGGCACCATCGCGCCAGCCCGCGTGGCCAAGGCGAAGAACGACGGCTACACCATCCTGATCCACCACATGGGCATGGCCACGGCGCCCGCGCTGTACAAGAAGCTGCCCTACGACCCGCTCAAGGACTTCGAGTACATCGGCCAGGTGCTGGACGTGCCCATGACCCTGCTCTCGCGCAAGGACTTCCCCGTCAACACCTTCCCCGAGCTGCTGGACTACGTGAAGAAGAACCAGGACAAGGTGACGCTCGCCAACGCCGGCATCGGCGCCGTCTCGCAGCTGTGCGGCATGCTGTTCATGCACCAGGTCGGCGTGAAGCTCACCACCGTGCCCTACAAGGGCGCGGGCCCGGCCATGAACGACCTTATGGGCGGCCAGGTGGACCTGCTGTGCGACCAGACCACGCAGACCGCCCCCGTGATCCAGGACGGCAAGCGCGCCAAGGTGTTCGGCGTGACCACGCCCAAGCGCCTGTCGTCCATGCCCAACCTCCCCACGCTCGACGAGCAGGGCCTCAAGGGCTTCGACGTGAAGGTGTGGCACGGCATGTACGCGCCCAAAGGCACGCCTAAGGAGGTGATCGAGCAGCTCACCAAGGCGCTCAACGTGGCGATCAAGGACGAGAACGTGAAGAAGCGCATCGCCGAGCTGAGCTCCGACCTCGTCTCGCCCGACAAGGCCACGCCCGAGGGCCTGCGCAAGCACCTGGAGGCCGAGGTCGCACGCTGGGACAAGGTCATCAAGGCCGCCGGCGTGAGCGCCGACTGACCCGTCCCCATACGCCTGACCGCCTCCCCGCCATGACCGACCTCGTGCGCAACGCCTGCTCCTTCCTGTTCGTACCCGCCACCCAGCCCGATCGGCTGCCCAAGGCCCTGGCCAGCGGCGCCGACATGGTGATCGCCGACTGGGAGGACGCCGTGACGCCGGCCGACAAGGAGCGCGCGCGCAGCGCCCTGGCCGGGGCCGTGGCCGCGCTCGATGGCGCGCGGCGCGCGCGCCTGCTGGTGCGCATCAATGCCGAGGGCACGCCCTGGTTCGCCACCGACCTGCAGGCCCTCCAGCAGCTCATGGCGCAGGGCCTGGCCGGCGCCGTGGTGCCCAAGGCCGAGAGCGCGCAGACCCTGCAGGCCGTGGCCCGCGCCGCGGGGCCGCAAGCCGCGCTGCTGCCGCTCGTGGAGTCCGTGGCCGGGCTGTACGCCGTGGACGTGCTGGCGGCGGCGCCCCAGGTGGCGCGGCTGGCCTTCGGCCATCTGGACTTCCAGGTGGACGCCGGCATGGCCTGCGGCCCGGACGAAGCCGAGCTGCTGCCCATGCGCATGGCCGTGGTCCTGGCCGCGCGCCGCGCCGGAATGGCCGCGCCGCTGGACGGCGTGACCGTGGACACGCGAAACCCCGAGCGCATGGCCAGCGACGCCGAGCGCGCGCGGCGCATGGGCTTCGGCGGCAAACTGTGCATCCACCCGGCGCAGGTGCCGGTGCTGCACGCCGCCTTCGACCCCGGCGAGGCCGCCGTGGCCCATGCGCGCCGCGTGCAGCAAGCCATGCAAGAGGCCGGCGGCGGCGTCTGCGTGCTCGACGGCCGCATGGTGGACGCGCCCGTGCTGGCGCAGGCGCGGCAGACCCTGGAGCGCCACGCGCACGCGCAGCGGCGCAGCGCCTGAATCCGCACGTCCGCACGCGCCCGCCAGCCCCGGCCGGCGCGTGCCACAATTTCCCGTGACCGTTCCCGCTTCGACCTCCACCCACTCCCGTGCGCAACCGCTGTGGGTCATGCTGCTGGCCCTGCTGTCGGGCTTCGCGCTGAGCCAGTCCTACCGCACCATCACCGCCATCGTGGCCCAGGGCCTGCAGGCCGATTTCGGCCTGTCGGCGCAATCGCTGGGCGCATTCGCCGGCCTGTTCGGCCTGTCGTTCGGCGTGGCGCAGCTGCTCATGGGCATCACCATGGACCGCTACGGCCTGCGCCGCACGGTGCTCGCGTCCGCCCCGCTGTCCATCGCCGGCGCCGCGCTGTCGGCGCTGGCGCCCAGCCACGGCTGGCTCATGGCGGGGCAGCTGCTGATCGGCATAGGCTGCTCGCCGGCCTTCCTGGCCTGCACGGTGTTCATCGCCCGGCATTTCCCGAGCGAGCGCTTCGCCTTCTTCTCGGGCCTGAGCCTGGGCATGGGCGGCCTGGGCCTGATGCTCACCGGCACGCCGCTCGCCTGGGTGGTGCAGCACTGGGGATGGCGCACGGGCTTCGGCATCCTGGCGGTGCTGAGCGCCCTGTCCTGGCTGCTCATCTTCGCGCTGGTGCACGAGCCCTCCCTGCCCGGCAGGGCGCCCCACGCCCAGGAGAGCTGGGGCGATTCCCTGCGGGGCCTCGCCGAGCTCCTCACCCTGCCCCACACCTGGGGCATCCTGGCGCTGGGCATGTCGTGCTACGCGGCCTTCCTGTCGCTGCGCGGCCTGTGGCTGGGGCCGCTGCTGATGGACCGCTTCGGCTTCTCGCTCGTGGACAGCGGCAACGTGGCGCTGGTGCTGTCGCTGATCTCGCTGTTCGCCCCCGGCGCGTTCGGCCGCATGGACCCGGGCCCGCTGCGCCGCCGCGCCTGGGTCGCCAACGCCTCGCTGCTCATGGCCGCCATGTTCGCCGCCATGGCCCTGCTGCAGCAGGCCGGCGCCACCGTGGCGCTGATGATCCTGCTGGGCCTGCTGTGGGGCTTCAGCGTGCTGCAGTACACCGACGTGCGCGCCTCCTACCCGCCCGAACTCACGGGGCGCGCCCTGTCCCTCTACACCATGTCCATGTTCCTGGGCGTGGCGCTCATGCAGTCGGCCACCGGCGCCGTGGCCGCCTGGGCCGCTGGCCGGGGCATCGAGCCCTACCTCGCCGTGCTGCTGGCCATCGCCGGCTGGCTGGCGCTGGCCTCGCTGGCGTTCAGGATGCTGCCGGCGTCGCCGCTGCTGCGGCGCTGACCGCCGGCGCGCAAGCAGGTCACAGCACCGGCGCCAGGAAGCTCGGCGCCAGGCCGGACAGCTGTTCGGCCGCGGCCCGCAGGGGCGGCAATATCTCACGCTCCGCGCGCGCGCGGTCGAAATCGGACGTCAGCAGACTCGCGCCCAAGGCCGCCACCACCTTGCGGCGCTCATCGTAGATGGGCAGCGACAGCCCGCTGACATGCGCGTCATATTCCCCCTCGACCCAGGCGTGGCCTTGCTGGGCGATGCGCGCCAGCTCGTGGCGCAATTCGGCAGGGTCCGTCTGCGTCTGTCCGGTGAGCGGACACAACGGGGTCTGGCTGAAATACTGGTCCTGGTAACCGGCCCCCTGGTAGGCGAGCAGGACGCGGCCGGGCGCCGTGGCATAGGCCGGCAGGCGGCTGCCCATTCCCAGGTGCGGCGACATCACCTTGGCCGATGGAATGCGCAGCACGAACACCACCTCGTTGCCCTGCATGACCGCGACCGCGCAGGACTCGCGCAACTGCAGGCACACCGTCTCCAGCACGCGCTGCGCGTGCCCCCAGAAGGGCTGCGACGTCAGGTAGGTCAAGCCCAGGCTGAGCACCTTGGGCGTGAGCCGGAAGCCCTTGTCCGGCGTCGGGCAGGCGTAGCCCAGCTCGCACAGCGTGAGCAGGATGCGCCGCGCCACGGTGCGCGGCAGCTCCGTGTCCTGCGCGACCGAGCTGACCGTGTGCGCGCCGGTGCGCCCCATCGCTTCGATCACGCGCAGGCCGCGCGCGAATGAGCGGACGAAACCCTCGCTGTCTGGAGTGGCCATGGTGGTGTTTCTTTCTCTTCCTCAAGGGAGGGTGGGGCAGCGCGGGCGTGGCCCGCCTGCCGCGGTCTGAGAGAGGGGGTTCACGGGATACGAACCCCTCAGGCTCCGAAAAACGGGGATTTTATGGTTGACATGCTAATTCTTTCGGCCTGTAATGACCGTTAAGCGATTTTATAAATCCGCTTAGCGGACAAATCAAGCCGTAGTTCAACAAACAAGGAGACAAATCATGTGGAGCAGGATTTTTCAGATGGGCGCGCCGGTGATTGCAGCCGTGTCGCTGGCCCTGCCGCTGTCCGCGCACAGCCAGGGTGAGGTTTTCAAGGCCTCCAAGCCCATGCACATCGTGGCGCCCAGTTCACCCGGGGGCATCCTGGACCAGACCAGCCGGCTGGTGGCCAAGGCGCTCACCGACATCGTCGGCCAGCCGGTCATCGTCGACAACCACCCAGGCGCCGGCGGCACCATCGGCATCCAGACCATGCTGCGCGCCGAGCCCGACGGGCACACCCTGGTGATGGGCAGCCTGGGGCCCAATGCCGCCAACTACACGCTGCAGGACAAGCTGCCCTACACGGCCGCCGACATGACCGGGGTGATCCGCGTGCTGACCATGCCCGACGTGGTCGTGGTCAACCCCAAGCTGCCGGTGAAGAGCATCGCGGAGCTCAAGGCCTACGCGCAGAACAGCCCCAACGGCGTATCGATGGCGGTGTCCACCAGCGGTTCGTCCGGGCACCTCGCGGGCGCGATGCTGAACCAGCGCGCGGGCATCAAGGCGGTCGAGGTGGTGTACCGCGGCGCATCGCCGGCACTCACCGACCTGGTCGGAGGGCAGGTGGACTACATGGTGGACAACCTGATCACCGCCCTGCCCCTGGTGCGCTCGGGCAAGCTGCGCGCCATCGCGGTGACGACGCGCGAGCGCAGCGCGGAGCTGCCCGACGTTCCCACGCTGATGGAGCTGGGCTACAAGGATTTCGACGTGTCGGTATGGCTGGGCCTGTTCGTGTCGTCCAAGACGCCGGCGGCCACGGTGCAGGCCTTGAACGCCGCGCTCAACAAGGCGCTGTCCGACCCCCAGGTGCAGAAAACCATAGCGCAGCAAGGCGGCTCGGCCACGGGCGGCAGCACCGAGGAGTTCGCCCAATTCGTGCGCAATGAAACCACGCGCTGGGCCGAGGTGATCCGCGCCGGCAACATCAAGCCCTGAACCGCAGCGCACAGGAGGACCGAAGATGAATGCACAAGCACGCCCCATGGACGGGAAGGTGGTCGTGGTCACGGGGGCTGGCAATGGCATCGGCCGGGCCACCGCCCTGCTGCTGGCGGGCCAGGGCGCCAGCGTGGTGGTCAACGACCTGGGGGCCAGCGGCAGCGGCGAGGGCAGCGATGCCGGGCCCGCGCAAAAAGTGGTCGACGAAATCACGGCCGCGGGCGGCGTGGCAGTGGCCAACACCGACAGCGTGGCCACGCCCGAGGGAGCCAACGCCATCATCCAGACGGCGATCACGCGCTTCGGCCGTATCGACGGCGTGGTGAACAACGCCGGCATCCTGCGCGACCGCATCTTTCATAAGATGAACCGCGAGGAATGGCAGGCCGTGATCGACGTGCACCTCAACGGCAGCTATTACGTCAGCCGCGCCGCGGCGCCGTATTTCAAGGACCAGGAAAACGGCGCCTACGTGCACATGACGTCCACCTCGGGCCTGGTCGGCAATTTCGGCCAGGCCAACTACGCCGCCGCCAAGCTGGGGATCGCCGCGCTGTCCAAGTCGATCGCGCTGGACATGGCGCGCTTTCACGTGCGCTCCAACTGCATCGCGCCCTTCGCGTGGAGCCGCCTGATCGGCACCCTGCCCAGCGAGACCGAGGCCGAGAAGAAGCGCCTGGAGCGCATGCAGTCGATGAAGCCCGAACAGGTGGCGCAGGTCGCGGCGTTCCTGCTCGGCAACGCGGCCCGGGACATCAGCGGGCAGATCTTCGCGGTGCGCGGCAACGAGGTCATGGTCATGAGCCAGCCGCGCCCGGTGGCGTCGGTGCACAGCGGCGAGGGCTGGGACGCGCAGTCGCTGGCCGACCGCGCCATGCCCGCGCTGCGGCGCGCATTCACGCCGCTGGAGCGCTCGCCCGAAGTGTTCAACTGGGACCCCGTCTGATCGGGGGGAGCACATCCATGGCCATCGACTACGACACCCTGCGCCAGTGGCAGATCGCCGACCAGCGCGACCGCTATGGCGTGGATGACTGCATCCGCTACGCCTTGAGCCTGGGCATGGGCGCCGATCCGCTCGACGAAGCCAACCTGCGCTACGTGCTGGAAGGCGAGAACATGTCCGTCATGCCCACGTGGCTGGCCTGCGTGGGCGCGCCCGGCGCCTGGGCGAGCGACCCCGGCACGGGCATCGACTGGATGCAGATCCTGCACGGCGAGCACCGCATGCGCTTTCATGCGGCGCCGCCGCCCAAAGGCGAGGTGCTGAGCCAGACGCGCATCAGCCGCGTGGTGGACAAGGGGGCCGGTAAGGGCGCCCTCGTCGTGACCGAGCGCCGCGCCAGCAACGCCGCCACGGGCCAGCTATTGGCCACGGTGGAGCACGTGTCCTTCTGCCGCGCCGACGGCGGATTTTCCTCGCCCGCCCAGCCCGGCGACTGCGCACCGCAGGCCCTGCCGGCGGTGCCCGAGCGCGAGCCGGATGCCACGATGGATATGGCTACGCTGCCCGGCGCCGCGTTGCTGTACCGCCTCAACGGCGACCGCAACCCCATCCATGCGCAGCTCGGCGCGGCCAGGGCGGCAGGGTTCGACCGGCCCATCCTGCACGGCCTGTGCACCTTCGGCATGGCCGCACGCGCCCTGGTGCGCATGGCCTGCGGCAACGACCCCGCACGCCTGGCCAGCATTGCGGCGCGCTTTTCGGCGCCCGTGTTCCCGGGCGACACCCTGCAGGCGCGCCTGTGGTTCGAGCGCGATGGCGATGCGCGCCAGGCACGTTTCTCGGTCTGGGCCAGGGAGCGCGGCCGCATGGTGCTGAGCCACGGCGTGGCCGACATCCGCAAGCCCCTGGCCAGCGCCGGCACCGCACGAGGACAAGCCCATGTCACCGCTTGAGCAATGGGCGCGCGAGCGCCCCGAGGGCATCGCCTACCGCATGGTGCCCTCGGGCCATGCGGTGAGCTGGCGCGAACTGGAGCTGCGCTCGCGCAAGCTGTCCGCTGCCATGATGCAGGCCGGCCTGCGCGCGGGCGACGGCATCGCGCTGATGCTGGAGAACCACCTGCGCTATTTCGAGATCCTCTGGGCCGCGCACCGCATCGGGCTGTACTACACGCCCATCAGCCGCCACCTGAAGACCGAGGAGATGGGCCACATCGTGCGCGACTGCGACGCCAAGTGGCTGTTCTGCTCGGCCCGGACCGCGGGCGAGCTGGATGCGCAGGTGTTGCGCGGCCTGCCCGTCAGGCGCGTGATGCTGGATGGGCAGGCCGATGGCTTCGATGAATATGAAGCGCTGATCGCCGCATACGCCGACGACGTGGCCTTGCCCGAGACGCCCGAGGGCATGGACTTCTGCTACTCCTCGGGCACCACGGGCCTGCCCAAGGGCATCAAGCGCGCGCTGGCCGATGCCGGCAAGCACTTCGCCAGCAAGAGCGACCCCCGCACGCACTGGAAGGACTTCGACGCCAGCTCCGTCTACCTCTCGACCGCACCCTTCTATCACACGGCCCCCGTGCGCTGGAACATGGCCGTGATGCGCGCGGGCGGCCACTGCGTGATGATGGAAAAGTTCGACGCCGGGCTGGCATTGCAGGCGATCGACCGGTTCAAGGTCACGCATGCGCAGTTCGTGCCGACGATGTTCATCCGCATGCTGCGCCTGCCCGACGACGTGAAGGCGCAATACGACCCGGGCAGCCTGCGCTATGCGGTCCACGCCGCTGCCCCCTGCCCGGCCACGGTCAAGCGCGCCATGATCGACTGGTGGGGCCCCATCCTGTACGAGTTCTACAGCGGCACCGAGCTGGTGGGTCGCACCTCGCTGGATTCGCACGAATGGCTGGCGCACCCCGGCTCCGTGGGCCGCGCCGAAGTCGGCCAGATACACATCGTGGACGAGGCCGGGCGCGAGCTGCCGCCGGGCGAGAACGGCGTCATCTACTTCTCGGACGGCCCGCGCTTCGAATACCACAAGGATCCCGCGAAGACCCATTCAGCCTACAACGACAGGGGCTGGGCCACCTATGGCGACATCGGCCACGTGGACGAGGAGGGGTATCTCTACCTGACCGACCGCCTGGCCAACACCATCGTCTCGGGCGGCGTGAACATCTACCCGCAGGAGGCCGAGAACGTGTTGCACGAGCACCCGGCTGTGCTCGACGTGGCCGTGGTCGGCGTGCCCGATGCCGAGTTCGGCGAAGCCGTGAAGGCCGTGGTGCAGCTGCAGCCACCGCACCAGGCATCCCCCGCGCTGGCGGCCGAGCTCATCGCGTACTGCCGCGAGCGCATTTCGACCCTCAAATGCCCGCGCAGCGTGGATTTCGTGGACACCCTGCCGCGCGCCGAATCGGGCAAGCTGCTCAAGCGCCTGGTGAAGGCACGGTACTGGAACGGCGGCCGGGGCATCGCGCATTGAGGACCCCCATGACGAATCCAACGAGAGAGCAGCCATGCCCATGACTTCCGTTTCCGAAACGCCGCGCCCCATGTTCGGCGCCGAGCACGCGCTGTACCGCGCCAGCGTGGCGCGCTTCATCGCCAACGAGATCACGCCGCACCACGCCGAGTGGGAACGCGAAGGCCGGGTGCCGCGCCAGCTCTGGCGCGACGCGGGCGCGGCCGGGCTGCTGTGCCCCAGCATTGCCGACGCATACGGCGGCGGCGGGGGCGACTACCTCTACAGCGCCATCGTGGTGGAAGAAATCGCGCGCGCGCTGGCCACGGGCGTGACGGGTTTCACCACGCACTCCGAGAACGTGGCTCCGTACCTGCTCGAATTCGGCTCCGAGGCGCAGAAGCGCGAGTTCCTGCCCAAGATGGCCAGCGGCGAAGTCGTCGGTTCGCTGGCCATGACCGAGCCCGGCGCGGGCAGCGACCTGAAAGCCATTCGCACCACGGCCAAGGCCGTCGATGGCGGTTTCGAGATCACGGGCCAGAAGACCTTCATCACCAACGGCGCGCATGCCGACCGGGTGATCGTCTTCGCCAAGACCAGCCCGGAAGCGGGCGCGCGCGGCATCAGCCTGTTCTGGGTGGACACGAAGACCCCCGGCTTCGCCGTGGGCCGCGTGCTCGACAAGATCGGCCAGCTCGCGCAGGACACGGCCGAGCTGTTCTTCGACAAGGTGTTCGTGCCGCGCGACGCCTTGATCGGCGAGCTGAACGCGGGCTTCGGCTACGCCATGAGCGGGCTGGTCCGCGAGCGCCTGCTGATCGCGCTGCGCTGCGCGGTGGCGCTCGAAGTGGCGCTCGATTGGACGATCGATTACGTGAAGCAGCGCCAGGCCTTCGGCCATGCGCTGATCGACAACCAGTACATCCGCTTCCGCCTGGCCGACATCAAGACGCATGCCGCCGCCACGCGCGCTTTCGTGGACAGCTGCCTGGCGCAATACCTGCAAGGCCAGCTCACGGCCGACGGCGCGGCCATGGCCAAGCTGTGGGCCAGCGAGGCCACGCGCGCCATCGATGACCTGATGCAGTTCTTCGGCGGCAATGGCTACATGCGCGAGTACCCCATCGCCCGCGCGTATGCGGACGTGCGTCCCAACCGCATCTATGGCGGCTCGTCGGAAATCATGCGCGAAGTGATCGCGCGCGGCCTGTGAACTTTTCAAAGAGAGATTGCGCATGAATCCATCGCTGTCCAAATCCGTGGCCATCGTCGGCGTGGCCGAATCCGACCTGGGCAAGGTGCCCGGCAAGTCGGCGCTCGAGCTGCAAGCCCAGGCGGCCATGCTGGCGCTGGCCGACGCGGGCCTGAAGCTGGCCGACGTGGACGGCGTGTTCGCCCACACGGACGACCGCTTCTCCAGCCTGCAGGTGTCCGAATTCCTGAACCTGCGGCCGCGCTTCGTCGATTCGACCAGCGTCGGGGGCATGTCCAACCTGCTGCATGTGCAGCGCGCCATGGCGGCCATCGCGGCCGGCATGTGCGAGGTGGCGCTCATCACCTATGGCAGCACGCAGCTGTCCGATGGCTCGCGCAAGGGCGGGGCCGTGGCGGCCGACCTGCCGCACACGCCGCGAGGGCAGTTCATCCTGCCCTATGGCCACCTGAGCCCCATCGGCTACTACGCCATGGTGGCCCAGCTGCACATGCACCGCTATGGCACCACGCCTAGGGACCTGGCCGAGGTGGCCGTGGCCGCGCGGCGCTGGGCGCAGCTCAACCCCAAGGCCTACCGGCGCGAACCCACCAGCATCGATGAGGTGATGGCCTCACCCCTGGTGGCCGAGCCGCTGCGCCAGCGCGACTGCTGCCTGGTGACGGACGGCGGCGGCGCCATGGTCGTGGTGTCTGCCGGGCGCGCCAGGGACCTGCGGCAAAAACCCGTCTACGTGCTGGGCGCGGCCGAAACCCACGCGCACCATTACACGCCCTTCAACACCGACGACTGGCTGGACACGGGGGTGGCCTCCACGGCCGAAGCCGCCTTGCGCATGGCCGGCGTCACGCGCGCCGACATCGACGTGGTGCAGATCTACGACCATTTCACGATCGGCGTCATCCAGTCGCTCGAAGAGCTGGGCTTTTGCCAGCGCGGCGAGGGCGGCGCCTTCGTGGCCGATGGCGCGCTGGCGCCGGGCGGGCGCCTGCCCGTCAACACTTCGGGCGGCGGGCTGTCTTATGGCCACCCGGGGATGTTCGGCATGTTCGTGGCCATCGAGGCCGTGCGCCAGCTGCGCGGCGAATGCGGCGAGCGCCAGCTGCCCAAGGCGGAACTGGCGCTGTGCCACGCGCCCGGCCTGGTCTTTTCCTGTAACACCACGATGATTCTGGGAGTCTGACATGAGCGAAGCACCTGCACGCCCCCTGCCGCAGCCCACCGACCTCACCCGCCCCTACTGGCAGGCCGCCGCACGTGGCGAGTTGCACATGCAGCACTGCGGCGCCTGCGGCCGCTGGCAGTTCTATCCGCGGCCGTTCTGCATCCATTGCGAAGCCGAGGCGTTGCAGTGGCGGCCCGTGGCGGGAACCGGCAAGGTCTACACCTATACCGTGAACCACCGCGCGCCCAACCCGTTCATGAAGGCGCGCCTGCCCTATGTGGTGGCGATGATCGAACTGGACGAAGGCCCGCGCCTGATGGCCAACGTGCTGGATGCGCAGCCCGGCGACATGGCCATAGGCCGGCGCGTCGAAGTGGCGTTCGAACGCGTGTCCGACGACATGGCGCTACCGCAGTTCCGGCTGCTGGCCGAATAGCCTCCGGGCCCTCGCCGCCGGTGTTCCGGCCAAGCGCGGCAAGCCGGCCCGGCGCAAGACCATGGCATCAGACCGTGAAGCCGATGCCGCCCGGCGATACCGCCTACCGCCGCCAGACCGCCTTGGCGCCCTGTGCGGCCAGCTGTGCCAGCACTTGCTCGGTATGCGCGCCGGGCGCGCACATATCGCCCAAAAGGTAAGGCGCCCCGTCGAAGCGCGGCGCCGGCACGGCCTGGAAGGCGCCCTGGTGCTCGCGATATACGCCACGCGCCCGCATGTGGGGGTGCTCGGCCGCCTCCACGGGGCTGAGCACGGCGCCGAAGCACACGTCGGTGGGCTCCAGCAGGGCCTGCCAGTGCGCGCGCGGCTGCGTGAGGAACAGGGCCGCCAGCCGGGCGCGGCGCGCGGGCCAGGCGGCCTTGTCCCACTGGTCGCCGGCGAAGTCCGGGTCGCCCGCAAGGCCCAGCGTGGCCAGCAGCAGGGCGTAGAACTGCGGCTCGATCGCGCCAAGGGTGACGTGCTTGCCGTCGGCGCAGACGTAGGTTTCGTAGAAGGGCGAGCTGTCGTACATGCTGCGGCCGCGTTCGTCGGCCACCACGCCGCGCTGGCGCGCGCTCAGGTTGAGGTTGAGCATGTGGGCCGCGCCGTCCACGATGGCCGCGTCCACCACCGTGCCGCTGCCCGTAGCGCGCGCCTGTAGGATGCCCGACAGCAGCCCCGTCATCAGGTACATGGCGCCGCCGGCGATGTCGCCGAGCACGGCAAAGGGCGACACGGGGCGCGCATCGGCCGGGCTGCTGCCCCACAGCGCGCCGCTGACGGCGGCGTAGTTGGCGTCGTGCCCGGCGCGCGGCGCCAGCGGCCCGCTCTGGCCCCAGCCGGTCATGCGGCCGTAGACCAGGCGCGGGTTGAGCGCCAAGCATTCCTCGGGCCCCAGGCCCAGGCGCTCCATGACGCCGGGGCGCATGCCCTCGATGAGTGCGTCGGCGTCCTGCACCAAGGCCAGCACCAGCCGGCGACCCTCCTCGGTCTTGAGGTCGGCGAACACCGAGCGCTTGCCGCGGTTGAGCAGGCTGCCGGTCGGGCTGCCGCCCTGGTCCTTGCGCACCACGGAAATCACGTCGGCGCCCAGGTCGGCCAGGTGCATGGCACAAAACGGCCCCGGCCCCAGGCCGCCGATCTCCAGCACGCGCACGCTGTCTAGCACTTTCATCGCATTCTCCTTGTCGTTTCAGTTGTTCATTGCATGAAACTGGTGCGCCCCATGCGAGAGCGGGGGGAAGGCGCGAAGCGCCTCAGGGGCGTGTTCAGGGCACGCCCGCACCCACCACGGCCTCGACCGAGCGCACCAGGGTACGCAGGCGCGGGCCCAGGTCGGACTCCAGCCTGTCGTACAGCGGGCTGAACACCGGCACCGAGACCGCGAAGATCCACAGCTCGCCGTCCTGGGGCTGGCTCATGGGCACGGCGATGGATTCGATCTCGCTGTGCAGATCACCGTGGCTGCGGCAAAAGCCGTGGCGCTCCATGTCCTCGCGGGCGTTGACCAGGCGCTGCGCCAGCCAGGCGGCGCGCTGCGGGTCGCTGGCCTGCAGGTCCTGCAGGTAGGCCTCGCGCGCGTCGTCCGCCATGCCCAGCAAGTAGGCGCGGCCCGTGGCGGTGCGCGACAGCGACATGCGCACGCCGATCTCGGGCCGGTAGACGCTGTTGCCCATGCCGTTGGCCAGCTCCACCAGGCACAGCTCGCGCTTGTGGCCCACGCCCAGTTGCACCTGGCCTTCAGTCAGGTCGGCCAGCGACTGCATCAGGGGCCGTGCGAACTGGCGCAGCGCCATGCGCGTGAGCACCGGCGAGGACAGCTGCAGCAAGCCCAGGCCCGGCACGTATTTGGACAGGCGCTCCGAATAGCGCAGCAGCCCGAGTTCGCACAAGGTGTCGGTCAGGCGAAACAGCGTCGGCTTGGGCAGGCCGGTGAGCTCCATCAGCTCGCGCGCGCTGAGCTCGGTACGCTTGTGGCCGAAGCAGCGCAGGATGGAAATGCCGCGCACCAGGGCACTGACCAGTTTGCCGTCCGCATCCGTATTCACATAGACCCCTGAAAAAACCCGGGATTTTCGCCTGATTCAGCACCCGGGCCGCTGGAAGGGCTGCGGCTTTTTTTCCAGGAAGCATTGCACCGCCCCGACCATTTCCACGCCGGTGCGCATGCGCTGGCGGCCACCGCTCATGCCGCGCCCCGCGGGGTGTAGGAGGCGCGCATGTCCCGCCCGCCGCGCAGCGAGGAGCCACCGTCCACGGGGATGACGGCGCCCGTCACGTAGCCGGCCTGCGGCGAGGACAGGAACAGCGCCATGTGGGCGATGTCCTCCAGCGTTCCCATGCGCTGCAGCGGCACGCTGGCGACCGCGTTGGCCAGCGCCTCGGGCGAGGGCGCGAGGCGGCGCATGCCTTCGGTGTCGGCGATCGGGCCAGGCGCGATGGCGTTCACGCGCACGCCATCCTCACCCCATTCCATGGCCAGCACGCGCGTCATCATGTCGATGCCGGCCTTGGCGGCGCAGGCGTGCACCTGGTACATGGTGGGGTTGACGCCCTGGGGCGCCGAGATGTTGATGACGCTGGCGCCAGGCTTCCTCAGCAGCGGGTAGGCCAGGCGCAGCACGTGGAAGCTGCCGTTGAGGTCGATGTCGATCACCGTCCTGAAGCCGTTGGGCGACAGGTCCTTGGCCGGCGCGATGAAGTTGCCCGCCGCGCCGGAGACGAGCACGTCGATGTCGCCGAACAGGGCGTGCGACTGGCGCAGCGCCGCGTCCACCGCGGCGCTGTCGCGCACGTCGGCGCTGATGCCCAGCGCCTGCGCGCCCAGAGCGCGCAGCCCTTCGGCCGCCTGCTGCACCTTGTCGGGCGAGCGGCTCATGACCGTGACATGGGCGCCCGCGCGCGCGAACGCCTGCGCGATGCCGAGGTTGATGCCGCTGCTGCCGCCGGCCACGAACACATGGCGGCCCGCGAAGGAGGAGGTGTCAGTCATGGTGCGTCCTCAATCGAGCTGCAGCTTCTGGCTGCGGATGAGCTCGCCCCAGTCCTTGCGGTCGCGCTCCACCATCTGCGAGAACTGCGCGCTCGCCATGCCGCCGCGGCGGCCGCCGAGCTCGCGGTAGCGCTGGACCACGGCCGGGTCCTTGAGTACGGCGACCAGGTTGTCGGTGAGCTTCTTCACGATCTCCGGGGGCGTTTTGGCGGGCAGGAAGAAGCCCATCCAGCCTACCTTGTCGAAGTCCTTCATGCCCAGCTCGGTCATGGTGGGCACGTCGGGCAGCTCGGGCTCGCGCGTGGCGCCGGTCACGGCCAGCGCGCGCAGCTTTCCGTCTTTGACGTGGGCGAGCGAGCCCGTGAGGTTGTCGAACATGAACTGGGTCTCGCCGGACACGATGGCCATGGTGGCCGGCGCGGAGCCCTTGTAGGGCACGTGGACCACGTCCACCCCCGCGCGCTGGCGCAGCAGCTCGCCCATCAGGTGCGTGGTCTGGCCCACGCCCGCCGACGAAAACGCCAGCTTGCCCGGCTCCTTCTTCGCGGCCGCGACCAGCTCGCCCAGGCTCTTGATGGGCGACTTCACCGGCACCACCAGCACGTTGGCGAACGAGATCATGTCGGTCAGCGCGATGAAGTCGTCCGGCTTGTAGCCGAGCTTCTGGTAGGCGCTGTAGTTGATGGCGTTGGAGCCGGTGTTGCCCACCAGCACGGTGTAGCCGTCGGGCTGGGCGCGCGCCACCAGGCCAGCGCCCAGCATGCCGCCCGCGCCGGGCTTGTTGTCCACCACGATGGGCTGGCCCAGGCGCTCGCCCAGCTTTTGCGCCATGAAGCGCGCCGGCGTGTCGGTGGTGCCGCCGGCGGCGCCGGGGATGACGAAGGTGATGGGGCGCGTTGGCCAGGCGGCATCGGCCCGGGCGGCCGGGGCCGTCGCCAGGGCGCCCAGCGCCAGCAGGGCGCATGCCCCGGTCAGATGGAGCGCGCGGCGGCGGTTGCACGGGGGCATGGTTGTCTCCAATGTACTATCTAAAAGAGAGCTGCTTGCGCCCTGTCCATGGGCGCTGAGGGCCAATTTCACCGTGGCTGCATGCGGATGGCGCCATCCAGGCGGATGGTCTCGCCGTTGAGCATGGGGTTCTCCAGGATGTGCAGCGCGGTCATCGCGTATTCCGCAGGGTGGCCCAGGCGCGCCGGATGGGGCACGGAGGCGGCCAGCGACTGGCGCACGTTCTCGGGCAGCTTGGCCAGGATGGGCGTGTCGAACAGGCCCGGCGCGATGGTGCACACGCGGATGAACTTGGACGCCAGGTCGCGCGCCGCGACGATGGTCATGCCGATCACGCCGGCCTTGGACGAGGCGTAGGGTATCTGGCCGATCTGCCCCTCGTAGCCCGCCACCGAGGCGGTGAGCACGCAGGCGCCGCGCTCGCCATCGACGGGCTCGTTCCTGGCCATGCTCGCGGCGGCCAGGCGCAGCGTATTGAAGGTGCCGATCTGGTTCACGCGGATGATGTTCACGTACTTCTCCAGCGAGCCGGGGCTGCCGTCCTTCTCGACCAGGCGCACGGGCCCGCCGATGCCGGCGCAGTGCACCAGCGCGCGGAAGTTGCCGAAGGCCTCGGCCGCCGCGATGGCCTGCTGCATCTGGGCCTCGTCGGAGACGTCGGCCTTCACGTAGCGCAGGCGGCCGGCGTATTGCTTTTCCATGGCCTGGCCGCGCTCGTCGTTCAGGTCCACGGCGACCACTTGAAGGCCGCGCTCGAGCAGCGCGATGGCCGAGGCCTCGCCCAGGCCCGAGACGCCGCCGGTGACCAGGGCGGTCATTCCTTGTTGCAGTTTCATTTTTGCTCCTTTTTGCCTGTATCGCTTACCCATCAAGCGCTGGCAGCTATCAAAATCAAAGTCGTTCGATGATGGTGGCGTTGGCCATGCCGCCGGCCTCGCACATGGACTGCAGGCCGTAGCGCTGGCCGCTGTCCTCCAGGGCGTGCAGCATCGTGGTCATCAGGCGGATGCCCGAGGCGCCCAGCGGGTGGCCCAGGGCGATGGCGCCGCCGCGCGGGTTCAGGCGCTCGCCGTCGGCCTTTAGCTCCTTCTGCCAGGCCATGGGCACCGAGGCGAAGGCCTCGTTGATCTCGTAGTGGTGGATGTCGTCGAGCTTCATGCGCGCCTTGGCCAGCACGCGCTGGGTGGCGGGGATGGGGGCGGTGAGCATGTACAGCGGGTCGTCGCCCACCACGTCGAAGGCCACGAAGCGCGCGCGCGGGGTCAGGCCGAGCTGCAGCGCACGCTCCTCGCTCATGATCAGCATGGCGGCCGCGCCGTCGGTCATCTGCGAGGCGTTGCCCGCCGTGGTGTTCCACTGGATCTGCGGAAAGCGCGCCGACAGCTCCTCTGTCTCGAACACGGCCTTGAGGCCGGCGAGCTTTTCCACCGTGGTGCCGGCGCGGATCGTCTCGTCCTGCGCCACGCGGCCGGCGGGCGTGTCCATGCCCACGATCTCGCGCGCGAAGCCGCCGCCCGCCTGCGCCGCATGGGCGCGCTGGTGCGAGCGCGCCGCATACGCGTCGAGCTCGGTGCGGCCCAGGCCCCACTTGGCGGCGACGAGGTCGGCCGACACGCCCTGGCCCACCAGGCCGGGCGCGTAGAGCGCATCGAAGCGCGCGCCGGTGGTGTTCTTGCCCATGCGCGAGCTGCCCATGGGCACGCGGCTCATCGACTCCACGCCGCAGGCGATGACGATGTCCTGCACGCCGGCCATGATGGCCTGGGCCGCGAAGTGCACGGCCTGCTGGCTCGACCCGCACTTGCGGTCGATGGTGGTGGAGGGCACGTGCATGGGCAGGCCCGCGGCCAGCCAGGCCAGGCGCCCGGGGGTGTTGGCCTGCTCGCCGGACTGGCTCACGCAGCCGCAGATCACGTCGTCCACGCTGCCGGGATCGATCTTGTTACGTTCCACCAGCTGCTGCAGCACCTGCGAGAGCAGGTCCACGGGGTGCAGCTGGGCCAGCGCGCCATCGGGCTTGGCCCGGGCCATGGGGCTGCGGATGGCATCGACGATGACGGGATTTTTCATGTTCACTCCATGTGTTTTCTGAAACTTATGATCCATTAAAAGAATTTTTTACGCGTTAGTTTGTGCTGAATACCGCGTTTACCCTATGTTTAATGGGACTCACGCCTGAAAAAATCATCCAATCAAATTGTTTTATGAGACTTGCGTTTCGCATTTGAAGGCACATCGCCCCTGGCGGTGCGCCTGGAGACCACAGGTGACAGGCATGCAGGATTTCTTTGGCCGCGCACAGGCGGCCCCCGAACGGGTGGTGGTGTTCATGGCCGACCAGGGCCGCAGCTACACCGCCGGCGCGCTGGCGCAGATGGCGCAGCAGACGGCGCAGTGGCTCGCGGCCCAGGGGCTGCAGACAGGCGAGCGCTTCGCGGTGTTGCTGGAGAACCGCGTCGAGATCCTGGCCCTGGTGCTGGCCGCGCGCCAGGCGGGCCTGTATGCGGCCGTGCTCAGCACCCACCTGACGGCGGACGAGGTGGCCTACATCGTGGGCGACAGCGGCGCGCGCCTGGTGGTGGCATCCGACAAGACGCTGTCCCAGCTCCAGGGCATCGGCCTGCCCTGCTGGACCGTGGACGAGGCCCGGCCGCAGGCCCCGTCGCTGCACGCGGCGCTGGCGGCGCTGCAGGGCCCGCCGGTGGACTTCGCCGACCGGCCGCTGGGGCGCGACCTGCTGTATTCCTCCGGCACCACGGGCCGGCCCAAGGGCGTGCTCAAGGCCCTGTGGCCCGCCGAGCTGCGCGGCCAGGCCGACCCCGAGGCCGTGGGCACCGCCCGCCTCCTGGGCATGGGCGAGGACACGGTGTACCTCTCGCCCGCGCCGCTGTACCACGCCGCGCCGCTGCGCTACACGCTGCGCGCGCTCGAGCTCGGCGGGCGGGCCGTGATCATGGAGCGCTTCGACGCGGAAAACGCCCTGGCGCTCATAGAGCGCTACCGCGTCACCCACAGCCAGTGGGTGCCCACCATGTTCGGCCGCCTGCTCAAGCTGCCCGCGCAAGTGCGCCAGCGCCACGACCTGTCGAGCCACCACATGGCCATCCACGCCGCCGCGCCCTGCCCGGTGGATGTCAAACGCGCCATGCTCGACTGGTGGGGTGACATTCTGATGGAGTACTACGCCGGCTCGGAGGGCTGCGGCACGACCATGATCGATTCGACCGAGTGGCGCCTGCGCCCCGGCTCGGTGGGCCGGCCCACCACGGGCCGGCTGCACATCGTGGACGACGAGGGCCGGGAACTGCCCGCGGGCGAGATCGGCCAGGTGTATTTCTCGGGCGGCGGGCAGTTCACCTACCTGAACGACCCCGAGAAGACGCGCCAGGCCATCAACGACCGCGGCTGGGTCACGTACGGCGACATCGGCCACGTGGACGCCGAGGGCTACCTCTTCCTGAGCGACCGGCGCGCCGACCTGATCCTCTCGGGCGGCGTCAACCTCTACCCGCAGGAGATAGAAAACGCCCTGGCCCGCCACCCCGGCGTGCAGGAGGTGGCCGTGGTCGGCGTGCCCCACCCCGACTTCGGCGAGGTGCCGCTAGCGGCCGTGGTGCTGCACCCGGGCCAGGAGGCCACGCCGGAAACGGCGCGCGCCATCGCCGCGCGGGCCGCCGAGGTGCTGGCCCGGCTCAAGCTGCCGCAGCGCATGGTGTTCGTCGATGCGCTGCCGCGCCTGGAGACCGGCAAGCTGCTGCGGCGCCAGCTCAAGGAGCGGTTCCGCGAGCAACCGCAGGCCGGATTCGCCCTGCGGGACTCATAAAAAAGTAGCTGCTACCGCTTACCCCATAAGCCATGGAGCCATATTTCATTCACAAACCTTGGGAATTCAACAGCCATGCAAGACCTGATCCAGCGCACCATCTACCGCGAGGACCATGAACAATTCCGCGAGCAGGCGCGGCGCTTCTTCGACAAGGAAATCGTGCCCTTCCACGCCCAGTGGGAGCGCGACGGCATCGTGCCCAAGGAAGTCTGGCGCAAGGCCGGGCGCGAGGGCCTGCTCAACACCATGCTGCCCGAGCCCTACGGCGGCGGCGGCGACTTCGGCCACGCGGCCATCCTGATCGAGGAAGTTGCGCGCACCGGCGCCAGCGGCCTGGGCTTTCCGCTGCACTCGGACATCGTCGCGCCCTACATCCACGCCTACGGCAGCACCGGGCAGAAGGACCGCTGGCTACCGCGCATGGCCGCGGGCGAGCTGATCGGCGCCATCGCCATGACCGAGCCCGGCGCGGGCAGCGACCTGAAGTCGGTGCGTACCACGGCCAGATTGGTGAAGGACAGCGAGGGCGACCACTACATTCTCAACGGCAGCAAGACCTTCATCACCAACGGCATCAACAGCGAGATCGTCATCGTCGTCGCCAAAACCAACCCCGAACTGGGCGCCAAGGGCGTATCGCTGATCGTGGTGGAGGAGGGCACGCCGGGCTTCAGCAAGGGCCGCAAGCTGGAGAAGATCGGCCTGATGGCGCAGGACACCTCCGAGCTGTTCTTCGACAACGTCAAGGTACCCGTGGGCAACCTGCTGGGCGAGGAGAACATGGGCTTCAAATACCTGATGAAGGAGCTGGCGCAGGAGCGTCTGGTGGTCGCCGTGCGCGCCGCCGCCTCCATCGAGGCCTTCCTGCAGAAGACCGTGGACTACACGCGCGAGCGCAAGGCCTTCGGCCAGACGGTGTTCGAGTTCCAGAACACGCGCTTCAAGCTCGCCGAGGCCAAGGCCCAGGCCACCATGCTGCGCGTGTTCGTGGACGACTGCATGCGGCTGCACATGCAGCGCCAGCTCACGCCCGAGCGCGCCGCCATGGTCAAGCTCAACGCCACGGCGCTGCAGAACCGCCTGCTCGACGAATTCCTGCAGCTGCACGGCGGCTACGGCTACATGACCGAATACCAGGTGGGCCGCGCCTGGACCGATGCGCGCATCGGCCGCATCTACGGCGGCAGCGACGAGATCATGAAAGAGATCATCGCCCGCACCCTGTAAACCCCGCACCACAACCACAAGGAGACACCCTCATGGCAATCACCCGGCGCAAGACCCTGGCGCGATGCCTGCCCCTGATCGCACTGGCCGCAGCCTGCGGCATGGGCGGCGCGCAGGCGCAGGACAGCTACCCGAGCAAGCCCATCCGCGTCATCGTGCCCTACCCCGCCGGCGGCGGCACCGACACCATCGCGCGCCTGATCGGCACGCAGCTGTCGCAACGCCTGGGCCAGCCCGTGGTCGTCGAGAACAAGCCCGGCGCCAGCGGCATCCTGGGCAACGACATCGTGGCCAAGGCGCCCGGCGACGGCTACACCGTGCTCATGGGCATCACCGCCCTCGTGCAGATCCCGGCGCTGTACAAGAAGGTGCCCTACAAGCTCGGCGACCTGGCACCGGTATCGCAGATCGCCAAGTCGGCCGACCTGCTCATGGTGCCACGCAGCTCGGGAGTGACCACGCTGCAGCAGTTCGTGGACAAAGCCAAGGCCGCGCCCGGCACGCTCAACTACGGCAGCTACGGCAACGCCACCTCGTCGCACATGAACGGCGAACGCTTCAAGCAGAAGGCCGGCATCGACATCACCCACATCCCCTACCAGGGCTCGGGGCCGGAGATGGCGGCCCTGCTGGGCGGGCAGCTGACGCTGGCCTTCGTCGACGCCACGGGCGCCTACCCGCACATCAAGTCCGACAAGGTCAACATCCTGGCCATCACCGGCTCCCAGCGCCACCCCGCCCTGCCGCAGGTGCCCACCATGACCGAGTCCGGCTACCCCGGGCTGGAGGCCAACGGCTGGTTCGGCATGTTCGTGCCGGCCAGCACGCCCAAGGCCATCGTGGACAAGCTCGGCGCCGAGGTGGCATCCATCGTCAAGTCGCCCGAGCTCAACAAGCGCCTGACGGACATGGGCCTGATCGCCGTGGGCTCGCTGCCCGACGACTTAAAGGCCCAGGTCGACAAGGACGCCGCCCACTGGAAGAGCGTGGCAGAGTCGGCCAGAATCTCCATGGACTGATTGACCCGCCGCCACACACAACTACACGAGGAGACAACGATGGCACACGACACCCCCCTTGCACGCTGCAGCCGCCGCCAGTTGCTGGCCATGGCGGCTGGCGCCGCGGCCGCCGGGCCGCTCCACGCGCAGGCCCAGGCTGGCTTCGCCACCCGCCCGGTGCGGGTGGTGGTGCCGTTCGCCGCGGGCGGCGCCACCGACGTCATCACCCGCGTACTGGGCGAGCACATGGCCAGGCGCTTCGGCCAGCCCGTGGTGGTTGACAACAAGCCCGGCGCGGCCGGCCTGATCGCGGGCGAGGCGGTGGTCAAGTCGGCGCCTGACGGCATGACGGCGCTGCTGGGCACCACCTCGACCATGCTGACCAACAAATACCTCTACCAGAAGACCGCCTACGACCCGCTGACCGATCTCACCCCGCTGGTGCGCGTGTGCCTGGCGCCGATCGCCCTGGTGGTCTCGGCCGACGTGCCGGCCCGGAACATGCAGGAGTTCATGGCCTGGATCCGCGCCAACAAGGGCAGGCTGTCCTACGGCTCCTACGGCATAGGCTCGCACGGCCAGCTCGCCTGCGCCACGCTCAGCGACATCGCGGGCGCCGACATGTCGCACGTGGCCTACAAGGGCGAGGCGCCGATGGTGCAGGACCTGCTGGGCGGCCAGATCAAGATGGGCATGGGCAGCCTGCTGTCGCTCAAGGCGCACATCGATGCCGGCAAGCTGCGCGCGCTGGCGATGACCGGCCCGCGCCGCGTGCCCCTGCTGCCCGACGTGCCCACCTTCGCCGAGGCCGGCTACCCGCAGGACGCGCTGGCCCTCGTCGGCTGGCTGGCAATCGCCGGCCCCAAGGGCATGCCGGCGCAAGTGGCCCGCCAGTGGGCCGAGGCCGCCAACCAGGCGGTGGCCAGCCGCGACGGCATGGCGCGCATCATCGCCGCCGGCTTCGTGCCCGTGGACGACGACACGCCCGAGAAATTCGCCCGCCTGTGGGCGCAGGAGGCGCCGATCTGGGGCCGCCTGCTGCAGGCGGCGGGCGTGCAGCCGACCTGAAAACGCCGCCGGCGGCCTATTTCAGTCCTGCCGGCGCGCGATCAGCTTGAAGCTTCCGGTGGCCAGCGCCACCAGGGTACCGTCCTCCGCGCGCACCTCGCCGCGCGCGAAGCTGATGGAGCGGCCGCGCCGCTCGCAGTGGGCGGTGGCGATCAGGTCGCCGCCGGCGGCGGTCACGAAGTGCAGCGTCAGGTCGATGGTGGCCACGCCATAGGCGGCAGGGTCGTGCGAGCGCACGGCCGCCGCCAGGGTGCAGTCGAGCAGCGTGGCGATCGAGCCACCATGCACGTCGCCGCGGCTGTTGGCCTGGTCCGGCTGGAAACCCAGGCGCACCTGGGCCATGTCGTTGCCTATGCGCTCGCCGCGCAGCGCCATGGCGCGCGCCATGGCCATGGGCAAGCCGAAGAACATGTCGGGCGGCTCGCCGGCGAAGGGGCTCGGGGGGATGTCGTTGATGGCGATGGAATGGTGTTGCATGGGGAGGGATTGTCAGTCCACCTTGGCGCCGGTGGACTTGACCACGGCGGCCCAGCGGGCGATCTCGCTGTCGATGTGCGCCTGCAGCGCCTCGGGCGTGGAGCCCACGGGCTCGTAGCCACCGGCGGCCAGCTGCGACTGCAGCTGGGGCTGGCGCAGGGCCGCGGCGATTTCCCGGGCGAGGCGCTGCCTGATATCGGGCGGCGTGCCGGCCGGCGCGATGAGCGCGTACCAGCCCGTCACCTCGAAGCCGGGTATGCCCTGCTCCTGCACCGTCGCCACCTCGGGCGCCAGCGCCGAGCGCTGCGCGCTGGTGACGGCCAGCGCGTGCATGCGGCCGCTGCGGATGTGCGGCATGGAGGTGGAGATGCTGTCGAAGGTCAGATCGATGTCGCCGGCCAGCATGGCGTTGACCACGCCGGCGCTGCCCTTGTAGGGTACATGCGTCATTTTCACGCCGGCGATGCTGCTGAAGTACTCGGCCGCCAGGTGCCCGGTGTTGCCGTTGCCTGCCGAGCCGAAGGTGAGCTTGCCGGGCGCCGCCTTGGCGGCCTGCACCAGCTCCTGGATGTTCCTGGCCTGCAGCTTGGCGCTGGCGGCCACCACCATGGGCAGGTTGGCCACCAGCGACACGGGCGCGAAGTCCTTGCGCGTGTCGTAGGGCAGCTTGGGGTACAGGCTGTCGTTGATCGCATGGGCGGCCAGCACCATGAGCACCGTGTAGCCGTCGGGCTTGGCGCGCGCCAGGTACTGCGTGGCCAGCGTGCCGCCCGCGCCGGGCTTGTATTCGAGCACCACGGGCTGGCCCAGTTGCTGCTGCAGCTGCACGGCCAGCGGCCGGCCCAGCAGGTCGGCGCTGCCGCCGGGCGGGTAGGGAATCACGAGCTGTATCGGCTTTGCGGGCCAGGCGTCGGCGGCCTGGGCGGCGGGCGCAAGCAGGGCGCCGACCCCCAGCGCCAGGCCGGCGAGCATGGCGCGGCGCGGCCGCGAGGGACGGATGGGCATGGCTCTCTCCTGATAAATCAATGGGCCGCGGGGTTCGCCCGCAGGTACTGCTCGCGTAGCTCGCGCTTGAGCACCTTGCCGATCTCGCTGCGCGGCAGGCGCTCGGCCAGCCGCAGGTCGGCCACGCGCTGGGTCTTGCCCACGCGGGCGTTGAGCCATTCGCGCAGCTCCCGCGCGCCGGGCTGCGCGCCGGCGCGCGGCACCACATAGGCCACGGGGGTCTCGCCCCATTGCTCGGAAGGCACGCCGACCACCGCGCATTCGGCCACCTGCGGGTGCTGCTGCAGCACGCCCTCGATGTCGCTCGGATAGACGTTGAAGCCGCCCGTGATGATCATGTCCTTCATGCGGTCGCCGAGCACGATGAAGCCGTCCTCGTCGAGCCGGCCCACGTCGCCGCTGCGGATGAAGCGCTGGCCCTGGGCGTCGAACCACTCGGCCTCGCGCGTCTTGTCGGGCAGGCGGTGGTAGCCGCTCATCATGCCGGCCGAGCGGCCGACGATCTCGCCCTGCGCGCCGGGCGGCAGCTCGCGCCCCTGCTCGTCGATGAAGCGGATGTCGGCGCCCTCGCCGGGGCGGCCCACGGTGTGCAGCTTGTGCGGGAAGTCGTGGCAGTGCAGCTCGCAGCGCACGCCGCCCTCGGTCAGGCCGTAGTACTCGATGAGCCGGCCGGGCCAGCGCCGCAGCACCTCGGCCTTGAGGGCGGCGCCGAAGGGCGCGCTGGTGCAGAACTTGTGCCGCAGCCGGCTCAGGTCGGTGCCGTCGAACGCGGGGCAGGCCATGAGGCGCTGGTACTGCACGGGCACCAGCATGGTGTGGGTGGCGCCGTGCCGCTCGGCCAGCTCCAGGTAATGCGCGGCGTCGAACTTGCGCATCAGCACCAGCGTGCCGCCCAGTGCCAGCGTGGGCAGAGCCGCCACCAGCGTGGTGTTGGAATACAGCGGCGTGGCGCACAGCGAGACGGCGTCGGGGCCGTAGCCGTTGGTGACGGCGCGGCGCACATGGGCCCAGCGCATGGCCCAGGACTGCACGATGCCCTTGGGCACGCCCGTGGTGCCCGACGAGTAGATCACGTTGAAGGCCCAGTCGGGCGCGGGCGCGATCGGCGCGGGCGCGCCGCCGCCCTGCGCCAGCCATTGCGACCAGGGCTCGCCGGCCTCGGGCGCATCGTCCAGCGCCACGCAGCGCAGCGCAGCGCCCGCGTGCAGGGGCCATTGCGCGGCGACCTCGCGGTCGCGCAGCACCAGGCGCGCGCCGCAGTTGTCCAGCATGGCGCTCAGGTGCTCGGCCGTGGCCGAGGGCGCCAGCGGTGCCACCGCCACGCCGGCGCGCAGCGCGCCGAGGTAGGCCAGCAGGTACTCGACCGAGGTGCCGGCGCAGACGGCCACCACGTCGCCGGGCCCCAGGCCTCCCTGCTGCAGGCTGCGCGCCACCCGGTCCATGCCCGCGCACAGCGCGGCGTAGTCCAGGCTCCGTTCTTCCAGGATCAGGGCGGTGTGGCCGGGGCGGTGCGCGGCCTGGCGCGCGATCAGTTCGGGCAGCGAGCCGAAGGGCTGGGCCAACAGGTGTTCGATGTCTGCTTGCATGGGCATGGAATCATTCGAGCGACAGGCCGGCGGCCTTGACGATCTGGGCCCAGCTCTTGCGTTCCTGGGCGATGAAGGCATCGTACTCGGCCGGCGTCTCGCCGCCGGGCACGCCGCCGAGCTCGGCGAAGCGCTGGCGCACATCGGGCTCGTGCATGGCCTTGCGCGCCGACTGCTGCAGGCGCAGGATCACCGCGTCGGGCGTGCCGGCCGGCGCCAGCAGGCCGAACCAGGCCGTGACCTGCATGGGCACGCCGGCCTCGGCCATGGTCGGCACGTCCGGCAACTGGGCCGCGCGCTCGCCGCTGGTGATGGCCAGCGCGCGGAACTTGCCCGACTTGATGTGCGGCATGGAGCTCGGCAGATTGTCGATCATGAAGTCCACCTGCTGCCCGAGCAGCGCCGTCACGGCCGGGGCCGCGCCGGGGAACGGCACCAGGGTGACCTCGATGCCGGCCTTCTGGCGGAACATCTCGGAGGACATGTGCGGCGACTGGCCCACGCCCGAGGTGGACACGTTGAGCCGGCGCGTCTTCGCCAGGCCGACCAGGTCCTTCACGCTGCGCGCGGGCGAATCGGCATGGACCACGAGGATGTTGGGCACGGAAATCACGTTGGTGATGCCGCGCAGGTCGCTCTCCTTGTAGCTCAGCTGCTTGTAGAGGCTGAAGTTGATGGCGACGGGGCCGATGTTGCCCATGAGCAGCGTGTAGCCGTCGGGCTTGGCGCGCGCCACCTGCGCCGTGCCGATGCTGCCGCCGCCCCCGCCCTTGTTCTCGACGACGATGGCCGTGCCCAGGTCCTTGCCCATCTTCTCGGCCAGCACGCGCGCCGCGATGTCGGTGGTGCCGCCCGCGGCGGCGGGCACGACGATGGTGATGGGCCGCTCCGGCCAGGCGGCCCAGGTGGCCAGTGGAAGTGCTGCCAGGCAGAAGGCGATCAGGCGGCGGCGCAGGGGCATGGCGTTTCCTTGTCGTGTGCGAAGTCGAGCCCGCCACCATAAGGGGCTTCGCGCCATGCGGACTCAGGGTTTCATGGGAGGCGCGCTTCGTGATTCGGCAACCCACGCTTTGGCGCGCTGAAAGGACGGCGTCAGCATTCGACGATGTTGACCGCCAGCCCGCCGCGCGAGGTCTCCTTGTACTTGCTCATCATGTCGGCGCCCGTCTCGCGCATGGTCTTGATGACCTGGTCCAGGCTCACGTGGTGCGTGCCGTCGCCGCGCAGCGCCATGCGCGCGGCGTTGATGGCCTTGACGGCGGCGAGCGCGTTGCGCTCTATGCAGGGGATCTGCACCAGGCCGCCCACCGGGTCGCAGGTCAGGCCCAGGTGGTGCTCCATGCCGATCTCGGCCGCGTTCTCCACCTGCGCGGGCATGCCGCCCAGCACGGCGCACAGGCCCGCGGCGGCCATGGAGCAGGCCACGCCCACCTCGCCCTGGCAACCAACCTCGGCGCCCGAGATGGAGGCGTTCTCCTTGTAGAGGATGCCGATGGCGCCGGCCGTGAGCAGGAAGTCGATCACGCCGGCCTCGCTCGCGCCGGCAATGAAGCGCCAGTAGTAGTGCAGCACCGCCGGCACGATGCCCGCCGCGCCGTTGGTGGGCGCGGTGACCACGCGGCCACCCGCGGCGTTCTCTTCGTTCACCGCCAGGGCGAACAGGTTCACCCAGTCGATCACCTGCAGCGGATCCTGCAGCGTGTCGGGAGCGCCCTGCAGCGCCTGGTGCAGCGCAGGCGCGCGGCGGCGCACCCGGAAGCCCCCGGGCAGCACGCCGCCCGTGCGGCAGCCGCGCGCGACGCAGTCCTGCATGGCGCCCCAGATGGCCAGCAGGCCCGCGTCGATCTCGGAGTCCGTGCGCCAATGGCGCTCGTTGACGCGCATGACCCGCGCCATGGAGCCGCCCTGGGCCGCGGCCTGCGCCAGCAGCTGCTCGCCGCTGTGAAAGGGCAGCGGCAGCACCTCGGTATCGGGCGCGATTTCGGCCTGGCGTCGGGCATCGACGGCGGCCTCCCCGCTGACGATGAAGCCGCCGCCGACCGAGTAGTACACCTGCGCGTCCAGCAGGCCGCCCGCGGCGTCGAAGGCCTCGAAGCGCATGCCGTTGGCGTGCAGCGGCAGCGCCACGTCGGGCACCAGCAACAGGTCGGCGGCCTCGTCGAACGCGACCTCGGGGCCGTCCGCCAGCGGCAGCCGGTGCCGGGCGCGGATGCGGGCGATCAGGGGTTCGATGGCATCCACGTCCACCGTGTCCGGCGCGTGGCCGCACAACCCCAGCAGCACGGCGCGGTCGCTCCCATGGCCGCGGCCCGTGGCGCCCAGCGAGCCGTAGAGCGTGCAGCGCACGCGCGCCACCCGGGGCAGATGGCCCTCGCGCGCCAGGCGCTGCACGAACAGGCGCGCGGCGCGCATGGGCCCCACGGTGTGCGAACTGGACGGCCCGATGCCGATCTTGAACAGGTCGAAAACGCTGACAGCCATGGAGGACTCCTCTCTGCCGGTGGTCCGAAGACAAGCACTGCGCCCACGCCAGCCAGCGGCGCACTCGTCCACTATGGCACGGTGGTGGCTCGCAAGTGCCGTCCAACGCCGGGCTTCGCCTGGATTTACCGTACCATTTACAAGCTTTTTTGGTCTCCAAGGCTTGCGGATCAAGCGCATAAAGCTATCACTATCATAGCAATCTCTTCTTTTCGGCCTTCGGCAAGGGACCCCAACATGGAAAACTTCCCCCAAGACATCTACACGGAACCCGAGCCGGACGCCGATACGCTGGCCAACCTGGGGCCGCTCACCGGCATGGCCGGCATATGGACGGGCACGCGCGGCCTCGACGTCAATCCGAAGGCCGATGGCCCCGAAAGGCAGGCCTTCATCGAGCACATGGAGCTGCAGCCGATCGACGCGCAGACCAACGGGCCGCAGCTGTTCTACGGGCTGCGCTACCACACGCGGATCGTCAAGCCGGACGGCGTGGAGACGTTCCACGACCAGGTCGGCTACTGGCTGTGGGAGCCGGCCACGGGCACGGTGATCCAGACGCTTTCGATACCGCGCGGACAGGCGGCGATGGCCGTCGGCCATGCCGAGGCCGGCGCGAGAACGTTTCGCCTCCAGGCTGTCCGCGGGTCCACGGTGAACGGAATCGTGTCGAACACGTTCCTGGAGCATGCGTTCAGGACGGAGAGCTACACCATCACGGTATCGATCCATGACGACGGAACGTGGTCCTACGAGCAGGACACGGTACTCATCATCCCGGGCCAGGCGGAGCCGTTCCACCACACGGACCGCAACACGCTGCGCAAGATTGGAGAGCCTGTGCCCAACCCCACGGCGCGGGCAGCGGCGAGAACGCCCGGGGACGCCCAGGGCCGGTAGTGCACCTGGGCCGAGGGGCTTCTTGCGCAAGCGCCAGGGCCCGCTCCCCGGCTCAGCTTTTGAGCCCCAGCCGCCGCGCCAGCTTGTGCAGGTTGCTCGAATCCACGTCCAGCGCGCGCGCGGCCTGGGCCCAGTTGCCCTGGTGGCGGTCCAGGGCCGCGATGATGGCCTGGCGCTGGCAGGCATCGACGGTGTCGCGCAGGGTGCCCGCGGGCGCTGCCGGCGCGGCGCCCGCTGCGGGGCCGGGGGCGGCGGGCGCGGCGGGGCCGTCTGCGGCGGGCACGTCCAGCGCGTCGAGGTCCAGCAAGCCTTCCTCCAGCGTGACGATGGAGTTGCGGTCCGCGCCGCGGCTCAGGGCCTTCAGGGCGGCGCGGCTGATCACGTGTTCGAGCTCGCGCACGTTGCCGGGCCAGCGGTAGCGGCGCAGCGCGGCCTGCGCGTCGGGCGACAGGCGCAGGCTGCGCAGCCCCAGGCGGGCGCGGTTGAAGTCCAGGAAGCGCCCGGCCAGCAGCAGCACGTCGTTGCCGCGTTCGCGCAGCGGCGGTATGGGCACGGGATAGACCGACAGGCGGTGGTACAGGTCGGCGCGGAAGGCGCCGCTGGCCACCTGCTCGCGCAGGTTGCGGTTGGTGGCGGCGATCACGCGCACGTTCACGCTGCGCGGGCGGTCGGCGCCCAGGCGCTGGATCTCGCCGTTCTGCAGCGTGCGCAGCAGCTTGGCCTGCACCGACAGGGGCAGCTCGCCCACCTCGTCGAGGAACAGGGTGCCGCCCTCGGCGGCCTCGAAGCGGCCGGGCCGGTCGCTCACCGCGCCCGAAAAGGCGCCGCGCACGTGGCCGAAGAGTTCGCTCTCGGCCAGCGATTCGGGCAGGGCCGCGCAGTTCACGTGCACCAGCGGCCGGTCGTGCCGCGGCGACTGGTGGTGCAGCAGGCGCGCGAACAGTTCCTTGCCCACGCCGGTCTCGCCCAGCAGCAGCACGGGCAGCTCGGAGGCGGCGACGATGCCCAGCTCGTGCAGCAGGCGCTTGAGCGCGGGGCTCTCGCCGACGATCTCCAGCTCGCCCACACCGCCGCGCTCGGACGATGCCAGCGCCGCGCCGCCCTCCCCGGGCCCGGAGGCCGCCATGCGCAGCGTGCGCAGCTCCTGCTCCAGTCGCGCCACGCGCACCACCGCCTCGACCAGCGGCACGCTCTGCGCCAGGCGCCGGCGCGCCGCGGCGCCGAAGGTGCCGGTGGCCAGCGCGTCGAGCGTAAGCACGCCCCAGGGCCGGCCCTCCACGTGCAGGCCCACGCCCATGCAGTCGTGCACGGGCAGCGGCTCGCCGACCAGGGTGTCGAGCAGGCCGTCGTACGGGTCGGGCAGGGTGCTGTCGTGCTCGAAGCAGGTCACCTCGTGGCGCGCCAGGATCGCGGCCAGGCGCGGGTGCTGCCCCACGACGAAGCGCCGCCCCAGGGTGTCGCTGACCAGGCCCGCGACGGCCATCGGGCGCAGGCGCTCTTCCTCCAGGCGCAGCAGCGCCACGGCACCGCAGCCGAACTGGGCGCGCAGCACGTCCACCAGGCGCTGCAACCGCACGGCCTGGGGCAGCTCGGTGCCCAGGTCGGCGCACAAGTCCACCAGGACGGTCGCGAGCTCGGCCTCTTTCACGGTCATAAAAACCCTATGAAGGTAAATTTCACCAAATTTGATTTGGGTTAATTTTACCTACACCAGTGTAAACCCTTGATTTTCTGCAGTGCAACATGCTGGCACCAAGCTTGCGTAAAAGCCGGCATTCTTCTTAGTGAAACGATGGAGGCCCTGCATGGGGAAATACGCCAAGTATTGGTACACGCTCATAGGCGTGTTGATCGTCACCTTCAGCCTGTTGGGCTATTACGGTGCCGAGGTTTATCGCACTGCGCCGCCGATTCCGGGGCAGGTGCTGGTGCAGGGCAGCGACAAGCCGCTCTACACCAAGGACAGCATCCTGGACGGCCAGACCGCCTGGCAGTCCGTGGGCGGCATGCAGCTGGGCTCCATCCTGGGCCACGGCGCCTACCAGGCCCCGGACTGGACGGCCGACTGGCTGCACCGCGAGCTCACCGCCTGGCTGGAGCTGGCCGCGCAGAAGGACTACGGCAAGTCCTTCGCCGAGCTCGACGCGGGCCAGCAGGCCGTGCTGCGCGACCGGCTCAAGACCGAGTACCGCACCAACACCTATGACCAGGCCAAGGACACGGTGGTGATCTCGCCGCTGCGCGCCCAGGCCATCGCCGAGACGGCCCAGTACTACGACAAGCTGTTCAGCGACGACCCGTCGCTGCACAAGTCGCGCGAGAGCTTCGCCATGAAGGAGAACACCCTGCCCAGCGCCGAGCGCCGCGCGCAGATGGCCGGCTTCTTCTTCTGGACCGCCTGGGCAGCCGCCACCGAGCGCCCCACCGACGTGGGCGGCGGCAACGGCGCCACCTACACCAACAACTGGCCGCACGAGCCCCTGATCGGCAACCAGCCGACGGGCGAGAACATGGTCTGGTCCATCATGAGCGTGGTCATCATGATGGCCGGCGTGGGCTTCCTCGTGTGGGGCTGGGCGTTCCTGCGCAAGCATGACGAGCAGGACCCCGTCCCGCCCGCGCACGACCCCCTGAGCCGCGTGGCCCTGACGCCCTCGCAGCGCGCGCTGGGCAAGTACCTGTTCCTGGTCGTGGCGCTGTTCGTTTTCCAAGTGTTCATCGGCGGCTTCACCGCCCACTACACGCTCGAAGGCCAGAAGTTCTACGGCATCGACCTTTCGCAGTGGTTCCCCTACGCGCTCACGCGCACCTGGCACATCCAGGCCGCCCTGTTCTGGATCGCCACGGGCTTCCTGGCCGCAGGCCTGTTCCTGGCCCCGGTGATCAATGGCGGCAAGGACCCCAAGTACCAGAAGCTCGGCGTGGACGTGCTGTTCTGGGCGCTGGTCGTGGTCTGCGTGGGCTCCTTCATCGGCAACTACCTGGCCATCGCCCACATCCTGCCCAAGGAGTGGAGCTTCTGGCTCGGCCACCAGGGCTATGAGTATGTGGACCTGGGGCGCCTGTGGCAGATCGGCAAGTTCGCCGGCATCGCCTTCTGGCTGCTGCTGATGGCGCGCGCCATCTTCCCCGCGCTGCTGGCCCCCAACGGCCAGGACAAGAACCTGCTGGCCCTGCTGACCTCGTCGGTCGTGTGCATCGGCCTGTTCTACGGCACCGGCCTGTTCTACGGCGAGCGCACCCACATCTCGGTGATGGAGTACTGGCGCTGGTGGGTGGTGCACCTGTGGGTGGAGGGCTTCTTCGAAGTCTTCGCGACCACGGCGCTGGCCTTCATCTTCTCGACCCTGGGCCTGGTGTCCTACCGCATGGCCACGGCCGCCAGCCTGGCATCGGCATCGCTCTTCATGCTGGGCGGCGTGCCCGGCACCTTCCACCACCTGTACTTCGCCGGCACCACCACTCCCGTGATGGCCGTGGGCGCATCCTTCAGCGCGCTGGAAGTCGTGCCGCTGGTGGTGCTGGGCCATGAGGCCTGGGAACACTGGCGCCTGCAGCACAAGACGCCGTGGATGGCCAACCTGCGCTGGCCGCTGATGTGCTTCGTGGCCGTGGCCTTCTGGAACATGCTGGGCGCCGGCGTGTTCGGCTTCATGATCAACCCGCCGATCTCGCTGTACTACATCCAGGGCCTGAACACCACGCCGGTGCACGCCCACGCCGCCCTGTTCGGTGTCTATGGCTTCCTGGCCCTGGGCTTCACGCTGCTGGTGCTGCGCTACGTGCGCCCGCAGATGGTGTTCAACGAGCGCCTGATGAAGACCGGCTTCTGGTGGCTCAACGCCGGCCTGGTGCTGATGATCTCCACCAGCCTGCTGCCGATCGGCCTGTTCCAGTTCCACGCCAGCGTGACCCACGGCCTGTGGTACGCCCGCAGCGAGGAGTTCCTGCAGCAGCCCTTCCTGGAAACCCTGCGCTGGATCCGCACCTTCGGCGACGTGGTGTTCATCACCGGCGCCTTGTGCGTGGCCTGGCAGGTGGCGAGCGCCGTGCTGTTCGGCGCACGCACGCCGGCCGCACCCAGCACCGGCGCACTGGCTGGCGCGAGCCGCTGAGGCGCCTTCCCCCGGGGCGTGGCGTCACGAGCGCCGCGCCCCACAACGACGACGAAAGAGTCACCCGCCATGAACATCGACCGTTTCAAGCATGACCACGTGGACATCCTGGGGCAGATCGACCGGCTGCGCCAGCTCGCCCACGCTGGAGTGGAGGGCAACGCCGCCGCGATCGCACGCGGCATCGTGGCCATCAGCTCCACCATCAAGCTGCACCTGGCGGTGGAAGACCGCCTTCTGTACCCGGCGCTGAGCCAGTCCGGCAACCCCGAGCTGGCGCGCCTGAGCCAGCGCTTCCAGCACGACATGGGCTCCATCGCCACGGCCTTCATGGCCTTCGCGCGGCGCTGGAACACCGCCGAGAGCGTGCGCGGCGATCCCCAGTCCTTCCGCCGCGAAGCCAACGACGTGCTGCGCCGCGTCTACGAGCGCATGCAGCGCGAGAACCGCGAGTTCTACCCGCGCATCGAGGCCGAGGAGGCGATGGCGACGCACTGAAGAAAACTACTTTTTTGATAGCTGCAAGCTTTTATAAATAGGAACCTTCAGCCATAAACAACTCCATCGGCAAGACCTCCGGGCGACTTGCCTTTAGCCGGCATCGCGCCGGCTTTTTTTGCTTTTGCGGCCCCCTGCCTTGGTGCCATTGAAAAGTCCTGCAGGACGCCGCCAGACGTTTGATTTTTACAATTACAAACGCATAAAGACAGTTTTGTACACTCCGTAAAAGAAAGTCGTGCACCACCGTGGGACGTGCGCCCATTCACAGGTCAGCGTTTCAAGATGATGCACCCCACACATCGAACGGAGCTTCGCAAATCCCTCTACTGGCTCGCCGGCCTGCTGGCCGGGCTGTTGCTGGTGCAGCTGTTCCCGGCGCCTGACGCCGCCCGGGGCCTGGCGCGCTACCTGCCGCTGCACACGAGCATGGAGGTGCTCTCCATCGCCATGGCGGCCATGGTGTTCGGCATTGCCTGGGCCACGCAGAAATACCGGCCCAACGGGCGCGACCTCGTCCTCGGCCCGGGCCTGCTGGGCGTGGCCATCCTGGACATGAGCCACTGCCTGTCCTACGCGGGCATGCCGGACTTCATCACCCCCAACGGGCCGGAAAAAGCCATTCTTTTCTGGCTGGCGGCGCGCAGCCTCGCGGCCCTGGCCCTGCTGTGCGCGGCCTTCTGGCCGCAGCGCCACGACAACCGGCTGGGCCCGCGCGCGCGCTGCTGGAGCCTTGCGTGCGTGCTGCTGTTCGTGGGCGCGGTGCACTACGTGGTGCTGCTCCACCCGCAGTCGGTGCCGCCCACCTTCATCCCAGACGTGGGGCTGACGAAATTCAAGATCGACTTCGAGTACGGCCTGATCGCCGCCTACGTGCTGGCGGGCATGGGCTTTCTGACGCATCTGCGCCAGGACCGCGAATTCGGCCTGACGCGCCTGGCGCTGGCCGCATTCACCATGGCCATGGGCGAGTTCTTCTTCACGCTCTACGCCAACGTCACCGACATCTACAACGTGACCGGGCACCTCTACAAGATCATGGCCTGTGCCTTCCTGTACCGGGGCCTGTTCGTGGAGACGGTGCAGGCGCCGTACCAGGAGCTGCAGGCTTCCGAGGCCCAGCACCGGGCCATGCTGGACACGCTGCCCGACCTGCTGTTCGAGCTGAACCGCCAGGGCGTCTACCTGTCGGTGCACGCCAACGACGCGAGCAAGCTGGCGGCGCCGGCCGGCCAGCTGCTGGGCAGGCGGCTCGGCGAGATCCTGCCCGCGCAGGCCGCCGCCGCGTGCCTCGACGCGCTGGCCGAGGCCGAGCGCAGCGGCGTGGCCCGCGGCCAGCGCTTCCGCCTAGCGCTGCCGTCCGGCGTGCACCACTTCGAGCTAGCCATCGCCAGGAAGGCCAATCCCGCGGGGCGCGAGGACACCTACCTGACCCTGGTGCGGGACATCACCGCCACGGTGCACGACGAGCAGCGCATCGCGTTCGAGGCCCGCCTGAACGCGAGCCTGCTGGACCTGCAGCACAGCGACGTCCAGGAGCTCGAGGCGGACTTCCTGCAGCGTGGCATCCGGCATGTCGAGCGGCTCACGCACAGTCCGTTCGCCGTCCTGCATTTCGTGCACGATGGCCAGGACCCCGAGCTCGCGGCCTGTTCGGCGGGAGCGGCGGGCGGCATGCCGGCCCAGGCGGAAGTCTGGCGCCAGGAGTGCGCCGCCCAGCGCATCCAGAACCAGCCGCCGCCCGGCGACGCCCTGCTGCGCTGGATGAGCCTGCCCGTGCAGGAAGGCGGCCGCACGCGCATGCTGCTGGGCGTGGCCAACAAGGCCGAGGACTACGACAGGCAGGACGCCCAGGCGCTGCAGGCCCTGGCCTACGCCATCTGGAGGCGCGTGGTGCAGCGCCGCCAGGATGCGGTCATCCTGCGCCTGTCCGAAGCGCTGGAGCAAAGCCCGCACCAGGTGGTCATCACCGACGTGAGGGCCAACGTGCTGTACGTCAACCGGGCCTTCAGCGAAGTCAGCGGCTACAGCGCGCAGGAAATTCTGGGGAAGAACCCCCGGATGCTGCAGTCCGGTCTCACGCCCCGCTCCGTCTACGAGGAGATGTGGCGCAGGCTGCCCCAGGGCCAGCCTTGGCAGGGCGAACTCGTCAACCGGCGCAAGAACGGCCATATCTACACCGAAATCGTTTCCCTCTACCCGATCCGTGACCTCTCCGGCCAGGTGACGCATTACGTCGCCCACAAGGAAGACATCACTGTGCAGCGCGAGGCCGAGGAGCGCATCCAGGCCCTGTCGAATTTCGACACGCTGACCGGCCTGCTCAACAAGAAGTCCTTCGACGAGCGGCTGGCCCTGGCCATCGAGAGGGCCGGAGCGAGCCACGGGCGGCTTTCCATGCTGTGGTTCGACCTGGACAACTTCAAGCTGATCAACGAGTCGCTCGGCCACACGGCCGGAGACGAGCTGCTGGTGGAGGCGGCCAACCGCCTGCGCTCCTGCCTGGGGACCCAGAACGCGCTGGCCCGCTATTCGGGGGACGCCTTCGTGGCCATCGTGCCGCAGGCAGACCAGGCCAGCGTCGCGCTCATGGCGCAGGAGGCCCTGCGGCTTCTGCAAACCGCCACATCGGTGCAGGGCCATCCCGTGTCGGTCAGCGCATCGGCGGGCGTCGCCGTGTATCCCGACGATGCCCGGACGGCCGGCACCCTGGCCTCGGCGGCCGAGCTCGCCATGTACCGCGTCAAGGAGGACGGGCGCAACGGCCTGCGCTTCTTCGCGCCCGAAATGCAGGCCCACACGCAGCGCTCGCTGGAGCTGGCGGCGGGCCTGAAGGACGCGGCGCGCAAGGGCGAGCTGTTCCTGGTCTACCAGCCCCAGCGCGCGCTGGGCAGCGGCGCGCTGGTCGGCGCCGAGGCGCTGCTGCGCTGGCGCCACCCGCAGTGGGGGCTGGTGTCGCCGGCGGAGTTCATCCCCATCGCCGAGCAAAGCGGCGCCATCACGGCCATCGACTTCTGGGTGGTGGAACAAGCCGCGCAGCAGCTGCGCGCGTGGGACGCCGCCGGCCTTCCGCCGCTGGTGGTCGCGGTGAACGTGTCGGCGGCGCAGTTTGCCCGCCCCCAGCTGGCCGAGGAATTGCTGCACATCCTGCAGCGCGTGGACGTGTCGCCGCAGCGCATCGAGGTGGAACTGACGGAGGCCGTGGCGCTCAAGCACCCGGAGCTGGCCGAGACCACCATCCGGCGCCTGCACGACATGGGCTTCAAGGTGGCGCTGGACGACTTCGGCACCGGCTATTCGTCCATGAGCTACCTCAAGCGCTACACCATCGACAAGCTCAAGATCGACCAGTCCTTCGTGCGCGAGCTGGCCGAGAAGACCAGCGACATGGCCATCGTGACGGCCATCGTCCGCATGGCGCACAGTCTGCACCTGTCGACCCTCGCCGAGGGCGTCGAGACGGCCGAGCAGGCCGCCCTGCTGCACGACTGCGGCTGCGACGAAATACAGGGCTACTGGTACAGCAGGCCCCTGGAGCCTCGCGCCTTCGAAGCATTCGCCAAGGGCCTGCCGCAGCGCGGCGCCTGACCCCGCCCCACTCCTCCCGATGCGCCGGCCTTGCCCGTCCAAGGCCGGCGCTTTGCGCTTCGTCAAACTACCTATAGTGTTTCAAATGTATCTTCAACGCTATATGTAGTGCTCAAGGAAAGCCATGACGCCACCACCAGCCCCTGTCGCCACCCTGCCGCGCGACGTGATCCAGAGGAACGGCGAGCGCGCCGCGTTCGATGCCGAGCGCATCCGCTCGGCCATCGCGCGCGCGGGCAGCGCTACCGGCGATTTCGGTGCCGACGAGGCGCAGTTGCTCACCGCCCAGGCGACCAAGGTGCTCATCCACCGCTTCCGCGGCGAGGCGCCCGCCATCGAGCAGATCCAGGACGTGGTGGAGCAGACGCTGATCGCCGCCAACCACCTGCAGACCGCGCGCGCCTACATGGCCCACCGCCAGCGCCACGCGCTGCTGCGCGCCGACCGGCAGACGCTGGTGCACGTGGAAAGCTCCATCAACGAATACCTCACGCGCGCCGACTGGCGCGTGAACGCCAACGCCAACCAGGGCTACTCGCTCGGCGGGCTGATCCTCAACGTGGCGGGCAAGGTGACGGCCAACTACTGGCTTTCGCATGTCTACGCGCCCGAGATCGGCGAGGCGCACCGCAGCGGCGACATCCACATCCACGACCTGGACATGCTCAGCGGCTACTGCGCCGGCTGGTCGCTGCGCACGCTGCTGCACGAGGGGCTGAACGGCGTGCCGGGCAAGGTAGAGGCGGGGTCGCCCAAGCACATGAGCTCCGCCGTGGGGCAGATCGTGAACTTCCTGGGCACGCTGCAAAACGAATGGGCCGGCGCGCAGGCGTTCTCGTCGTTCGACACCTACATGGCGCCCTTCGTGCGCAAGGACGGCATGGACTACGCCGCCGTGCGCCAGTGCATCCAGGAGCTGGTCTACAACCTCAACGTGCCCTCGCGCTGGGGCACGCAGACGCCGTTCACCAACCTCACCTTCGACTGGACCTGCCCGGAGGACCTGCGCGATCAGGTGCCGGTGATCGGCGGCGTGGAGATGCCGTTTTGCTACGGCGAGCTGCAGGCCGAAATGGACCTGATCAACCGCGCCTACATCGACGTCATGACCACGGGCGACGCCAAGGGCCGCGTGTTCACCTTCCCCATTCCCACGTACAACATCACGCCCGACTTCCCCTGGGAGAGCGAGAACGCCGCCGCCCTGTTCGACATGACGGCCAAGTACGGCCTGCCGTACTTCCAGAACTTCATCAACTCGGAGCTGTCGCCGAACATGGTGCGCTCCATGTGCTGTCGGCTGCAGCTCGACCTGCGCGAGCTCTTGAAGCGCGGCAATGGCCTGTTCGGCAGCGCGGAGCAGACCGGCAGCCTGGGCGTGGTCACCGTCAACTGCGCGCGCCTGGGCTACCTGCACGCGGGCGACGAGGCGGGCCTGTTCGCCGCCCTGGATCGTTTGCTCGAACTCGGCAAGCAAAGCCTGGAAGTCAAGCGCAAGCTCATCCAGCGCCTCATGGACCAGGGCCTGTTCCCGTACACCAAGCGCTACCTGGGCACGCTGCGCAACCACTTCAGCACGCTGGGCGTGAACGGCATCAACGAGATGGTGCGCAACTTCACGCACGACGCGCACGACATCACCAGCACATGGGGCCACGCCTTCGCCCTGCGCCTGCTGGACCATGTGCGCGCACGCATGACGGCTTTCCAGGAAGAAACCGGCCACCTCTACAACCTGGAGGCCACGCCTGCCGAGGGCACGACCTACCGCTTCGCCAAGGAAGACAAGAAGCGCTGGCCCGCCATCCTGCAGGCCGGCACGGCCGAGCAGCCCTACTACACCAACAGCTCGCAGCTGCCCGTGGGCTTCACCGACGACCCGTTCGAGGCGCTGCAGCGGCAAGAGGCCCTGCAGGGCAAGTACACCGGCGGCACCGTGCTGCACCTTTACATGGGCGAGCGCATCTCCAGCGGCGCGGCCTGCCGCGAGCTGGTCAAGCGCGCGCTGACCAACTTCCGCCTGCCCTACATCACCGTCACGCCGACGTTCTCCATCTGCCCCACGCACGGCTACCTGGCGGGCGAGCACCCGTTCTGCCCCACGTGCGATGAAGAGCGGCTGGCGGCCAAGCGCCGGCACCTGCTCGCGGCTTGAAGCCAAATCGGCCTCCATCCCTTACCCATCAAGCGCAAGCAGCTATCAAAACCGTAGTTTTCAACCCCCCAAGGAGTTCACCATGAGCCATTTCTCCACCACCGAACAAGCCGCCCTGGCCGCCGTGCAGCTCACCGACGACGAGCGCCAGCCCTGCGAGGTCTGGACCCGCGTGATGGGCTACCACCGCCCCGTGGCCAGCTTCAACGTGGGCAAGCAGGGCGAGCACAACGAGCGCCAGTTTTTCTCCGAGCACGCGCGTGGCTGCAGCAACGCCTGCTGAAGCGCTGCGCATCGGCGGCCTGACGCCGCTCACCACCATCGACTTCCCCGGCCGCCTCGCGGCCGTGGTGTTCTGCCAGGGCTGCCCCTGGCGCTGCGGCTATTGCCACAACACCGGGCTGCTCGACGCCGCCACGCCCACGGCCCACGCCTGGGCCGACGTGCAGCAGTTGCTGCACGCGCGGCGCGGCCTGCTCGACGGCGTGGTGTTCTCGGGCGGCGAGCCCACGCTGCAGGCCGGCCTGCCCGACGCGCTGGCGCGCGTGCGCGCGATGGGCTTCGCCACGGGGCTGCACACCGCCGGCATGTACCCCGAGCGGCTGGCCACCCTGCTGCCGCTGCTCGACTGGGTGGGGCTGGACATCAAGGCGCCGCTGCACCGCTACGACGCGATCACGCGCACGCCGGGCAGCGGGGCGAAGGCATGGGAGTCGCTGCGGCTCGTGCTCGCCAGCGGCGTGGCCCATGAGTGCCGCACCACCTGGAACGCGGGCCTGTACGGCGATGACGACCTGCAGGCCCTCGCCGACGCCCTGGCGGCCGAGGGCGTACAGCACTGGGCGCTGCAGGAATGCCGCACGGATGGCGCGCCCGCCTGGGCCCCTCCGCAGGCCGTCGCACAGCGCTGGCCCGGCACCTTCACGCTGCGCCGCGCCTAAGGGCTACTGCCGGCACACCCGCACCACATCCTCGCCATAGGCCTCCAGCTTCTTCACCCCCATCCCGCTGATGCCCTGCAACTCATCCAGCGTGGCCGGGTTGCGCTCGGCGATGGCAGCGAGCGTGGCGTCGTGGAAGATCACGTAGGCCGGCAGGTTGTGCTCGCGCGCCACCTCGGCGCGCCAGGCCTTGAGGTTGATGAAGCGCACCTGCGCGTCCTGCCCCAGGTTGGCGGCGGCCACCGGCGGGGTGGCGGCGCGGCGGGCCCGCTTGGGCTTGGCGGCGGCCTGGGCCTGGGCCGTGGCCTCGCGCAGCTGCACGTGCTGCTCGCCGCGCAGCACGGGGCGCGAGCCGTCGGTGAGCACCAGCGTGTCGAAGCTGTGGCCGCTCTCCAGCATCACCTTGTGCAGGCCCACGGCGCCGGTGGCCAGCAGCTGGCGCAGCACGCCGCGCAGCTGCGCCTCGGTGTATTCCTTGCCGACGCCGAAGGTGGAGAGCTTCTCGTGACCGAACTGGCGCACCTTGTCCGTGTCCTTGCCGCGCACGATGTCCATGATGTGCCCGGTGCCGAAGCTGATGCCGCTGGCCTGGTGCACGCGGTAAATGGTCGAGAGGAGCTTTCTCGCCGCGTCCGTGCCGTCCCACACGGCGGGGGGATTGAGGCAGTTGTCGCAGTTGCCGCAGGGTTCGGACTGCTCGCCGAAGTAGCCCAGCAGCCGCACGCGGCGGCAGTCCGTGGCCTCGGCCAGGGCCAGCAGCGCGTCGAGCTTGCCGCGCATGACGGCCTTGAACTCCTCGCCCGCGGGGCTTTCGTCGATCATGCGGCGCTGGTTCACCACGTCCTGCAAGCCGTAGGCCATCCAGGCGTCGGCGGGCAGACCGTCGCGGCCGGCGCGGCCCGTTTCCTGGTAGTAGCCCTCGATGTTCTTGGGCATGTCCACGTGGGCGACGAAGCGCACGTCGGGCTTGTCGATGCCCATGCCGAAGGCGATGGTGGCCACCATCACGATGCCGTCCTCGCGCAGGAAGCGGTCCTGGTTCTGCTGGCGCACCTCGGCGGGCAGGCCCGCGTGGTAGGGCAGCGCGGTCAGGCCCGCGTCGCACAGCGCCTGGGCAAGCTCTTCCACGCGCTTCCTGGACTGGCAATAGACCACGCCCGCATCGCCCAGGTGCTCGCGGTCGATGAAGCGCATGAGCTGCGTGAGCGGCTCCTTCTTCTCCTCTAGCCGATAGCGGATGTTGGGCCGGTCGAAGCTGCTGACGAACTGCCGCGCCTCCTGCAACCGCAGCCCCTCGACGATGTCGGCGCGCGTGAGCGCGTCGGCTGTGGCGGTGAGCGCAATCCTGGGAACGCGGGGATACCGTTCGTGCAGGATGGACAGTTGCCGGTATTCGGGCCGGAAGTCGTGGCCCCACTGGCTCACGCAGTGCGCCTCGTCGATGGCGAAGAGCGAGAGCAGCCCGCGCTCGTGCAGGCCGTCGAGCAGGCCGAGGAAGCGGTCGGTGGTCACGCGCTCGGGCGCGGCGTAGAGCAGCGTGATCTCGCCGCGCGAGAGGCGCCGCTCCACGTCCAGCGTCTGCTGCCAGTCGAGCGTGGAGTTGAGGAAGGCCGCCTCCACCCCCGCCTCGTGCAGCGCGCCCACCTGGTCGTGCATGAGCGCGATGAGCGGCGAGACCACCACCGTCACACCCCTCCCCGCGTCGCGCCGCACGATGGCCGGCACCTGGTAGCACAGCGACTTGCCGCCGCCCGTGGGCATGAGCACGAGCGCGTCGCCGCCGGCGATCACGTGGTCGATGATGGCCTGCTGCGGGCCACGGAACTGGTCGTAGCCGAAGACGTCGTGCAGGACGAAATGCGCGGGAGACAAGGAAACTCTTCTTTTGATAGCTGTTAACGCTTGTTGAGTAAGCGTCAGGGCCATATTTGACCAATATTCCAGGCGACAGGGCAAGGCTGGCGCCAAGCGCCTATTGTGCGTGCTCCGGATGCGGCCCCCCGCGCGCGGCCCCCGAATGATGCCCAAACCATTCGCAAATCGAATTCATTGGTCCGCTTATTGAATTGGACATGAATCGCTGACTCCATCACCATTGGCGCGCAACCAACTATTACAGGAGACAAGCCATGAAGACCATCCTGCGCGCCACGCTCGCCGCGTGCGCCCTCGCCATCGGCGCCACGGCGGCCCTGGCGCAGGCCTATCCCAATGCGCCCGTGACCCTCGTCGTACCCTTCGCGGCCGGCAGCGGCACCGATTCGGTGGCGCGCGCCGTGGCCTCGGGGCTGGCCGCGCGGCTCAAGCAGCCGGTGGTCGTGGACAACAAGCCCGGCGCCAATGCCCAGGTGGCCGCGCAGTTCGTCGCCAAGGCCAAGCCCGACGGCTACACGCTGTTCATGACGACGAACACCTCGCACTCGGCCAACCCCGCGCTGTACAAGAACCTGAAGTACGACCCAATCAAGGACTTCACGCCCGTGGCACGCGTGGGCGAGCTGCCCTTCGCACTGGCCGTGCACCCCGCGCTGCCGGTGAAGACGCTGGCCGAGCTGCTGGACTACGCGCGCGCCAACCCGGGCAAGCTGAGCTACGCCACGCCCAACAGCACCTCGCTGGTGGCCATGGAGAGCATCAAGCACATCGCCAAGATCGACGTGCTGGGCGTGCCCTACAAATCCAGCCCCCAGGCCATGACCGACCTGGTGGGCGGCCAGGTGCAGGTGTACGTGGCCGACCTGGGTTCGGGCATGGGCATGCTCAAGACCGACAAGGTGCGCACGCTGGGCATCACCACGGCCGAGCCCACGCCGCTGCTGCCGGGCGTGCCGCCCATCGGCAAGACCGTGAAGGGCTTCGACCTGACCTCGTGGAACGGCATCTTCGGCCCCGCGGGCCTGCCCCCGGCCGTGGTGCTGCGCCTGAACACCGAGCTGCAGGCCGTGCTGGCCGACAAGGATCTGCAGGACAAGCTCGCGCAGATCGGCTTCCAGGTCTGGCCCAGCAAGACGCCCGAGGAATTCGCCCAGTACGTGGCCGGGCAACTGACGCACTGGCGCACGCTGATCCAGCAGGCCGGCATCCAACCCGAATGAGGCCCGGGAGCGCCACATGACCACATCCCGCTACCTGGTGCGCGCCGCCGGCGTGCCCAGCTACCAGCCCGCCAACCACCACCACACGCACAACCAGCGCCTGATCGGCCCCGAGACCGTGGGTGCCAAGCAGATGGAGGTGCTGCTGGGCACGCTGCACAAGGGCGGCGGCGCGTTGCCGCACGCCCATCCCGGCATCGAGCAGGCCTGCTACCTGCTCGAAGGCACGGCCCGGGCCCAGGTGGAGGACGAGGCCTTCGACATGGTGCCGGGCGACATGTGCTTCTTCCCGGCCGACAAGATGCACGTCTTCACCGTCACCAGCGACCAGCCCGTCAAGCTGCTCGTGATCTATAGCCCGCCCTACGGCGAATCGCCCGACAAGGTAATCCGACCATGAACTTCGCACTCACCCCCGAACAGGAACAGATCAAGGCCGCCATCGAGCGCGTCTGCGAGCCCTTCGACGCCGACTACTGGCTCAAGAAAGACCAGGAAGGCGGCTTCCCGCACGACTTCCACCAGGCGCTGGCCGAGTCCGGATGGCTCGGCATCGCCATGCCCGAGGAATACGGCGGCGCGGGCCTGGGGATCAGCGAGGCCGCGCTGATGATGCACACCATCTCGGCCACGGGCGCGGGCCTGTCGGGGGCGTCGGCCGTGCACATGAACATCTTCGGCCTGCACCCCGTGGTCGTCTTCGGCACCGACGAGCAGAAGAAGCGCTGGCTGCCGCCGCTGATCCAGGGCAAGGACAAGGCCTGCTTCGGCGTGACCGAGCCCAACGCGGGCCTGAACACCCTGAAGCTGCAGACGCGCGCCGTGCGCGAGGGCGACCACTACGTGGTGCACGGGCAGAAGGTCTTCATCTCCACCGCCCAGGTGGCCAACAAGATCCTGCTGCTCACGCGCACCCGGCCGGCAGAGGAATGCAAGGGCACCGAGGGCCTGACGCTGTTCTACACCGACCTGGACCGCAGCAAGGTCGAGGTACGCGAGATCGCCAAGCTGGGCCGCAAGTGCGTGGACACCAACCAGCTGTTCATCGACGGCCTGCGCATTCCCGTGGAGGACCGCGTGGGCGAGGAGGGCAAGGGCTTCTCCTACATCCTGCACGGCATGAACCCCGAGCGCATCCTGATCGCCGCAGAGGCCGTGGGCCTGGGCCGCGCCGCCCTTGCGCGCGCGGCGGGCTACGCGGCCGAGCGCGAGGTGTTCGGCCGCCCCATCGGCAAGAACCAGGCCATACAGCACCCGCTGGCCGAGGCCTGGATGGACCTGGAGGCCGCGCACCTCATGGTGCAGAAGGCCGCCTGGCTGTACGACCAGGGCGCCAACTGCGGCGCCGAGGCCAACGCCGCCAAGTTCCTCGGCGCCGAGGCCGGCTACCGCGCCTGCGAGCGCGCCATCTTCACGCACGGCGGCATGGGCTACGCCAAGGAATACCACGTGGAACGCTACATGCGCGAGTCGTGGATACCGCGCCTGGCGCCCGTGAGCCCGCAGCTCATCCTGTGCTTCATCGCGGAGAAGGTGCTGGGCCTGCCCAAGTCGTATTGAGAGCATCCAGGAGGGACGACGTCAGTGGCCGGGCAAAGCCCGCTCCGCGGCGTCCCTGGCACCAGCCTGCTCCGCGGCCTCTCGGCGAGTAGCGCCAATCGCAATGTGAACGGGCCCGCTGGCATCATGTCCGGCATGAAACTGCACCAGCTGCGCTACTTCGCCGTGCTGGCCGAGGAACTGCACTTCGGCCGCGCGGCCGAACGCCTGGCCATCACGCAGCCGCCGCTGTCCTCGGGCATCAAGGCGCTGGAGGAGGAACTGGGCGTGCGGCTATTCGAGCGCACGAGCAAGTACGTGGCCCTGACCCCCGCGGGCCATGCGTACCTGGCCGAGGTGCGCATGGTGCTCGACCACGTGGCGCGCGCGGGCGAGACGGCGCGCGCCGTGGCCGCGGGGCTGCAGGGTCGGCTGGACATCGGCTTCACGGGCTCCATGGTCTACCGCGACATGCCGCGCATCGTGCGCGCCTTCGGCGAGCGCGCGCCGGGCATCGATGTCCAACTCCGCGAGCTGTCCTCCAGCGAGCAGATCGACGCCCTGCTGCACCGCCAGCTGCACGCCGGCTTCATCAACACCGCCGCCGTTCCGCCGGGCCTGCTTTGCCGGCCGCTGGCGGCGGACCATTTCGTCTGCTGCCTGCCGCAGGGGCATGCGCTCGCGCACGGGGCCAGCGTCGCACTGCCCGCGCTGGAGCAGGAGAGCTTCGTGATGTTCGCGCGCGACGTCGCGCCCGCCAACCACGACAACGTGATCGCGCTGTTCCAGCGCGCCGGCATCCACCCCCGCACGCGCCACGCGGCGCGCCAGTGGCTCACGGTGGTGTCGCTCGTGGCGCTGGGCATGGGCGTGGCGCTGGTGCCGGCGTCGCTGGCCCAGGCGGGCGTGCAGGGCGTGTGCTTCCTGCCCATCGCGGGGCTGCACCACCCCACCGTGGGCGTGCTCGCCTGGCACGAGGGCACCGACGCGCCCGCGCTACGGGTCTTTCTGGAAAGCGCGGAGCCCTTTCTACAATCGGGTCCATGACCCTGCCCCACTACACCCGCGCCCAGCAGCTGCCCGCCATCCTCGAACAGCGCATCGCCATCCTCGACGGCGCCATGGGCACCATGATCCAGCGCTTCAAGCTCACCGAGGAGCAGTACCGGGGCGAGCGCTTCAAGGACTTTGCGCGCGACGTGAAGGGCAACAACGAACTGCTCAGCCTCACGCGGCCCGACGTGATCCGCGACATCCACGAGGGCTACCTCGCCGCCGGCGCCGACCTGATCGAGACCAACACCTTCGGCGCGACCAGCATCGCGCAGGAGGACTACGGCATGGCCGACCTGGCCTACGAGATGAACCTGGAGAGCGCCAGGCTCGCGCGCGCGGCCTGCGGCAAGTTCAGCACGCCGGACAAGCCCCGCTTCGTGGCCGGCGCGCTCGGCCCCACGCCCAAGACCGCCAGCATCAGCCCCGACGTGAACGACCCCGGCGCGCGCAACGTGACCTTCGAGCAGCTGCGCGCGGCCTACCTGGAGCAGGCGCTGGCGCTCATCGCGGGCGGAGCCGACGTGCTGCTGGTGGAGACCATCTTCGACACGCTGAACGCCAAGGCCGCCCTGTTCGCCATCGACGAAGCCTTCGAGCAGACCGGCGAATGCCTGCCCATCATGATCAGCGGCACGGTCACCGACGCCTCGGGCCGCATCCTCTCGGGCCAGACCGTGACGGCCTTCTGGCACAGCGTGCGCCACGCCAACCCGCTCTCGATCGGCCTGAACTGCGCCCTGGGCGCGGCGCTGATGCGCCCCTACATCCAGGAGCTTGCCAAGGCCGCGCCCGACACCTTCATCAGCTGCTACCCCAACGCCGGCCTGCCCAACCCCATGAGCGACACCGGCTTCGACGAGACGCCCGAGGTCACGAGCCGCCTGGTGCACGAGTTCGCCACCGAGAGGCTGGTGAACATCGTGGGCGGCTGCTGCGGCACCACGCCGGACCACATCGGCGCCATCGCGCGCGCGGTGGCGCCGGTGGGCGCGCGCAGGCTGTTTTCGGCCGTGTCCTGAAACAGCGCGGCGCGCACGGCGCCGTGGCGGGCCGGGTGCGCCCGCATACGGAGTTTTGATCCATCATCGCGGGGTGTCGGCCGAACAAGGGCCTGCGTCCCGACGGGTTCGGGACGGGGCGTTCAGGAGCCCCCATGCACCCCCACATCCCGAGAGAGGTCTTCGCCGGTTTCCTGCGCACGCGCCGCATGGTCCGGCACTTCCGCCGCCGGGCCCTGCTGGAGACCCTGGGCCGCACCGGCGTCAGCCGGGAACTGCCCGCGGCGCAGTCCAGGGCGCTGGCCGCGGCGGCGGACGCCGATGCCGGGGCCCTGCTGCGGCAGCTCGGCAGCGCCGAGACCGGCCTGACCGAGGCGCAGGCCGACGCCATACGCGAGCGCGCGGGCCCCAACGAGGTGGAGCACGAGAAGCCGCTGCCCTGGTGGGTGCACCTGTGGCACTGCTTTCGCACCCCGTTCAGCCTGCTGCTGACGCTACTGGCCGCCATCTCGCTCTTCACCCGCGACATGAAGGGCGCCCTGGTGATAGGAACCATGGTGGTGCTGGCCACCCTGCTGCGCTTCTGGCAGGAAGGCCGGTCCAGCAAGGCGGCCGACGCGCTCAAGGCCATGGTCGGCAACACGGCGACGGTGCTGCGCGGCAGCCTGCCCGAAGACGCCGGCGTGCGCCGCGTGGAGCTGCCGATCAGGCTGCTGGTGCCCGGCGACCTGGTCGTGCTGTCGGCCGGCGACATGATCCCGGCCGACTGCCGCGTACTCGCGGCCAAGGACCTGTTCGTGGCGCAGGCGGCCATGACCGGCGAGTCCATGCCGGTGGAGAAGTCGGCCGCCCGATGCGGCGCGGGCGCCGGCAACCCGCTGGAGCTGGACAACATCGTGTTCATGGGCACCAACGTCGTTTCCGGCTCGGCCACGGCCGTGGTGCTGGCGACGGGCGGCGGCACCTACTTCGGCGCCCTGGCCGGCCGCGTCATCGCCACCGACCGCGCGCCCACCTCGTTCCAGTCGGGCGTGAACAAGGTCAGCTGGCTGCTCATCCGCTTCATGTCCGCGATGGCGCCGCTGGTGTTCTTCATCAATGGCTTCTCCAAGGGCGACTGGCTCGAAGCCCTGCTGTTCGCCCTGGCCATCGCCGTGGGCCTGACGCCCGAGATGCTGCCCATGATCGTGACCTCCACGCTGGCCAAGGGCGCGGTGTTCCTGTCGCGCAAGAAGGTCATCGTGAAGCGGCTGGACGCGATACAGAACTTCGGCGCCATGGACGTGCTGTGCACCGACAAGACCGGCACGCTGACGCAGGACAGGATCTTCCTGGCGCGCCACGTCGATGCCTGGGGCGAGGAGTCCGGCGACGTGCTGGAGCTGGCCTACCTCAACAGCTACTACCAGACGGGCCTGAAGAACCTGCTGGACGTGGCCGTGCTGGAGCACGCCGAGGTGCACCGCGAGCTCGAACCCGCCAGGAACTTCCGCAAGGTCGACGAGATCCCGTTCGACTTCGACCGCCGCCGCATGTCGGTGGTGGTGGCCGAGCACGGCGCGCACCATCTGCTCATCACCAAGGGCGCGGTGGAGGAAGTCCTGGCCGTGTGCACCCAGGTGCGCCACGGCGCGGCCACCGAGCCCCTGACGCCCGCGCTGCTGGAGCGCATCCGCGCCGTGACGGCCGGGCTCAACGAGGAAGGCCTGCGCGTGGTGGCCGTGGCCGCCCGGCAGGGACCGCCCACGCAGGACGTCTACGGTCTGGCCGACGAAAGCGCCCTGACCCTGGTCGGCTACGTGGCCTTCCTCGACCCGCCCAAGGACTCCACGGCCGCGGCGCTGAAGGCGCTGGCCGGGCGCAGCGTGGCCGTGAAGGTGCTGACCGGCGACAACGAGCTGGTGGCCGCCAAGATCTGCCGCGAGGTGGGCCTGGCGCAGCAGGGCGTGCTGCGGGGCGGCGACGTGGAGCGCATGGGCGACGAGGAGCTGGGCCATGCCGTGGAGCGCCACAACCTCTTCGCCAGGCTCACGCCCATGCACAAGGAACGCATCGTGCGCCGGCTCAAGGCCAACGGGCACGTGGTGGGCTTCATGGGCGACGGCATCAACGACGCGCCGGCGCTGCGCGCGGCCGACATCGGCATCTCGGTGGACAGCGCGGTGGACATCGCCAAGGAGGCCGCCGACATCATCCTGCTGGAGAAGAGCCTGATGGTGCTGGAGCAGGGCGTGCAGGAGGGCCGGCGCACCTTCGCCAACATGCTCAAGTACATCAGGATGACGGCCAGCTCCAACTTCGGCAACGTGCTGTCGGTGCTCACGGCCTCGGCCTTCATACCGTTCCTGCCGATGCTGCCCATACACCTGCTGGTGCAGAACCTGCTGTACGACATCTCGCAGATCGCCATTCCGTTCGACAACGTGGACGAGGAGCTGCTGCGCCGGCCACTGCGCTGGCAGCCGGGCGACATAGGCCGCTTCATGGTGTTCTTCGGGCCCGTCAGCTCGGTGTTCGACATCACGACCTTCGCCATGATGTGGTTCGTCTTCGGCGCGCAGACGCCCGCGCAGCAGACGCTGTTCCAGTCGGGCTGGTTCGTCGTGGGTCTGCTGACGCAGACCCTGATCGTGCACATGATCCGCAGCCCCGGTCTGCCCTTCGTCCAGAGCCGCGCGGCCACGCCGCTGCTGGTGATGACGGGCGCCATCATGGCCGTCGGCATCTTCCTGCCCATGGGGCCGCTGGCACACTACTTCAGGCTGCAGGCGCTGCCGCCGCTGTACTTCGCGCTGCTGCCGGCCATCGTGCTGGGCTACATGGCAGCGACTCAGGCCATGAAGGGCATCTACCGGCGGCGCTGGGGCTGGCAATAAACAGCGGCAGGACTAGACTGTCCGCCGACAGGAACGCAGGCAAGGCAGGCGCACCATGGACTGGACCACCCACCATGTCTTCAACCAGTTTCCCGAGCTTTACGACTACGACCCGCTGGCCACCGACCCGGCGCTTTGCGAGGCGCTGGCGCGCACGGGCGCCGGCTGGGCCCGCCCCGCGCTGAACGGCTACGCCGCGCGCCTGGGGCGCACCGAAACCTATATGCTGGCCGAGCAGGCCAACCGCCATCTGCCCGAGCTGCGGCGCTTCGACTCGCGCGGGCGGCGCATCGACGCGCTGGAGTTCCACCCGGGCTGGCACGCGCTCATGGCGCTGTACCGCGGGCAGGGCCTCGTGAGCCAGCCCTTCAGGGAGGCGCGCGCGGGCCGCTGGGCCGCCTGGGCCGCGGGCTTCTACCTGCACGGCCAGGTGGAGCAGGGCACGCTGTGCCCCGCGACGATGACGCAGGCCGCCATCCCCCTGCTGCAGAAGGAACCGGCGCTCTGGGCGCAGCTGCAGGAGCGCCTCTACAGCGACGCCTACGACGCGCGCGACCTGCCCGTGCAGGACAAGGCCAGCATCTGGCTCGGCATGGGCATGACGGAAAAGCAGGGCGGCTCCGACGTGCGCGCCAACACCACCGTGGCCACGGCCGTGGGCGCGGGCGGGCGCGGCGGCGAATACCTGCTGCGCGGGCACAAGTGGTTCTTCTCGGCGCCGCAATGCGACGCGCACCTGGTGACGGCGCGCGTGCAGGAGGGCGGCCCGTTCGCATGCTTCTACGTGCCGCGCTGGCGCCCCGACGGCAGCCGCAACGCGGTGCGCGTGCAGCGCCTGAAGGACAAGCTGGGCAACCGCAGCAACGCCAGCGGCGAGGTGGAGTTTGAGGACGCCTGGGGCGTGCTCATGGGCGAGGAGGGCCGCGGCATCCCCACCATCATCGAGATGGCCGGCTACACGCGCCTCAACTGCGTGGCGGGCAGCGCCGCCATCCTGCGCCAGGCGACGGTGCAGGCCATCGCCTATGCGCGCCAGCGCCACGCCTTCGGCAAGGCCCTGGCGGAGCAGCCCCTGATGCGCGCCGTGCTGGCCGACCTGGCGCTGGAGAGCGAGGCCTCCCTGGTGCTGCTGATGCGCCTGGCCGAGGCCTTCGAGCGCGAGGGCGACGGCGACCCCGCCCAGCGTGCCTGGAAGCGCGCCATGACGCCCGCCGCCAAGTTCTGGGTCTGCAAGCGCGCCGTGGAGCTGACGGGCGAAGCCATGGAGGTCTTCGGCGGCAATGGCTACGTGGAGGACGGCGTGATGGCGCGGCTGTTCCGCGAGGCGCCCGTCAACTCCATCTGGGAGGGCTCGGGCAACGTCATGTGCCTGGACGTGCTGCGCGCCCTGGCCCGCGAGCCCGGGGCCGCCCGCGCCCTGCTGGCCGAGCTGCAGCCCGCCGCGCAGGGCGAGCCGCGCATCGCCGCCGCGCTGCAGGGCCTGCAGGCGCTGCTGGCCGCATCAGCCGATGAACTCGAAGCCCTGGGCCGCGTGCTCGCGCAGCGCCTGGTGCTCGTGGCCCAGGCCTGCCTGCTGCGCGCGCATGCGCCCGCCTGCGTGGCCGACGCGTTCATCGCCACGCGCCTGGGCGACGGCGGCGCGGGCCGCGTGGCGGGGGCCATCGACACGCGCGGCATGGACGTGGACGCCATCCTGGCGCGCGCCTTTCCCGCCTGAAACGTCATTCACAGTCAAAATGGCCCCCAACGCTTGCCAATCAAGCGTGACCAGCTCTTCTATCAATAGCTAACCCAGGCGCGTGCTGCGCGACAATCCACCATGTTTTCCATCCAAGACATCCAGGACGCCGCCGCCCGCCTGCGCGGCCAGGTGCTCGACACGCCCTGCGTGGAATCGCGCACGCTCTCGCAGGTCACAGGCGCGCAAGTGTTCCTCAAGTTCGAGAACCTGCAGTTCACCGCCTCGTTCAAGGAGCGCGGCGCCTGCAACAAGCTGAGCCAGCTCACCCCCGAGGAGCGTAAGCGCGGCGTCGTGGCCATGAGCGCCGGCAACCACGCCCAGGGCGTGGCCTACCATGCGCAGCGCCTGGGCCTGCGCGCGGTGATCGTCATGCCGCGCTTCACGCCCGGCGTGAAGGTGGAGCGCACGCGCGGCTTCGGGGCCGAGGTGGTGCTGCACGGCGACACCCTGGAGGAAGCGCACCGGCACGCCCATCTGCTCGCCGGGCAGCAGGGCCTGACCTTCGTGCACCCCTACGACGACGAGGCCGTGGCCGCCGGCCAGGGCACGCTGGCGCTGGAGATGCTGGCCGAACAGCCCGACCTGGACGTGCTGGTCGTCTCGGTCGGCGGCGGCGGCCTGCTGGCCGGCATGGCCACGGCGGCGCGCGCCCTCAAGCCCAGTCTGGAGATCGTGGGTGTGCAGACGGCGCGCTTTCCGGCCATGGTCAACGCCGTCAAGGGCACGCAGCACGAGCAGGGCATGTCCACGATCGCCGAGGGCATCGCCGTGGGCCAGCCGGGCCGAATGACGCGCGAAGTGATCGCCCGCCTGGTCGACGACCTGCTGCTGGTGCAGGAGGGCGACATAGAGCAGGCCGTGCTCATGCTGCTGGAGATCGAGAAGACCCTGGTCGAGGGCGCGGGCGCGGCCGGCCTGGCCGCCCTGGTGCGCTACCCCGAGCGCTTTCGCGGCAAGAAGGTGGGGCTGGTGCTCTCCGGCGGCAACATCGACCCATTGCTGCTGGCCGCCATCATTGAGCGCGGTATGGTGCGCTCCGGGCGCCTGGCGCGCATCAAGGTCAGCGCGCGCGACGTGCCCGGCGTGCTGGCGCGCATCACCGCCACCGTGGCCGAGGCCGGCGCCAACATCGAAGAGGTGCACCACCAGCGCGCCTTCACCCTGCTGGCCGCGCAGAACGTGGAGATCGAGCTGGTGCTGCAGACGCGCGGCAAGGCCCACGTCCAGCAGGTGCTGGAGCAGCTGCGCGCCGCCCACATGGAGGCCGAGCTGCACTGACCCCGGGTAAGGCCCGTGGGCCGGTCCGGGCGCTGCCGCTACACTTGGCCAAGCTTTCAGGCACCAGGACTTACAGAGGAGACCACCACATGGCACACGAACACCACATCGCACCCAACGCCGCCGACGTCGAGGCGGCCACCGCGACCGATCCCACCGAAACCGTGGTGAACCTGATCCCCGTGGTGCTTCCCGCCGCGGGCGCGGCCATGATCTTCCTGCTGGCGCTGATCGCGGTCACCATGGCCTGACGCATCCCCGCGCATGCACATCCCGGGCCCCGCATTGCGGGGCCTTTTCGTTGCTGCCTCCAGCGCGTGGATCTGAAATTTCATGCATAACCCTATGCATTGTTTGCATTGTTTTGCCCCTTGTCCAGCAGACAAATTCCGGACGTCTTCATAGAATCGTCAATTCAGCCGAACTGCGCATGCGTGCCTACCCTGCGGCGGCACCTCCTGCACCCGCTAGGCGACTGAGTTCCAAGCCGTTTTTTCAAAGGCAGTGCGCACAGGCGTCCGGTGGGCCCCCGCGCCACGCGTCCCGGCTCGCTTCCTTTGAAAAAACCGTTTTCAACTTCAGGAAGCTCCAATGAACGCCCCCTCCATGCAAGGCCTGAGCCTGCAGGCCCCCGCCTATGTCAAGAACGCCCGCCTGATCGCCTGGGTGGCCGAAATGGCCGCCCTGTGCAAGCCCGCCGCCATCCACTGGTGTGACGGCAGCCAGGAGGAATACGACCAGCTGTGCCAGCAGCTGGTCAATGCCGGCACCTTCAAGAAGCTCAACCCCGCCAAGCGCCCGGGCAGCTACCTGGCCTGCTCCGACCCGTCGGACGTGGCCCGCGTCGAAGACCGCACCTTCATCTGCTCCGAGAAGAAGGAAGACGCCGGCCCCACCAACAACTGGATGGCGCCCAACGAGATGCGCGCCACGCTGCAGCCGCTGTTCGACGGCTGCATGGCCGGCCGCACCATGTACGTGGTGCCGTTCTCGATGGGCCCACTGGGCAGCCCGATCGCCCACGTGGGCGTGGAACTGTCCGACAGCGCCTACGTGGCCGTGAACATGAAGATCATGACGCGCATGGGCAAGGCGGTATACGACGTGATCGGCACCGATGGCGAGTTCGTGCCCTGCATGCACACCGTGGGCGCGCCGCTCAAGGCCGGCGAGAAGGACCAGACCAGCTGGCCCTGCAACCCCCAGGTCAAGTACATCGTGCACTACCCCGAGACGCGCGAGATATGGAGCTACGGCTCGGGCTATGGCGGCAACGCCCTGCTGGGCAAGAAATGCCTGGCGCTGCGCATCGCATCCACCATGGGCCGCGACCAGGGCTGGCTGGCCGAGCACATGCTGATCCTGGGCGTGACCAACCCCGAGGGCAAGAAGTACCACGTGGCCGCAGCCTTCCCGAGCGCCTGCGGCAAGACCAACTTCTCCATGCTGGTGCCCCCGAAGGCCTTCGAAGGCTGGAAGGTCACAACCATCGGCGACGACATCGCCTGGATCAAGCCCCAGCCCGACGGTTCCCTGCGCGCCATCAACCCCGAGGCAGGCTACTTCGGCGTCGCCCCCGGCACGAACTACCACACCAACCCCAACTGCATGGCCAGCCTCAACAAGGACGTGATCTTCACGAACGTCGCGCTGACAGACGACGGCGACGTGTGGTGGGAAGGCATGGAAAAGGACACCGGCGTGGTCCCCGGGCACCTGATCGACTGGCAGGGCCGCGACTGGACGCCGCAAATCGCCAAGGAAACCGGCGCCAAGGCCGCCCACCCCAACGCCCGCTTCACCGTGGCCGCCACCAACAACCCGGCACTGGACGAGGCCTGGGACGACCCCAAAGGCGTGAAGATCGACGCCTTTATCTTCGGCGGGCGCCGCTCCACCACCGTGCCGCTGGTGACCGAGGCGCGCACCTGGACCGAGGGCGTGTACATGGCCGCCACCATGGGCTCCGAGACCACTGCCGCCGCCTTCGGCGCGCAAGGCGTGGTGCGCCGCGATCCCTTCGCCATGCTGCCCTTCATGGGCTACAACATGAGCGACTACTTCCAGCACTGGCTGGACCTGGGCGCCAAGATCGCCGGCCAGGGCGCGGCCCTGCCCAGGATCTTCACGACCAACTGGTTCCGCAAGAACGCCGAGGGCAAGTTCGTCTGGCCCGGCTACGGTGAGAACATGCGCGTGCTCAAGTGGATGATCGACCGCATCGAAAGCCGCGCGCAAGGCCTGGAAACGGCCTTCGGCATCGCCCCCGCATTTGCCGAAATCAACTGGAACGGCCTGGAATTCAGCGCCGAGCAGTTCGAGAGCGTGACCAGCATCGACAAGAGCGTCTGGGCCGAGGAACTGAAGCTGCACACCGAGCACTTCGACAAGCTCGCCCACCACCTGCCCCAGGAACTGCTGGCCACCAAGGCCGCCCTGGAAAAGCGCCTGGCCGCCTGAGGGCCGTCCACCCGCGCAACCCCGCACCCCGCATCGGGTGCGGGGTTTTTTATTGCCAGAGGCACACGCACGCGCAAAAAAACAGAGCACCCGAAGGTGCCCTGGCATGTGGCTGACGCGGCCTGGCGGGCCGGTGCTGTCAGCGATAGCGGCGCATGTCCTCGACGGCGATGCCATTCATGGCACGGCTCAGGTCGGCCATGATGCGCGCGTCGTGCAGCGCGGCGTTCCAGGTCCGCTCGTCCTCAGCCGCACGCCGGCGCGCATCGGACCAGGACTTGGCCGCGCCGCGCAGCAGCGCCACGGCGCGGCGTGCCGGCGCGGCCAGCAGTGCCATGCCCACGAAGGCGATCAGCCACATCAGCATCCAGCCGGCCAGCAGATGGCCGTCGCCCCAGGTATCCACCATCTCGTTGGCCACGACCAGCAAGGCCGCCACCAGGGCCGCGAGCAGCAGGGAGGCTCCGTTGCGCGTCGGGTCGAAGCGGGTCGCGCTCCGGCGTAAATGGCTCACGGCGCCCTCGATGCGCGCCACGCCCTGATGCTGGCTGGGAAACTCGATAACAGCAAATTTCGTCATGATGTAAAACCTCGGTGCCGCTTGCGGCAAAACTGCCTGGCAACGGGAGAATACTAGGGTTAACCCTATATCATGTCCAATTAATATTTGTGATTGCCAACATTCATGTTCGTTATGGTTAGGACATGCCCTCGCTGAACTTCCGTACGCTGGACCTGAATCTGCTGCGCGTCTTCGACGAGGTCATGGCCGAGCGCAATCTCACGCGCGCGGCCGAGAAGCTGGCCATCACCCAGCCGGCGGTGAGCAATGCACTGCGCCGCCTTCGCGAGGCCGTGGGGGACGAGCTGCTCGTGCGCAGCGGCCATGGCGTGGAGCCCACGCCGCGGGCCCTGGCGCTGTGGCCCGCGGTGCGCCAGGCCCTGGGGCAGTTGCAGGAATCGCTGGCCCCCGGCGGCTTCGAGCCGGCCTCGGCCCAGGCCACGTTCGTGCTGGCCATGGCCGACGCCACCGGCGCCACCCTGATCCCGCCGCTCATCGAAATCACGGAGCGCGAGGCGCCCGGCATCTCGCTGCGCGTCATACCCCTGACCACGCGCGACCCGCGCCGCCTGCTCGACGACGGGACCATCGACATGGCCGTGGGCTATTTCCCGGCCGTGCTGGCCGACCTCACGGCCCGCGCCCAGGCCGACAACGTGGTGGCCCATGAGAGCGTGCGCCTGTACGCCAGCCAGTACGTGTGCGTGATGCGCGCCGGCCATCCGCTGGCGGATGCGCCGCTCTCGCTGGACCAGTACTGTGCCGCGCACCACCTGCTCGTGAGCTTCTCCGGCAAGCCCTACGGCTTCATCGACGAGGCGCTCGCCGCCCTGGGGCGCGAGCGGCGCATCGTGCTCACGGTGAACCAGTTCTTCACCGCCGGCCGCGTGGTGGCCACCACCGACCTGCTCACCGTGCTGCCGCTGCACTTCGTGGGCCTGGCCGACGTGGGCGGCGACCTGGTCTGGCGCCCGCTGCCCATGCCGCTGCCCACCGTGCACGTGGATGCGCTGTGGCACCGCCGGCGCCTATACGACCCGGCCCACCGCTGGCTGCGCGAGACCATCGCGCGCGCGGCCCGCAACACGCCGACACCCATCACGCTCCGCGACTGAATGCGATCCACACGCCACGCCAAGCCATGAAGCTGCAGCTGTTGTCCGACCTGCACCTCGAAGTCCACCCCCATTTCAGCCCCAGCCCCGCGCCCGGCGCCGACGTGCTGGTGCTGGCGGGCGACATAGGCTCGTACCAGCCCGGCTCGCAGCTCGCCGACGGCGACTTCGGCCTGGCGCGCTTCTCGCCGCTGCCGCAATACGCCGGCTGGCCCACGCCGGTGGTCTTCGTGCCGGGGAACCACGAGTATGACGGGCAGGACTTCGACACCGCGCACACGCGCCTGCGCCGCACCTGCGACCGCCTCGGGCTGATCTGGCTGGAGCGCGAGAGCGTGGTTCTGCAGGGCGTGCGCCTGGTAGGCACCACGCTGTGGAGCGACTTCGACGCGCTGGCCGGGCATGGCGCCGACGACGCCTCCCAGGGCCAGCGGCTCAAGCTGCGCGAGAAGGCCTTCCGCGCCGCCGACTTCTATCTGCGCAAGACCGGCGGCACGCGCCACGGCGAGCCGTTCCTGGCGGCGCAGCTGCGCGAGCAGGCGCTGGTGTGCCAGGCCTGGCTGCGCGAGGCCCTGGCCCGGCCATTCGACGGCGCGACAGTAGCAGTCACTCACTTCGCTCCCAGCCTGTGCAGCGCCGACCCGCGCTACGGCATGACGCCCGGCACCGCGGGCTTCTGCAATGCCCTGGACGACTGCCTGCCCCACGCCCGGCTGTGGCTGCACGGCCATCTGCACGCCCCAAGCGACTACTTGGCCAGCGGCACGCATGCCGACGGCAACTCCTGGAGCTGCCGCGTAGTGGCCAACCCGCTGGGCTATGCGCGCAAGGGCGAGCAGGCCGCATTCCAGTCCCACTGCGTGCTCACCGTATGATGCGCGGGGTCGCGAGACCCATTGGCGCGCGGCATGACAAAGGTCAAGACAACAGGTGCAGGCGCAGATTAGTCTGACAACCCGTTTACGGAGTACTACGAATGAACATCCTGCTTGCTGTCGACGGCAGCACTTACACCAAAAAGATGCTGGCCTACCTGGCCGCGCACGACGAGATGCTTGGCAGCTCGCATACGTACACGGCCATTACGGTGCAGCCACCGCTGCCCCCGCGCGCGCGCGCCGCACTGGGCAAGGAAACGGTGGACAGCTACTACGCCGACGAGGGCGAGAAGGTGCTCTCACCCGTGGTCAAGTTCATGGGCCGCCATGGCGTGCAGCCCAAGACCATGATCAAGGTCGGCCCGGCCGGCGAGACCATCGCCAAGGTGGCCGAATCGGGCAAGTACGACCTCGTCGTCATGGGCACGCACGGCCACGGCTCGCTGGGCAAGCTGGTCATGGGCTCGGTCAGCACCCAGGTGCTGGCCAACTGCACCGTTCCGGTGCTGCTGGTGCGCTGACCAAGCCACCGAGGCAGGTGGCGACGGCCCAGTCGAGGATCTGGGCGTCACCATGGCCACGCTCGCGCAGCATGGCCAGCATGGGGTCGGTCGAGCGCGCAAGCAGTGCGCACAGGATCACCTCGGGCGGCAGCTCGCGCCGCAGCTGCGCGGCGGCCTGGGCCTCGGCGATCCAGCCCAGGATGCGCGCATGCACCTCCTCCATGGACGCCCGGTAGGCATCGCAGGTACGCAGCGCCTGGGCCAGCGCGGAGTTGCGGCTGGGCAGCAGCGGCGTCTCGTCACCCAGCTGCAGCTCGAGCAGCCAGCGCAGCAGGGCCTGCAGGCGCTGCAGCGCCTGCAGGCCCTCGGGCAATTCGTCCAGGAAACGCTGCAGGCGCCCTACCACATGCACCATGGCGGCCGCGCATAGGTCGTCCTTGCCCGCGAAATGCTTGTACAGGCTGGCCTTGGCGATGCCCACTGCGCAGGCCACCTCGTCCACGGTCATGGTCTCGAAGCCCTTTTCGCCGAGCAGCCGGCAAGCGGCCTCGACGATGGCATCCTCGCGCGCGCGGTGCATCTGCTCCTTGAAGGAGGGCCTGGGCTGCGACAGCGTGTTCATGAAAGCCATGTTAGCCAGACTGGGATAACCCCAAAACCCCTGCGCCGCGGCAGACCATCCCGCGCCCCGGGATGGCTTCAATTCAATGGAGCCGGGCTGGCATGGCCAGGAATTCCAGCAGCGCGCCCTCGAAGCCATCGGGGTCTTCGAGCTGCGGCCAATGGCCCACGCCGGGCAGCAGCACGGCGCGCGCATCGGGCAGCACATGGGCCAGGGCCAGCAGCGCCTCGGGCGGGGTGCAGCGGTCCTGCTCGCCACCGATGAGCAGCGTGGGCACATGCAGCCGCGCCAGGTCCGGCGCGCGGCGCGCAAAGACGGTGAGCGCCTGCAGCGCGCGGCGGTAGGTGGCCGCATACACGCGGCCCATGGCGTGGCGCGCCAGCTGCAGCCCCTCGGGCAGGGCATCGGCGCCGGCGTCGCGCGCCACCAGGTCGGCCAGCCGGGCCATGTCCATGCCCTGCTCCAACGCCGCAAGGCGCGGCGCCACCCAGGCGGCGGTGGCCGCTGCATCGAGCGCCGGGCCGCCCGCGCACAGCACCAGCCGCCGCACCCGCATAGGGGCGCGCAGCGCGATCTCCAGCGCCAGCATGGCCCCGAAGCCGTGGCCGACCAGCGTGGCCTCGCCGCACCGCAGCGCGTCCAGCAGCAGCAGGCAGCGCTGGGCCAGTCCCTTGAAGCCGTAGGGCTCTACCGGCGCGCTGCGGCCATAACCCGGCATATCCCAGGCGACGGCGCGGTAGCCGGCGCTGGCCAGGGTTTCGAGCTGGGGCGCGAAGCTCAGGTGATCGCCGTCGGCGTCGTGCAGCAGCAGCACGGTGGGGCCGGAGCCCAGGAGGGAAAAGCCTGGCAGCAAAGACATGGTGCGAAGAAAGGAGAGCGCCGGCGGCGCTGCAAGCCGCAGCCTGCCGGTCGATAATAAGCTCCTCCACCGCCCGCCCCCGCGCACCACATGCGCCGCGCCCCTAGTGAACAGCACCCATCACCCCAGCCCTCCCGCCTTTTCGCCACGCGAATTCCGCGATGCACTGGGCATGTTCGCCACGGGCGTAACCATCGTCACGACGCGCGGCGCGGGCGGCGAACTGGTCGGCATGACGGTGAATTCGTTCAACTCGGTCTCGCTTGATCCACCGCTGGTGCTGTGGAGCCTGGCGCACAAGGCCTCTTCGCTGCAGGCCTTCGCCAGCGCGACGCACTACGCGATCAATGTGCTGACGGTGGAGCAGCGCGCCCTGGCCGAGCGCTTCGCCACGCGCGGCATCGACCGCTGGGCGGGCGTGGCGCACCACCCCGGCCTGCACGACATGCCGGTGATCGAAGGCGTGGCGGCGGTGTTCGAATGCACCAACCGCAGCCAGTACGCAGAGGGCGACCACACGATCTTCGTGGGACGCGTGGAGCGCTGCACGCACCTGCGCGGTGCGTCGCCGCTGCTCTACCACGGGGGGATGTTCTATACCGAGCATGCGCTGGGGCAGCTGGCAGACACCGTCATAGGCCCCTAGCCTCGCCCCCGGTACGGTTACTGATCGACGACGAAGCCGTCGAAATGCGGCCGCATCGAGATCGGCTTGACCAGCGGCGGGCGGATCTTCTGGGCATCCGGCAATAGATTCATGCCCAGGCCCGGGCCTGTCGGGATATCGACGAAGCCCGCATCGGGCAAGGGCACCTGATCGACGATGTCGCTGCCCAAGTGTTCGGGGCGCGATTCGAAGATGCCGGCCTCGAAGCCCGTTGCGTATTCCTGGATGGCGAAGTTCGGGATCGCGGCATCGAGCTGCAGGCAGGCGGCCAGGCCGATCGGCGACAGCGGGTTGTGCGGCACGACCTGCACATGGTGGGCCTCGGCGAGGGCCGCGACTTTCTTGGCTCCGGTGATGCCGCCGCACAGGCACAGGTCCACCCGCGCATATTCGACGCCGCCGCGCGCCATCAGCGTCTGGAACTCGTAGAGATTGGCGAAACGCTCGCCCGTGGCGATCGGAATGCCGATCTTCTCGGCGACGCGTGCCATGCCGTCCGGACCTTCGGGGCGGATCGGATCCTCGATGAACATGGGATGGGTGTCTTCGATGCCGCGGGCGAAGACAATAGCCTCGGCCGGGGTGAGCCGGCGGTGGATCTCGATCAGCAGATCGACGCGATCGCCCACAACCTCGCGCATGCGCCGGGTGTTGTCGATCGCGTCGCGCATCTTCTTGATGTGCGTCTTGAAATAGACCTGATCGTTCCCTTCGTCGAGGAAGGGGTTGAGGTGGCCGAAGGCGTTGAAGCCCGCCTCCATCTTGGCCTGGCATTCCACGAGCATCTTCTCGATGCTGTTCTCGTAGATATGGCCGTAGATACGCGCCTTGGTGCGCGCGGCGCCGCCGAGCAGTTCGTAGATGGGCACGTTGAGCGCCTTGCCCTTGATGTCCCAGAGGGCGATGTCGATGGCCGAGATGGCGGCGTTTTCCGCCAGGCCCGTGAAATAGCTGAAACGATGCATCACGTTCCAGTGGTGCTCGATGGCGAAGGCGTCCTTGCCTTCCAGATACTCCGCGAAGCGGCGGATGCAAACGCCCGCCGCCTCGATATGGCCCCAGGTGCCCGCCTCGCCATAGCCCACGGTACCGTCGTCCGTGGTGATGCGAACGAACATGAATTGCCCCACGTGCAGGGGTTCCACCTTGCGAATCTTCATGGATCTGCTTCTTGCGTTGGTAAAAAATCAGTCCAGCCGGATCTGCGCCTTGCGCACCAATTCGCCCCAGCGGCGCGCTTCGGTATTCACGTGCCGCGCGGCCTCGGCCGGCGTCATCGACACGGGCTCGGCGCCGGCGGCCAGGAGCTTGTCGCGCACGTCGGCTCTTTGAAGCACCTTCTGCACCTCCGCGTGCAGGTAGGCGACGACCTCGGCCGGCGTGCCCTTGGGTGCGGCCAGCCCGAACCAGTTGGCAATGCGGAAATCGGGAAACCCGGCCTCCGCTGCCGTCGGCACGTCGGGCAGCGAGGACAGGCGCCGCGGGTGCGCCACCGCCAGCGGGCGCATGCGGCCCGATCCCATCTGCGCGGTCACCGTGGGCGCCGCGGTGATGAGCACGTCCACCTGCCCGCCCAGAAGATCGGCCACGGCGGGGCCCGAGCCCTTGTAGGGCACGTGGGTCATGTCCACCCCAGCGACGGTCTTGAGCAGTTCACCGGCGATGTGCGGGCCGCTGCCGGCGCCGCCCGAGGCGAAGTTGAGCTTGCCCGGCTGCGCCTTCGCCAGATCCACCAGTTCGCGCAGATTCTTGGCCGGCACGCCGGAATTGACGACGAGCACATAGGGAGCCTCGGCGAACACCGTCACGGGCAGCAGATCCTTGATCGGATCGAAAGACAGCTTGGGGAACAGCCACGGGATGATGGTCTGCGTCATCTCGTTGGCCAGCAAGGTGTAGCCGTCCGGCGCGGCCTTGGCCACGGCGCCCGTGGCGATGGTGGTGCTGCCACCGCCCTTGTTCTCGGCAACGAAGGTCTTGCCCGTGCTGGCGGCCAGCGACTGTGCGATCAGCCGCGCGACGATGTCCGTGGTCCCCCCGGCGGAATAGGGAATCACCACGCTGACCGGTTTGGCGGGATAGGCCTGCGCATACCCTGCCAACGGCAGGAGGCTCAGCCCGAGGATGGTGGATCTGCGCGACAGCCGCAGGATTACATGGCTCACATTCGTCTCCTTCTGTTGCTCGCCACGGCGACGCGGCGTAGGCGGCAATGTACGAAGCGAATGGCATTTAATAATTTGTGGAAAATAAAACATTTTTTCAGTTGTATTGAACAATGCAGGAACTCGGCAACGCTTCGTCGGAGATGGCGTTCTTCCATCTGTTGGTGCGCTGCGGCAGCCTGTCCGCCACCGCACGCGAATTGGGGCTGACCACGCCGGCGGTGAGCCGCAGGCTTGCCCTGCTGGAGCAGCGGCTGGGCGTTCAATTGCTCAACCGCACCACCCGCCGCAACTCGCTCACGCCCGAAGGCGAGGAGTACCTGGTGCAAGCGCGGCGCATCCTGGCGGACATCGAAGACGTTGAGCACAACCTGCGCCGCTCGATGGCCGAACCGCTCGGCCTGCTGCGCGTGAACGCGACGCTGGGTTTCGGGCGCAGCCACATCGCACCGGTGATCTCGCGCTTTTGCAAGACCTATCCGCAGGTGCAGATCCAGTTCCACCTGTCGGTCACGCCTCCGCCGCTGACGGACGATGCCTTCGACGTCTGCATCCGCTTTGGCGAACCGCCGGACGCGCGCGTGATAGCCCGCAAGGTGGCGGCCAACCGGCGCCTGCTGTGCGCGGCCCCCGCATACCTGGAGCGCCATGGCACGCCGCGCGTGCCGGCCGACCTCGCGCGCCACCAATGCATCAGCATCCACCACGGCCAGGACGCCTACGGCATCTGGCGCCTGAGCGCCGGGCGGCGCACGGAGTCCGTCAAGGTGGCGGAAACGATGGTGACCAATGACGGCGACATCGCCGTGGCGTGGGCGCTGGACGGCCACGGCATCCTGATGCGCGCGGAATGGGACATCGACAAATACCTGCGCAGCGGGCGGCTGCGCCAGGTGCTGGAGCAGTATTCGACGCCTCCCGCCGACATCTACGCCGTCTACCCCTCACGGCACCAGAAGGCGCGGCGCGTTACCGCCTTCGTCGATTTCCTGTGCGCCGAACTCGGCCAGGCCACGCCCAAGGCCCGGGCCTCGCCTCGCCACCGGCGCTAGATCGTCGCGGCTACTTGCCGCCCGCCGCCTCGGGCAGCTCGATCTTCACTTCGAGCACTTCCAGGTCGTCCTGGCGCTCGAAGTGCACCTTGAGGTCGTCGGCGTTGATCTTCACGTACTTGGAGATCACCGCCACCAGTTCGCGCTGCAGCGCGGGCAGGTAGTCGGGCTTGCCGGCGTTGCGGCCGCTGCGCTCGTGCGCCAGGATGATCTGCAGGCGCTCCTTGGCGACCGCGGCGGTCTTCTTCTTCTCGCCAAGCAGAAAGGACAGCAGGGACATGGCCGCTTACCTCCCGCCGAAGATGCGCTTGAAGAAGCCGGGCTTGGCCGCGTCGGTGAAGCGCAGGGGCTTGTCCTCGCCGAGGAAGCGCGCGACCACGTCCTTGTAGGCCTCGGATACGTCGGTGCCGGCCAGGTGGATGGCCGGCAGGCCCTGGTTGGAGGCCTGCAGCACGCTCTCGGACTCGGGGACCACGCCGATGAGCTTGATGCGCAGGATGTCCTGGATGTCCTCCAGGCCCAGCATCTGGCCGTCCTGCACGCGGTTGGGGTTGTAGCGCGTGATCAGGAGGTGCTCCTTGATGGGGTCCTTGCCCTCGATGGCGCGCTTGGTCTTGCTGCCGAGCATGCCCAGGATGCGGTCGGAGTCGCGCACCGAGGACACCTCGGGGTTGGTCACCAGCAGCGCCTCGTCGGCGAAGTGCATGGCCATGAGGGCGCCGCTCTCAATGCCGGCGGGCGAGTCGCAGACGATGTAGTCGAAGCCCATGTCCGCCAGGTCCTTGAGCACCTTTTCCACGCCCTCCTGCGTGAGAGCGTCCTTGTCGCGCGTCTGGCTGGCGGCGAGCACGAACAGGTTCTCGCACTGCTTGTCCTTGATCAGCGCCTGGTTGAGGTTGGCCTCGCCCTGGATCACGTTGATCAGGTCGTACACCACGCGGCGCTCGCAGCCCATGATGAGGTCCAGGTTGCGCAGCCCGACGTCGAAGTCGATGACGGCGGTCTTGTGGCCGGCGAGCGCCAGGCCCGATGCAAAAGCGGCACTGGTGGTGGTCTTGCCCACGCCCCCCTTGCCGGAGGTCACGACGACGATTTTGGCCATGTTCTGAGAAGTCCTTGCGTTACTGCCTGTGGAGTGAGGGAGAGAAGACAGGGCTTACAGCGGCTCGATGAGCAGCTTTTCGCCGTCCAGCCGCACCTGGGCCGGCTTGCCGCGCACGTTGTCGGGCAGCTCGGTCTCGGTGGTGCGGTAGATGCCTGCCACGGAGACCAGCTGCGGCTCCAGGCAGGTGGTGAAGATGCGGGCGCTGGTGTCGCCGCGCGCGCCGGCGATGGCGCGTCCGCGCAGCGGCGCATAGACGTGGATGTTGCCATCGGCGATCACCTCGGCGCCGAAGCTGACCACGGCCATCACGACCAGGTCGGAGCCGCGCGCGTAGACCTGCTGCCCCGAGCGCAGCGGCTTGTCCACCACCAGCGCGCCGGGCGCGGGCGCCTGCACGGGCACTTCCACCTGCACGGGCACTTCCACCTGCACTTCGCGCACGACCTCGCGGACCACCTCGCGCACGGCACCGCTCTCGCGCGGCTGCGCGCGCGCCGCAGGCACGTCGGGCGCGGCGATCAGGCCGGCGGCATGGGCGGCGGCCATCTGCGCGGGGCTACCGCCGCGCACGGCCACGGGCTGGGTGCGGTGGCTGCGCAGCGCCTGCACCAGCGCGGCGAAGTCGATGGGCTGCTCCTCGCCCTGCACGGCCGACAGGTCGATCAGCACCGGGTCGTTGTCGAAGAACTCGGGGTCGTCGGCCCTGCGGGCGGCCAGTTCCGCGGCAACGGCGGAAACGTCGGCGGTCTTGAGCACCAGGGCCACCACGGACAGCTGGGCGCTCTTGAGGTCTAGATGGGTGCGGGCCTGGCCCGCCGTGTCAACGGCCATGAAGCGATGGGGGTGGAAAAAAGGCGCCGCGCGGCGGCTCCTCGAAGCCGCAAAGTGTACCCGGCAGCCGCGCCGGCGGCTGCATCAGGAAGTGTCTCGGAACGTGTCCGCGGCCTTTTCTCGGGGCACGCATGGCAGCCAAAGCCGCCCGTCGGGCGCGATCGCCGTCAGCGCGCGCGCCAGGCCCACGCCACGGCCGCTGGTGGCGTCGCGAGCGCGAGCGCGAGCCAGGACAGCGGATCCCACACGCCGTCGCCGACCAGCGCCGAGACGAGCCCGACCGCGGTCACCAGGCCGAGCAGGATGCGAACGCGGAAGATCTCCGCGGCGGACTGCGCCTCATCGGTGCGGGCGTCACGCCGCTGGCCTGAGGGCATCATCATGTCTTGGCCTCCATCGCCGCCAGGGGCGCCAGTTCCTCATCCGGCTCTGCTTCGGTGCCCGGCACGGGTGCCGCCTTGGGCTTGCGCAGCCACAGGTACAGGCCGCTGCCGAGCACGACGATGGCCGCGAGGTCGAGCAGCGTCCACAGAATCTTCAGCGGCAGCCCACCGTAGTCGCCGAAGTGCAGCGGCTGCGACAGGAACAGCGTCTTGACGTACCACGGCATGTCGTGCGAGGCGGTCAGCACGCCGGTCTGCGCGTCCACCAGCGCGGGCTTGAGCAGGCGCGAGGTGACCGGCGTGCCGCCCTTGAGTGTGCGGGGCGGGTGACCGGCGGCAGGCCCTCCTTGTAGGGCGCGGTCATCTCGGCCATCTGGTCCTGCTGCCAGATCGCCAGGATGATGCGGTCCAGCGTGTTGATGCTGCCCGTGATGCCGACCACCGTGAGCCACACCACGGTGGCGATGCCCAGCAGGTTGTGCCAGTCGAGCCACCGGATGCGGGCGCTGCGCCGCGTGCGCAGGGCGACGAAGCGCAGGCGGCGCATGTCGTGGAAGATCAGCGGCAGCCCCGTCAGGCACAGCAGCAGCGCGTCCAGCCCGCGACCTGCAGCGTGTTGACGGCGTCCGCGTAGGTCTTGGCGGTATGGACCATGCGGTCCGTGAGCGCGAGCCCCGGCGCGAAGCCCGCGTCCCACTCGGCGCCCAGGTTGAGCTGCGACCTGGGCACGCCGATGGCCCGCTTGCCCACGAGAGCGGCGGTGGCCGAGACGGCCGCGCTGGGCTTGGTCAGCTCGAACAGTCCCACCGTCGCCAGGAAGCCGCCATGGTCGAATTTCGCGCCGATCTCCTTCTGCTTGGAGCGGTACGGCGGCATCACCTCGCCCGGGTTGGCGATGGCCGCGCTCACGGGCGCGGTCTCGCCGCGCGACAGGCCCTCGACGTAGCTCGCGTACAGCGACCAGTTCGGCCGCAGCTTGAACACCGCGCCCGCCAGCGGCGTGGTGGCGCTCTTGTCGTAGAAGGGGCCGCTGGTGGCACCGGTCATGAAGTTGTAGCTCTGGCCCTGCACCTTCTGGTGGCGCAGGCCCAGGGTCACAAGCAACCGGTCGTCCAGCAGCGCTGGGGTGTCGGCCACCGCCACGCTGGTGAGCCGGCTCTCCTGGTACGAGCGCAGCGGGTTGCTGATGCCGGCGATGGACGGCGTGGGCAGCAGTCCGCCCGTGTAGAGGTTGGACATGCCGCCCGGAAAGCCCATGTAGAAGCCCAGGGCCTGGTCCTGGTCGAGGCGCGTGAACGCCAGCGCGGCGTTGTGGACGATGCCCCCGTCCTGAAGTTGGCACGCACGCCCGCCTCGGCCGACTTGGAGTCGACGCCCATGCGCTGCCAGCCGCCGAAGTACGAGTAGTCGCCCGCAGTGTTCAGGATGACGGGATTGCCCGCGATGGAGCCCCACCCCAGTTCAGCTTGCGCTGGCCCAGGCCCGCGTAGGCCGTCAGGGTGTCGCTGATGTCGTATCCGGCCTTGAAGAGGGCCGAGCCGTCATGGCCGTCCGTCCAGCCGTAGCCCGGGTAGGCGATGGAGTTGTCCGGAACGCGCGGGATGGCCGCCAGGCCCGGCGCGAGCTGGAACTTGCGCACCACGTTGTCGATGCGCTGTTCCTGCCACAGCAGGTCGAGCGAGGCGCGCAGCGCACTCTGGCGCAGGTCCAGCCCCAGCGAGGCGAGCGACTCGCGCGTGGGCTGGTGGTCGATGTTCGTGTCGCCCTGGCGCCACATGAGGTTGACGCGCGCGCCGAGCGCGCCGGTCCGTGCCGAAACGCCGGCCGACGTCCAGGTGCCCGCCCGCCACCGAGTCCGGCATCACGCCGGCCGTGAAGCGGGTGAGGGGCTGGGCGCCGGCCCGCTTGGATACGAGGTTGATCACGCCGCCCACGTTGCCGCCCGGCGCCATGCCGAACAGCGCCGCGGACGGCCCCTTGGGCACCGCGAAGCCGCGGATGGTGATGTCCTCGTTGATGTTCGAGCGCGCGCTGGCCATGCGCACCGAGGGGTCCATCGCGATCACGTCGGCCACGGAGCGCGCCTGCCCGTTCTCGATCGCCTGCGCCGTGTAGCTGGTCACGCTGAACGGCGTGTCCAGCACCGAGGCGTTGCCGAGGATACCCAGGCGTGCGCCGCTGCCGACCTGGCCCCCGGCGCAGGCCGGCGGACTGCGCGGCTGCAGGCACCGCCCCGGACAGGCTGGCGCCCCCCAGCATGACCTGGATGGGAACGGCGCAAGCGCCGAGGACAGAGGTAGGGGCGGACGAAGCCCGGGATGGCGTGCGATGCGGCATGATTTCCCTCGTCATGTAATGAAACCCATTGCCGTAATGCAGATTAATTTCATTTGCATGCCAAGATGCTCCACCGCGCACGCGGTGCAGGCTTCAGGGCCTGTTCACTTACAGCTTGGGGATACGGATGCGGCTGATCATCAGCGAGCCCGACAGCGCGAACAGCAGCACCAGCGGGTGCAGCGTGAAGCCGCCGATCATCATCCTGCCCAGCCACAGGTGCTCGCGCACCGCGCCCATGGAGGCGGCCAGCGCGAGCAGGCCCACGAGCACGATGGAGGTGGGGATGGGCGTGCCCTCGAAGTACTTGACTTTGCCCGAGGGGCCTTCGGCCAGGGTCTCGGCCGTGATGTTGAAGCGCGCCAGGCGCGAGACGCCGCAGGCCACGAAGAAGGCGAGCACGATGCGGTCGTACAGCCCCTGCATGCCGCAGGCGTAGGCGATGATGGCCGGCGCCACGCCGAAGGAGATCACGTCGGCCAGCGAGTCGAGCTCGCGCCCCATGGCCGAGCTCTTCTGCCGCCAGCGCGCGATGCGCCCGTCCAGCACGTCGAACACCAGCGCCGCGAGCACCAGCGCGCAGGCGAAGTAGACGTGGCGCAGGTCCGCTGTCTCCAGGTAGGTCATGCTGGAGAACAACGCCCCCACGCCGCACACCGCGTTGCCCAGCGTGAACCAGTCCGCGAGGTGGAACTCGCGGATCATCGAGAAGCGTTTGTGGGGAGAAGCCATGGGGCGATTATCGGCGCCCGCCCCACGCGTCACTGAAAGCGCGGCGCGCGCTTTTCGATGAAGGCGGTGACGGCCTCGCGGTGGTCGGCCGTCTTGTGGGCGATGGCCTGGCAGCCGGCCGACAGTTCCAGCAGCGAGTCCAGCGTGGCGAGCTGGCCCTCGCGCAGCAGGCGCTTGGTCATGCGCATCACGGCGCCGGGGTTGGCGGCTATTCTTCCGGCCAGGGCACGGGCCGTGGGCAGCAGCTCGCCGGCGGGCACCACGCGGCTCACGAGGCCGCAGGCCAGCGCTTCTTGTGCATTGATGGCCTCGCCGGTGAAGGCCATCTCGGCCGCCTTGGCCATGCCAACGGCGCGCGGCAGCAGCCAGGCGCCGCCGTCGCCAGGGACGATGCCCACGCGCACGAAGCTCTCGGCGAAGGTGGCCGTCTCCGCTGCGATGCGGATGTCGCACATACAGGTCAGGTCCAGCCCCGCGCCGATGGCCGGGCCGTTGACGGCGCAGATCACCGGCACGTCGAGGTTGTACAGCGCCTGCGGGATGCGCTGTATGCCCTGGCGGTATTCCTCGCGGATCAGGTCGGGCGTGAGCGCGTCGTCGAAGAAGCGCTTCATGTCCTTGACGTTGCCGCCCGAGCTGAAGATGGGGCCGGCGCCAGTGAGGATGATCACCTTCACGCCCGCGTCCTTGCGCACGTCGTCGCACAGCTGCACGAATTCCTGCACCGCCGTGTTGCCGGTGAGGGCGTTGCGCGTTTCGGGCTGGTTCATGGTGACGGTCAGGATGGCGCCGTCGCGCTCTAGGGTCAGGAAGGCCATGGGTTCTCCATTCAAAAAGAGGAGCTGCCAGCGCCTGTCATGCAAGGATTTCCATGTGTTTCCATTTGAAAACCCATTGCAGGCAAGCGGCAGCAGCTATCGGTTTCAAAGCACGCTTTCCACGTCCGTGATGCGGCGCACCACGTCCAGCGTCAGCCCCTGGTGCTCCAGCAGCGCCTGGCCGGCCACGTCGTGCCAGTAGGACTCGCTGCCCGCCGCCTGGCGCCAGGCGTGCAGGCGGCGCGTGAACAGCTGCAGGTCGTATTCGGCGGTGAAGCCGATGGCGCCGTGGATGGCGTGGGCGAGCTCGGCGACGGCCAGCGCCGCCTCGCTGCAGCGCGCCTTGGCCGTCGCCACGCGCAGGCGGTCGGGCCGCACGCCGGCGCCGCTGCAGCCCAGCTGCGCGGCCATGCGCGCGGCGAACACATGCTCGCTCATCACGGCCAGCTGGTGCTGTATGGCCTGGAACTTGCCGATGGGGCGGCCGAACTGCTGGCGCTCGTTGGCGTACTGCAGCGTGCGCTGGAAGACGTGCATCGCCGCGCCGGCCATCTGCGGCGCGAGCACGGCGGCCTGCAGGGTGCGCAGGTCGAGCGCGGCGTCCACGGCCACCGCGGGCGCGGCCTGCAGCTGCGCGGGCGTCCAGGCCAGCGCGGCGTCGAGCGCCAGCGCCTGGGGCGCCTCCTGCGCGCCGGCCACGCCCAGCAGGTGCCAGGCGTCGCCGGCCTGCGCCAGCACCGCATGCGCCACGCGGCCGCCGCGCACCAGGGCGCAGCGCAGGCCGCCCTCCGGCGTGCGCTCGCCGCGCGCCAGCGCGATGCCGCCCGCGGGCCGGTCCACGCCAGCGGCCGCAAGCAGCGCGCGCGCCACCATGGTCTCGCCCAGCGGCAGCGGCAGCGCGTGCGCGCCGCATTGCTCCAGCACGCCGAAGACCTGCGACAGCGCAAGGCCCGCGCCGCCCTGGCTTTCGGGCAGCAGCGCGTCGGCCAGGCCCGTGGCCTCCAGCTGCGCCCAGAGCGCGGCGGCCTCGGGCGCGGCGCGGCCGCCGGCCTCGATGGCGCGCACCACCGCAGGCGTGCATTGATCGGCCAGCACCTGGCGGGCCGCGTCGGCAAACAGATCGTTGTCCATTCCCATTCCTTCAGAACGTTCAGCGCAGCCCGAGGCCGCGCGCGATCATGCCGCGCAGGATGTCGCGCGTGCCGCCGCGCAGCGAGAACGAGGGCGATGCCTCGGTCACGTACTTCAGCGTCATCAAGAGTTCCACGGGCACGTCCTCCGCCTCGCGGGCGAACAGGTCGTCGGCGATGGCCGCAGGGATGAACTGCTCCAGCGTGGTGCCCAGCTCCTTGACGAGCGCGGCCTCGACGATGGGGCTTTCGCCGCGCACCAGCTTTTCCTGGATCGCCACCGACATGGCGCGCAGCGGCGCGAGCTGCGTGAGCACCTTGCCCGCGAGCCTTTGCGCCGGCTCCGTGCGGCCCCGGGGCGTGCGCACCCAGTCGAGCCACTGGTCGAACAGCACGATGCTGGAGAACAGCCGCTCGGGCCCGCTGCGCTCGAAGGCGAGCTCGGCCGTGACCTGTTCCCAGCCCTGGCCCTCGGCGCCGATGAGCGCGTCGGGCGCGAGCTGCACGTTGTCGAAGAACACCTCGCAGAAATGGCTGTCGCCCGACAAGTCCTCGATGGGGCGCACGGTGACGCCGGGGAGCTGCAGGTCCACGATGACCTGCGACAGCCCCTTGTGCCGGTCCTCGGGCGCGCCCGAGGTGCGCACCAGCGCGATCATGTACTGGCAGTGGTGGGCGTTGGTGGTCCAGATCTTCTGGCCGTTGAGCAGAAAACCCTTGTCGTTGGGCACGGCGCGGGTCTTGACGCTGGCGAGGTCCGAGCCCGAATTGGGCTCGCTCATGCCGATGCAGAAAAACGCCTCGCCGCGGCACACGCGCGGGATGTAGAAGCGCTTTTGCGCCTCGGTGCCGTACTTCAGGATCAGCGGCGCGCTCTGGCGGTCGGCGATCCAGTGCGAGCCCACGGGCGCGCCGCAGTTCAGGTATTCCTCCACGAGCACGTAGCGCGTGAACGCGCTGCGCCCGCCGCCGCCGTATTCCCTGGGCAGCGTCACGCCGATCCAGCCGCGCTCGCCGAGCTTGCGGCTCAGCTCCGTGCTGTAGCCGCCCCAGGAACGGGCGCGCACGTGCGCGGGCAGGGTTTTGATGGCCTCGGCGAGGAAGGCGCGCACCTCGGCGCGCAGGGCCTCGTCCTCGGGCGGTATGCGCGTGAGCGCAAGCGAATCCAGGGTGCTCATCCCCGTCCTTCTCGTGAATCCATTCCTATTGCAGCGGCACCTTGGCCTGGGTGACGATGCGCTTCCACAGCGCGATCTCCTTGCGCTGGAAATCGTGCATCTGCGCGGGCCCGCCCGTCATGGGCGCGGCGCCCAGGCGCTCGTAGAAGGCGCGCGTCTCGTCCATCTTCGAGATGGCGGTGAACAGCTCGGCCAGCCGGGCCGTCTCGGCCGCGGGCGTCCTGGCGGGCACCATGGCGCCCACCCAGGTGTAGGCCTCGAAGCCGCTCAATCCCGCCTCGCCCATGGTCGGTACCTCGGGCGCGTTGCCCACGCGTTTGTCGGCCGCCACGGCCAGTATCTTCAGGCGCCCGCCCCTGGCCAGCTCCAGCACGGCCGTGACCTCGGCGAACGCATAGTCCACCGTGCCCGAGGCCACGGCGGTCATGGTCTCGCCCGCGCTCTTGAAGGGCACGTGCACGGTCTGCACGCCGGCCATGTCGTTGAGCAGCTCGCCCATGAGCTGGTAGCCGGCCGACCCGGCGCCGAAGTTCACCTTGCCCGGGTTCGCCCGGGCGTGCGCCAGCAGGCCCTTGAGGTCGCCATAGGGTGCGGCCGGCGGCACCACCAGCATGGCGGGCGAGCGCATCATCATGGTCAGGGGCGAGAAATCCTTCACCGGGTCGTAGGGCAGCTCCTTGAACAGCGCCGCGTTCACGGCCAGCGTGGAGTTGCTGCCGATGAACACGGTGTAGCCGTCGGCCGGCGCGGCAAGCACCTGCTTGACCGCCAGGAAGCCGTTGGCGCCGGGCTTGTTCTCCACCACCACGGCCTGGCCCGTGAGGTCCTGCAGCTTCTTGGCGAAGTAGCGCGCCGAGGTGTCGGTGCCGCTGCCGGGCCCGAAGGGCACGACGAACTTGATGGTCCTGGACGGAAAGGCCTGCGCCCGGGCGGCCGGCGCCGTGGCGGCGCCCAGGGCCGCGAGGCCGGAACCCAGCAGGGCGCGCAGGGCGGTTCTGCGGTGCAATGACATTGGTCTTGTCTCCTTGACGGTCGGTTCGGCCGCCGGTCAGGGGCACCACTGTAGGCAGTGCGGCAAGCTGTGTCTAATATTAAAAAATTCGATTTCAATATTCATCAGGTATCAAATGAACCTGCGACAGCTGAGCCAGTTCGTCACGCTGGCGGAGACGGGCAACTTTCACCGCGCGGCCGAGCGGCTGCACATGGCGCAGCCGCCGCTGTCGGTCTCCATCCGCAAGCTGGAGGAAGAGCTGGGCAGCGCGCTGTTCGCGCGCACGCGCACGGGCGTCGCGCTCACCCCCGCGGGCCAGGCCATGCTGGACGACGCGCGCCGCACGCTGCTGCACGCCCAGCAATGCCGCCAGGCGGTGCTGGACACGCGCGAGGGCACGGGCGGGCGGCTGCGCCTGGGCATCATCGGCTCGGCCACCTATGCGCTGCTGCCGCGGCTCATCCCATCGCTGCGCGCGCGCTACCCGCAGATAACGCTGGAGCTGTCCGAGGCCACCTCGTCCGAGATCCTGGAGGGCCTGGTCTCGCGCCGCTTCGATGCCGGCCTGCTGCGCTTTCCCCTGCTCGACGCCAGCGGCTTCGACCTGACGCCGCTGGACCGCGACGACTTCGTGCTGGCCGTGGCAGAGACCAGCCCGCTGGCCCGGCGCGAGGCCATCGCCCTGCACGAGGCCGCGCACGAGCCCTTCATCATGTACCCGCGCAGCAAGGTGCCCGGCCTGCTGGCCCTGGCCATGATGCGCTGCCAGTTCTCTGGCTTCGCGCCGCAGGTGGCGCAGGAGGCCGCGCAGGTACAGACCATCATGAGCCTGGTGGCCTCGGGCCTGGGCGTGGGCCTGGTGGCCGGCGTGGCGCGCCAGGTGGTGCCGCGCGGCGTGAAATGCCTGCGGCTGACCGACAACCCGCCGGGCTTTCACGTCAGCATCGCGCTGGCCAGGCTGGCGGGCAACACCAGCCGCGTGGTGCAGCGCTTTGCCGAGCATGCGCTGGAATGCGCCGGAGCGCCGCACGTGGAGGGCGGGGGTGGGGGCGGACCGGGCTGAAATACCCGGCCGGCAACCACCAGAAACCGTTTTATGCAGCCGCCGCGGCGCCACGGCGGGCGGCGAAATCCACGTACCAATCCAGGCAGCCGGGGTTGGCCATGGCGTCCCTGTTGACCACCTTGGCGAGGGGCTGGCCCAGCAGCAGCTTCTTGATGGGCAGTTCCTGCTTCTTGCCGCTCAGGGTGCGCGGCACTTCGGCCACGGCGAAGATGTCGTCGGGCACGAAGCGCGGCGACAGCGCAGCGCGGATGGCGTCATCGATGCGCCCGCGCAGCGCGTCGTCCAGCGCCACGCCCTCGCGCAGCACCACGAAGAGCGGCATCCAGCTCTCACGGCCCAGGTACTCCAGATCGACGACGAGGCTGTCGAGCACCTCGGGCAGGGCCTCCACCGCGCTGTAGATCTCGCTCGTGCCCATGCGCAGGCCGTGGCGGTTGATGGTGGCGTCGCTGCGGCCGTAGATCAGGCAGCCGGGATGGGCTGCGGATCCGATCTCTATCCAGTCGCCATGGCGCCAGACGGCGCCGGCCTCGGGCCCCAGGTCGCCGCCACCGGGCCGCCGGCCATGGCCCGGCGGGTACATGTCGAAGTAGCTGGCGCGGTAGCGCGCGCCGTCCGCGTCGCCCCACAGGTACAGGGGCATGGACGGTATGGGCTGGGTGCAGACCAGCTCGCCCACGGCGTCCAGCACGGGGCGGCCCTGCTCGTCCCAGGCCTCGACGGCCGCGCCCAGCATGCGGCATTGCATGCGCCCGGGCGTCTGCGGCAGCTCGCGGTGGCCGCCGAGGAAGGCGCCCGCGAAGTCCGTGCCGCCGGAGATGTTGGCCCACCAGACCCGCGGCACGCCCGCAACCGCCATGAAATCCGATCCCCATTGCTGCACCTCGGCGGGCAGCGGCGATCCGGTGCTGCCCAGCGCGCGGATCGCCGACAGGTCGCCGCATTGCGCCGGCGTGATGCCGGCCTTCATGCAGTTGCCGTAGAACGCGGCGCCGGCGCCAAAGAAGGTCACGCCGGTTTCGGCCGCCATGCGCCACAGCACGCCCCAGTCGGGACGCTCCTTGCTGCCGCCCGGGTTGCCGTCGTACAGCACGCAGGTGGTGCCGCCCAGCAGGCCGCCGACCTGGGCGTTCCACATGATCCAGCCCGTGGAGCTGTACCAGTGGAAGCGCTCGCCGAAGGAGTTGGGGGCGTAGCTGCAGCCGATGTCGTTGTGCAGCACGGCCAGCTGCAGCATCACCAGCAGCATGCCGCCATGGCCGTGCACGATGGGCTTCGGCATTCCCGTGGTGCCGCTGGAGTACACGATCCACAGCGGGTGGTCGAAGGGCAGCCACAGCGGCTCGAAGGCCGCGGTTTCAGCATCTTTTCTGGCTGTAATGCTTGCGTAACAAGCGGTATCAGCTATTGTTTTTGTGGCATCGAGGTTGTTCACCAGCACCACGTGCCGCAGCGTGGGCAGCTGCGCGCGCAGCTCGGCCAGCACGGCGCAGCGGTCGTGGTCGCGCCCGCCGTAGCTCACGCCATCCACGGCGAACAGCACCTTGGGCTCGATCTGGCGGAAGCGGTCCAGCACGGCGTTCGTTCCCATGTCGGGCGCGCACACGCTCCACACGGCGCCGATACTGGCGCAGGCCAGGAAGGCCACGATGGTCTCGGGAATGTTGGGCAGGTAGGCCGCCACGCGGTCGCCGGGCCCTACGCCCTGGGCCTTGAGGTGCAGCGCCAGCGCCGCCACCTGCCGGCGCAGCGCGGGCCAGGACAGTTCGCGGTGCTGGCCGCGTTCATTGCGCGCGACGAGGGCCGGCTGGCCGGCCGCGTGCGCCGCATCCACGTGGCGCAGCACCTGGCGCGCGTAGTTCACCTGCGCGCCGGGGAACCACCGCGCGCCGGGCATCACGTTCCTGGCGAGCACGGCATCGTGCGGCGTAGGCGACTGCAGGTCGAAGTAGTCCCACACGCTTTGCCAGAAGGCATCCAGCTCGGTCACGGACCAGCGCCACAGCGCGTCGTAGCCGTCGAACCGCAGGCCGCGCCGGGCCTGCAGCCAGTCCTGGTACAGGCGGATCTGCGGAACGTAAGGTGGGGGGGAATCGGTTTCCATGCGGGCAGCGTAGCGCCGCACGCGCCCCGCGTCACTCCGGGTCGGCCCCGTCGGGGCCTGCCCGGATACACACCGTGTTGACCCAATTCAAGCGCCACCCGCGCAACCGTCCGACAATCGGCGCTTCGCCCACTGGGCGCTTTGTCCTTTCACCGGAACGAGCACGCGCATGCCACCGCAACAGACGAATACCCACAGCAGCAGTGATGTCCTCATCGTCGGCGCCGGCCCGGCCGGGCTGTCGCTGGCGGCCTCGCTGGCGCAGGCCGGCATGCAGGTCACGGTGCTGGAGCAGCAGCCCGCGTCCGTGCTCGCCGCCCCGCCGCCCGACGGGCGCGAGATCGCCCTCACCCACCCCAGCGTGGCCACGCTGCAGCGCCTGGGCAGCTGGCAGCGCCTGGCCGCGCACGAGGTCGGCCTGCTGCGCGAGGCCCAGGTGCACGACGGCCCCGTGGGCCGGCGCGGCGCCATGCAGCTGCACGCGGGAGGCAGCGGCGTGGACCACCTGGGCTGGATCGTGCCCAATTACGCGCTGCGCCGCACGGCCTACGAGGTCGCGGCCCAGCAGCCGGACGTGCGCATCGTGACCGAGGCGCGCGTCGCGCGCGTGGCCGTCACGCCCGCCCATGCCGAGCTCGAATACACCGACGCGCGCCAGGGCGGCCAGGGCGCGGAGCGCCTGCAGGCCCCGCTGCTGGTGGCGGCCGACAGCCGCTTTTCCGCCACGCGGCGCCAGCTGGGCATAGGCGCGGCCATGCACGACTTCGGCCGCACCGTAATCGTCTGCCGCCTGCGCCACGAGCTGCCGCACCATGAGGTCGCACACGAATGCTTCGGCTACGAGCAGACGCTGGCCATACTGCCGCTGCCGAACGACCCCATCGACGGCGCGCCCATGTGCTCGGCCGTGGTCACGACCGGCGCTGCGCAGGCCCAGCAGCTCATGGCCCTGCCGCCCGAGGAATACGCCGCGCGCGTGCAGGCGCAGTTCCAGAACCGCCTGGGCGCCATGCGCCTCGTGGGCGAGCGCCACGCCTACCCCCTGGTGGCCGTGTACGCCCACCGCTTCGCCGGCCCGCGCTGCGCGCTGCTGGGCGACGCCGCCGTGGGCATGCACCCGGTGACGGCGCATGGCTACAACCTGGGCCTGGCGGGCGTGGAGGGCCTCACGCGGGCCGTGGCCGGAGCATGGGCGCGCGGCGCGGACATAGGCGCCGCCAGCGTGCTCGCCCCCTACGCGCGCGAACACCACCGTCACGCCTGGCCGCTGTACCAGGGCACGAACGCCATCGTGCGCCTGTACACCGACGACCGCCCCCTGCCGCGCCTGCTGCGCCAGGCCGTGCTGGCCGGCTCCAACCGGCTGCCTCCGCTCAAGGGCCTGATCGTCAGCCAGCTCACGGGGCGGCGGCCGGCCTGGCCGACGGCGGCGCCGTGACCGTGCCGGCCACCTATGCTCCTATGGAACCGCCCGCGCGGCTCACACGCCCATACAGGCTTGCAGCCGAAGTGAGCGCCGTCTGCCGGATCGACACAGTCATCGCTTTGATGGCGAAGCCGTGTATCAGCGGGGCAGGTTGCGGTTGACGCACAGGCAGTCGAACTCCTGGACACGGCCCAGGGAGTCGCGCGACACGGGGAACATGCCTATGACGTCGAAACCCAGCTCCTTCAGGCTGGCAATGGCCTCGTCGAACGCCGGCATGCCCTGGTAGATGGGCAGGAACGAAACCTCCGACTGAATGAGCGCCGCCTGGCGCAGCACGTTCCGGCCGCCCGACATCACCTTGACGTCGTGGCCCTGGGTGTCGATCTTCACGAAGGTACGGGACCAGTCTATCGGCAGGTCCAGCCCGTCGAGCGTGACCGTCTCGACGTCCTCCGTACCGGTCTCGGTCATCTTGCGGCTGGACTCCCGGAGGGACAGAAAGGAGTTCAGCTCGCTGCCCACCATGGTGTGGATCTGCGCGGTGCCGGACCGGTCGCTGGCCGCCTTCTGGTAAACATGCCAGCGCGGGTCGCCGGCAGCCTTGCGCGCCAACTCGCCGAATGGCTGCGAACAGGGTTCGAAGGAATGAATGTCCCCGGCAAACCCCACCCTGCGCAGCAACTCGCCGTAACCGCCGATATTGGCGCCTATGTCGATCACGGCCTGTATCCCGTGCCCTTTCAGGGCGCCAGGGAGAAAACGGTCGTAGATGTAATCCCGGCTGTAGGCGAGGGACATCACATCAAGGCCGGCGCGATGCGCCAAGGCTTTGATCAGGGCTTTCATTAGCTGGACTCCTCGGGCGCGGTTTTTTGCAGGAAGTAGGCCCGTGGGCGTGCCAAAGCATATACCGAAGCCCCCCCGATAAGCCACGCGCACACAAGCTGCCGCCCCCAAACCCTCTACCATCGCCCCACCCAACAACAGGAGCGAATAAATGGGGATGTTTCAATGGAATGAGCGCCCGGCCGAGGTGCTGCAGGGCGGCGGCGTGATCGGGCCGGACGAGCGCCTGCCCTGGGGGCAGACGGGCCTGATGGGGATTCAGCACGTGATCGCCATGTTCGGCTCGACGGTGCTCGCGCCCATCCTGATGGGGTTCGACCCCAACCTGGCGGTGTTCATGAGCGGCATAGGCACGCTCATCTTCTTCCTCGTCACCGGCGGCAAGGTGCCCAGCTACCTGGGCTCGTCGTTCGCCTTCATCGGCGTGGTGATCGCCGCCACGGCCTACGCGGGCAAGGGGGCGAATGCCAACATCGGCGTGGCGCTGGGCGGCATCATCGCCTGCGGCGCGGTGTACGCGGCCGTCGGCGTGGTGGTGCACCTGGTCGGCACCGGCTGGATCGAGCGCTTCATGCCGCCCGTGGTGACGGGCGCGGTGGTGGCCGTCATCGGCCTGAACCTGGCCGCGATCCCGATCAAGAACATGGCGGCCAGCAACTTCGACAGCTGGATGCAGGCCCTGACCTTCGTCTGCGTGGCGCTAGTGGCCGTGTTCACGCGCGGCATGGTGCAGCGCCTGTTGATCCTCGTGGGGCTGATCCTGGCGAGCATCGCCTACGCCCTGTTCACCAACGGCATGGGCCTGGGCAAGCCCGTGGATCTGTCGGGCGTGATGGCCGCGCCCTGGTTCGGCGTGCCGCAGTTCCACGCGCCGGTGTTCAGCGCGCCGGCCATGCTGCTCATCGTGCCCGTGGTCATCATCCTGGTGGCCGAGAACCTGGGCCACATCAAGGCCGTGACGGCCATGACCGGCAAGAACCTGGACCAATACATGGGCCGCGCCTTCATCGGCGACGGCGTGGCCACCATGGTCAGCGGCGTGGCCGGCGGCACGGGCGTGACGACCTACGCCGAAAACATTGGCGTGATGGCTGCCACGCGCATCTACTCCACGGCCGTGTTCCTGGTGGCGGCGCTGATCGCCGTGCTGCTGGGCTTCTCGCCGAAGTTCGGCGCGCTGATCCAGGCCATTCCGCTGCCGGTGATGGGTGGCGTGTCCATAGTGGTTTTCGGCCTGATCGCCATCGCGGGCGCCAAGATCTGGGTGGACAACCGGGTGGACTTCTCGCAGAACAAGAACCTGATCGTGGCCGCCATCACGCTCATCTTGGGCACGGGCGAGTTCACGCTCAAGTTCGGCGACTTCGCCCTGGGCGGCATCGGCACGGCCACCTTCGGCGCCATCGTGCTGTATGCGCTGCTGAACCGCGGGCGCTGATCCAGTTCAATGGCCGATCTGCACGGCTTCCAGGAACCGCGACACCATGTTGTATGCGCCGATCGTCACCATGGCATCCACCATCTGCTGCTGCGTGTAGTACGCCGCCGCTTGCGCATACAGCGCATCCGGCACGTCGATCCGCGACGTCATCGCATCCGCCAGTTCCACCAGGGCGCGCAGGCCGCCCTGCACGGACGCGCCGATCGCGTCTGCGCCCGAGACGTCGGCAATCATCTGGCTGCTGGCACCGGCCTGCAGGGCGATGGGCACATGCGCCTCGTACTCGAAGCGCGCGTGGTTCAGAACGGCCACCCGCACGATGAGCAACTCGCGATCGAGGTCGGGCAAGCTGTTGTGCCGGCGCACGGCCGTAAGCATCTGCTCCCAGCCATGGGCCATGGCCGGGCTATTGAGCAGCACCTGGTAGAGCGGCGAAACGCGGCCGCGCTGCCGGGTGATGGTGGCTTCCAGTTCGGCCAGTTCAGGACGTGTTCCGGGTGTTATGGGTGCGATTCGCATGGGGTTTACCGATGGGTTGCAGGTGCAAGCGTCACACCACGGTGGGCAACGCAACGCCATCCATGGCGATCACGGCACCGCTGACGTAGCTTGCGCGAGGAGAGGCAAGGAACACCGCGAGCGCGGCAATTTCCTCGGGCTCGGCGGGCCGCCCCAGTGGCGGCTCCGCCAACGGCGCGCCGCCAGCCGCCGCCTGGGCATCACGCTGGGCCTGCAGCCGCTCCGTGCGCACTTGCCCGGGGTTGATGGTGTTGATGCGGACTCCGCTCGGTGCGTATGCAGCGGCCAGGCCCGTGCCTGCCAGCATCAACGCCGCATTGGCGGCGCCACCGGCCAGATGCACGGGATTGGCCCTCTTGCCGCCGGCGCCCACCACGTTGACCACAGCACCCGCACCCCGCCCCGCCATGCGCTGCACGACGGGAGTCAGGACGTGCATGTAGGAGTAGAACTTGGCCTGCATCCCGGCATGCCAGTCTGCAGGCTGCAACTGCGCAAAGGGCGTTCGCTTGGCGGCACCGGCGCAGTTCACGAGCACCTGTATCGGGCCGCCCTGGGCTTCGATGCGCCGGACGGCCTCTTGTGCCTGCGCGGCATCCTGCAGGTCCGCGCAGAAGACGCGCAGGCGGTCGCCTGCCTGCATCTGCGCAGCCATGGCCTCCAGCGTCTGCTGCGTGCGCGCCAGCGCGCTCACCGTGGCGCCCTCGTCTAGGAAAGCGCGTACGCAGGCCTTGCCGATGCCGCGGCTTGCCCCCGTCACCAGCACATGGCTGCCTTGCAGTCGCAGATTCATGCTAGCCCCGCTTGCAGACCAGCCCGCCGTCCACGGGCAGCAGCACGCCCGTGACGTAGCGCGACTCGTCCGACGCGAGGAATACCGCGGCATGGGCGACATCCCACGCCGTTCCCATGCGCTTCATGGGCACCATGGCCTCGCGCTCCGCACGCACGATCTCGCGCGAGACCCCGCGCTCCCGGGCTCGCCGCTCGATGGCCATGGGGGTATCGATCAGGCCCGGCAGGATGGCGTTGGCGCGCACGCCATGGGCGGCATTCTCGTAGGCCAGGTGCTGGGTGAAGGTGTTGACCGCCCCCTTGCTGGTCTTGTAGGCCACCGTGGGCCGCGCAGACAGCGATGACGTGGACGATATGTTGATGATGCTGCCCTCTTTCTGCGCGATCATCTGCGGCAGCACGTGTTTGCAGGTCATGAACATGCCCTTGAGGTTCATGGCCATGATCTCATCCCACATGTCCGCGCCCAGCTCCACGGTGGACTTGTCCCCCTTGGAGCGCCCCACGTTGTTGTGCAGGACGTCGATGCGCCCGAACGTGGCCACGCATTGCGCCGCGATGCGTGCGCAGTCGTCTTCGCGGGTGATGTCCGCCAGCACGCTGGCGACTTCCGCGCCCATGGAGCGCAGCTTGTCTTCCGTGTCCTTGAGCGATTCCGGCTGGATGTCCACCAGAAGCAGGCGGGCGCCTTCTTCCGCAAAGCGTTCGGCAACGGCACGGCCGTTGCCGACGGTCTCGCCAGGCTGCTGGCCTGCGCCGACGATGATGGCCACCTTGCCTGCAAGGCGCTGCGATGTAGTTGTCATATCAGGGTTCCGGGTTGTCGAGAATGCATGTACGGCAGGCACTGTCCGTCAATCGACGCTGACCTTGCCCTCCACCACGACCTTGCGCCAGCGTGCCTCCTCGGCGCGCATGAACCGGGTCATTTCGGCAGGAGAGTTCACCGCTACGGTCAGCCCTTCATTGCTCAGGCGCTGCTTGTAGGCAGGCGCATTCGCGGCTTTCGCGAGGGCGGCATTGAGTTTGGCGATCACGTCGGGCGGCGTGCCGGCGGGAGCGAAGATGCCGTACCAGACGTCGGCGGCATAGCCCGGCAAGGTCTCGGCGACGGTGGGAATGTCTTTGTAGGCGGATGTACGTTTTTCGGAAGTCACGGCAATCGCGCGCATCTTGCCGGCCTCGACCAGCTTGGCCACGCCGCCCGCGGTTCCGACGACGAAGTCGATCTGCCCTCCCATGAGGTCGGTATAGGCAGGCCCTGCGCCGCGGTAGGGGACATGCGTGATGTCCACCTGGGCCATGAGCTTGAACAGCTCGGCCGCCAAATGCACCGAGGAGCCATTGCCGGAGGAGCCATAGGTCAGGCGGCCAGGACGCGCCTTGGCCGCCTGGATCAGGTCGGCGACCGAACGGTAGGGGCTTTCGGGACGCACGACGAACACGTTCGGCCCCGTGCATATCAACCCCACTTCGGTGATGTCCCTGGCCGTCTTGTAAGGCAGCTTGGGAACCAGCGAATCGTTGATGGCCAGCGCCGACGTCGTGAGCAGCAGGGTGTAGCCGTCCGCCGGCGCCTTGGCCACGAGGTCGGAGCCGATGACGGTACCGCCGCCGGGCTTGTTGTCCACGATGATGGCCTGACCCAGCTCGCGCGACAGCGCCTCCATCAGTGCCCGGCCCACCACGTCGGTTCCTCCGCCGGGCGTGAAAGGCACCACCACCCGGATCGCCCGCGACGGGTAGCCGTCCGGCGATTGCGCCCATGCCCAATGGGGCGTCAAGGCCGAGCCGAAGGCTGCGGCCGAAATGGCCCCAGCTGTCGTGCTTTGGAAAAACTTGCGGCGGTTTGCACGTCCAAACATTACAGGCCTCCTCGGATTCCCCATTGCAGGTGGGAGAGTTCATTCGTTTCCGAGGAGGAAGTCTATGAACGCATGAGCGGCCAGTTATGACGATTGGGAAAACCTTGCTTGCTGTTTGGTTCAATCAGGAGGATGCGCTGTCCGCCTCCCCGGAATGCTCCAGGAAGAAATGCCACAGCAGCGCGGCTTCTGGCGGCAGCTGCGCAGGCTGACGTGCGCATACCCACAGCTGGCGCGTGGCCCATTCGTCCGTCAAGGTCAGAATCGACAAACCCAGCAACCGTGCGTAGTTGCGCGCAATGCCCAAAGGCACGATGGCCAGCCCCAGTCCTTCGCGCACCATTGCGCACCGGGCCCCTGGATTCGATACCTGGGCGCGTACGCGTATCGGCCGCGTCAGCGTATTGCCGGCAAGCGCGAGGAATTCCGACAGGCTGTGGCGCGGAAAGTAGCCCAGGAAGTCATACTCCAGCGCATCTTCCAGCGGCAGTTGCCCGCGCGCCTCCAGCGGATGCCCGGCGGGCACGACCAGCGCCACCCTGTCCCGGCGATAGGGCCGCGACAACACGCCCGGAGCGGGATAGGCCGCGTGATAGATGCCCACGTCGGCATCCCCGTCGGCAACCAGGCGCGGCACGTCGTAGCTGAAGGCTTCGGTCAGGTCCACGCGCACCGCAGGCTCGCGGCGAGAGAACGCGCCGATTTCCGAAGGCAGGAATTGCTGGATGGCCGAGGCATTGGCCGCCAGCCGCACGTGCGGCACGTGCGGCACGCCGCTGGCCGCATATTCACGCAACGCCCCGCGCGCCTGCGCGATCTGCCTCAGGATGGACTTGGCCCGCTGGTACAGCATGGCCCCTGCAGGCGTGGGCACCACGCCCCGGCCATGACGCCGCAGCAATACGGTGGCTTCTCGCCGCTCCAGCTCCGCAATGCGCTTGCTGGCCGCCGACGTCACCATGTGCATGCGCTCTGCCGCGGCAGACAGGCTTTTCTCCTCGATGGCCGCTACCAGCACTTCCAGCGATATCAGATCCATGGCCTGTAGTTCCTCATTGCATCCGGGTGCGCATCGGTGCGGCCCCGGGCTGCATCAGCGCCGCAGCAGCGACCACACGAACTCAATGCCCGCCGCGACCAGGTCGAACTGGTCGCTCTGGCGCCCTTCGAGCCGTTCGCGTTGGCGCTCGCGCTCCTCGCGGGAACGGTTGCGCTCCAGGGCGATGAGGGCGTCGGGCGAGCGCTCGTCGGCCTGCTCGGCGGACTGCTGCGCGGCGCGGCCGTGGCGCGCGAGGGCCTTGTCCACGGCCTGCGGGTCGAGCAGCGACAGCGCCGAGCGGCAGTAGGGGCAGGCGTGGTCGTTGCGTATATCCACTGCGCCGCCGCAGCTGGTGCAGGTGATGGTGCCCACGCGCCGGGCCAGGGCCTCGATCTCCAGCTTGGACAGGTGGCGCACGAAGCCCTTTTCCACCATGAACGCGCCGAAGGTGGAAAAGCGCCCGTGGCGCGCCGCGCAGCGGTAGGTGACGTAGCGCCCGCCCTGGGCCACGTCGTAGCCCTTGACCAGGGCCGTGGCGCAGCGCGGGCACTGCAGGCGGTCGGACAGGGGGCGGTGGGCGTCGCCGCGGCGATCGTGCAGCAGCTCGAACAGCTGCAGCACGGCGGCGGGGGCCAGGCGCGTGTTTTCCTGCGGGTCGAACCACATGCCCTGACATGCGAAGCACAGGTCCAGCTCCAGCGTGCCGCCGCCGGTCGCGGCAAAGCGGCGGACGTCGGCGGGCTGGCGGCAGGAGGGGCAGAGCGGCGTGAAGGGCATGGTGGTGGCGATCGTACCGCCGGCCTGCGGCCGCCCAGCAGCCGGCCGCAGGGTAAGGGTTATCCCTAAACCGACTGCTAAGATTTGCGCTCTTCCCCATGCCTCACGCCGGCCTCCCAGCGGGCCTGCGCGGGGCGCTTTTTCGTCTGGAGTTTGTGTGTCCCCATCGTCGTCTCCCCGTATCCAGCACCCGGGCCTGGCCCAGAAGACCATGAGCGCGGCCGAGGCCGCGGCCCTGATCCCCGCCGGCGCCAACGTCGGCATGAGCGGGTTCACCGGATCCGGCCACCCGAAGCTGGTGCCCCAGGCGCTGGCGACCCGCATCGAAGCCGAGCATGCCGCGGGCCGGCCGTTCCAAGTCAACGTGTGGACGGGCGCCTCCACGGCGCCCGAGCTCGACGGCGCGCTGGCCAGGGTGGGCGGCATGCGCCAGCGCCTGCCGTTCCAATCCGACCCCGTCTGCCGCGACAGGATCAACGCGGGCGAGGTGGATTACCTCGACATCCACCTGTCGCACGTGGCCCAGCAGGCCTGGTTCGGCTTCCTGGGCCCCCTGCATGTGGCGGTGATCGAGGTGCTGGGCATCCTGCCCGACGGGCGGCTGATCCCGTCGGCCGCCGTGGGTAACAACAAGACCTGGCTGGACATCGCCGACAAGGTGATCCTGGAGGTCAATTCCCTGCCCCCCGCCGAGATGGAGGGCATGCACGACATCTACTACGGCACGGCCATTCCGCCGCGCCGCCTGCCCATCAACCTGACGCAGCCCATCGAGCGCATCGGCGAGCCCTACCTGCGCGTTGATCCGGCGAAGGTCATCGCCGTGGTGCCGACGCACCATGGCGACCGCGACACGGCGTTCGCCCAACCCGACGCGGTGTCCAACCAGATCGCGGCGCACATCATCGACTTCCTGGCCCATGAGGTGAAGGTGGGCCGCCTGCCCAGGAACATGCTGCCGCTGCAGTCGGGCGTGGGCAATGTGGCCAACGCCGTGCTGGCGGGGCTGCTGGACGGCCCGTTCGACGACCTGTTGGGCTTCACCGAGGTGCTGCAGGACGGCATGTTGGAGCTCATCAAGCGCGGCAAGATGGCGGCCGCGTCGGCCACAGCCATCTCGCTGAGCCGCCCGGCCCTCCAGGAGTTCACCGACAACATCGCCTTCTACCGCGAACGCATCGTGCTGCGCCCGCAGGAGATCAGCAACCACCCCGAGCTGGTGCGGCGCCTGGGCGTGATCGCCATGAACGCCATGATTGAGGCCGACATCTACGGCAACATCAACTCCACCCACCTCATGGGGTCGGGCATGATGAACGGCATAGGCGGCTCGGGCGACTTCGCGCGCAACGGCTACCTGTCGTTCTTCGTCACGCCCTCGGTGGCCAAGGGCGGCGCCGTCAGCTGCATCGTGCCCATGGTCTCGCACGTGGACCATACCGAGCACGACACGCAGATCATCGTCACCGAGCAGGGCCTGGCCGACCTGCGCGGCCTGTCGCCGCGCCAGCGCGCGCAGGTGATCATCGACAAATGCGCCCACCCCGACTGGCGCCCCCTGCTGCAGGACTACTTCGACCGCGCGCGCAGCCAGGGCGCGCAGCACACGCCGCACCTGCTGGGCGAGGCATTGAGCTGGCACCAGCGCTGCCTGGAGACGGGCAGCATGCGCGCGTGATGCGGCGCTGTCGCCCACGCGCTGCACGCGCGGGCGACAGCGGGCATGATGGCGGCTTCGCCGTCATCGCCGTTCGCAAGCCATGTCCATCTGGAAGACACCCATCTCACTGGCGTCCGTCAACGCCCACACCGCCCACACCGCCATCAGCCACCTGGGCATAGAGTTCCTGGAGGTGGGCGACGATTTCCTGCGCGCCCGCGTGCCCGTGGACGAGCGCACGCGCCAGCCCTACGGCATCCTGCACGGCGGCGTGAGCGTGGTGCTGGCCGAGACGCTGGGCTCCATGGGCGCCGCCAACGCCTGCCCGCCGGACCACCGCGTCGTGGGCCTGGACATCAACGCCAACCACATACGCGCCACCAGCAGCGGCTGGGTCACGGGCACGGCGCGGCCGGTGCATATCGGAAAGTCCACGCAGGTGTGGCAGATCGACATGGTCAATGACGAGGGCCAGCTGACCTGCGTCTCGCGCATCACCATGGCGGTGCTGCAGCCGAGGTAGGCAGGTCCTTTTCAAGCCATTTCGGGCCTCGGCGCTTGCTCAGCAAGCGCCAGAAGCTATCTATTCAGTAGCATCATCCGCCTGCCGCGCCAGGCGCTCGCTCTTCCAGTACACCTCGTTGCCGCCGTCCATGCGGTTGAGCACGCGCGAGAGCACGAACAGCAGGTCGGACAGGCGGTTCAGGTACTGGCGCGGCGCGGCGCGCATGGTCTCGGCCTGCTGCAGAGCGACCACGGCGCGCTCGGCGCGGCGCGCCACCGTGCGGCACACATGGGCCTGGCAGGCCGCGCGCGTGCCCGCGGGCAGGATGAACTCCTGCAGCCGCGGCAGCTCGGCGTTGTAGCGCGCCAGCGCGTTGTCCAGCTGCAGCAGCGCATCGTCCTTGAGCAGCTCGTAGCCGGGCATGCACAGCTCGCCGCCCAGGTTGAACAGCTGGTGCTGCACGTCGATCAGCAGTTCGCGCACGTCCTGCGGCATGGGCTCGCACAGCAGCAGGCCGATGTGGGAGTTGAGCTCGTCCACGTCGCCCATGGCATGCGGGCGGCCGCTGGCCTTGGACACGCGCGTGTTGTCGCCCAGGCCGGTGGTGCCGTCGTCGCCGGTGCGCGTTGCGATCTGTGTCAGTCTGTTTCCCATAGCGCATTCCTCCTGATTCGGGGCCGGGGCGACGATTGTGCGTTACATCCGCGGCGCAATTGTTGAGCAGGGCAACAGCGGGCAAAAGTGCTGGCCCACGCGGCGCCTGCTGCGGTGCAATGCACGCCTGTTCCACTTCTTCACGGAGACCGAATCGATGCCCCAAACACAGCAACGACGCCCCCTCTCCTCGTTCGATGCCCGCAGCGTGATGCTGTTCGCCGCGCTGACCGTGGGCGGCGCACTGGCGCAGGCCCAGACCTCCTCGCCCTCCCCTGCCGCGCAGGCGAGATACCAGGCCGGCCCCAGCCGCACCCCGCCCGAACCCAACGCCGCCCCGGGCGGCAGCGCCAGGCCCGCCGCCGCCAGGCACGCTGCCGGCACCCGGTCCTGATCCACACTGGCTGCGCTACTGGCGCGGGCCCGGCACCCACGGCTGCGGGCGGACTTCTAGAATGGTCGCCCTGCCACGACCGGAGAAGCCCCCATGAACGCCCCTGCCCACGCCGCCCAGTTGCAGCCCCGGATAGACCCGCGCCCCGTGCCCCAGGCCCTGCTGGACGCGCTGTCCCAGCGGTTCGGCGCGCAGTTATCCACGGCCCAGGCCGTGCGCGAGCAGCACGGGCGCGACGAGGGTTCGATCCAGGCGCCGCCGCCCGCGGCCGTGGTGTTCGCCGAGAGCACGCAGGACGTGCAGGACGCCATGCGCCTGGCCGCGCAGCACGAGGTGCCGGTGATCGCCTACGGCGCGGGCTCCTCGCTCGAAGGCCACCTGCTGGCCGTGCAGGGTGGCATCAGCATCGACGTGGGCCGCATGAACAAGGTGCTGTCCATCGACGCCGACGACCTCACCGTCACCGTGCAGCCCGGCATCACGCGCAAGGCGCTGAACGAGGCCATCAAGGACACGGGCCTGTTCTTCCCCATCGACCCCGGCGCCGACGCCAGCATCGGCGGCATGGCCGCCACGCGCGCCAGCGGCACCAACGCCGTGCGCTACGGCACCATGCGCGAGAACGTGCTGGCGCTCGAAGTCGTCACCGCCAACGGTGACGTGATCCGCACCGGCACGCGCGCCAAGAAAAGCAGCGCCGGCTACGACCTGACGCGCCTGATGGTGGGCAGCGAAGGCACGCTGGGCATCTTCACCGAGGTCACCGTGCGCCTGTACCCGCTGCCCGAGGCGGTGAGCGCGGCCATCTGCTCGTTCCCCAGCATCGAGGCCGCCGTGCGCACCGTCATTCAGACCATACAGCTGGGCGTGCCCATCGCGCGCGTGGAGCTCATCGACGCCAACAGCGTGCGCATGGTCAACGCGCACAGCAGGCTGGCCTTGCGCGAGGAGCCCATGCTGCTCATGGAGTTCCACGGCTCGGCCGCCAGCGTGCAGGAGCAGGCCGAGACGGTGCAGGGCATCGCCAGCGAGTTCGGCGGCCAGGCCTTCGAGTGGGCCAGCACGCCCGAGGAGCGCACGCGCCTGTGGACCGCGCGGCACAACGCCTACTTCGCCGCCGTGCAGAGCCGCCCGGGCTGCAAGGCCATCAGCACCGACACCTGCGTGCCCATCAGCCGCCTGGCCGACTGCCTGCTCGCCTCGGTAGACGAGGCCGACGCCAGCGGCATCCCCTACTTCCTCGTCGGCCACGTGGGCGACGGCAACTTCCACTTCGGCTACCTGATCAACCCCGCCGTGCCCGAGGAGCGCGAGCGCGCCGAACAGCTCAACCACCGGCTCGTGGCGCGCGCCCTGTCCATGGGCGGCACCTGCACGGGCGAGCACGGCGTGGGCGTGCACAAGATGGGCTTCCTGGTGGACGAAACGGGCGCGGGCGCAGTGGACATGATGCGCGCCATCAAGCGGGCGCTGGACCCGAAGAACATCCTGAACCCGGGGAAGATCTTCGCGCTGTGAGTCGGCGCCGGGAAAGCTACCAATTCAGTAGCTTATAGCGCCCATGCACAGGGCGTTGGAGGCCTTTTCTTGCAAAACCGTGCGCCGCGTAGCCGCGGGCCCGGACATGGGCACGGCCATCGCGGCTCACGATGATTCACATTGCGGTTCCCGGGGATTGCGTTACTCTGAAACGGTTTCACATTCCCCGGAGCGACCATGAACACCACCGACATCTGGCACTTCCTGAGCACACAGGGCACCGATTTCGCGATCAAGCTGGCCACCGCCATCGCTGCCTGGATCATCGGTCGATGGCTGATCAGCCTGGCCGTCAGCCTGATGGGCAAGCTGCTGCAACGCGGCGGCAAGATCGACACGACGCTGGCGCACTACCTGAAGTCCATCACCGGCGTGCTGCTGAACATCATCCTGATCCTGGCGATCCTGGACATCTTCGGCGTCAAGACGACTTCGTTCGCCGCGCTGCTGGCGGGCGCCGGCCTGGCCATCGGCGCGGCCTGGAGCGGCATGCTGGGCAACTTTGCCGCGGGCGTCTTCATGCAGGTGCTGCGGCCCTACAAGGTGGGCGACTTCATCAGCGCCGGCGGCATGGTGGGCACGGTGACGGAGCTAGGCCTGTTCGCCACAACGCTGACCACGCCCGACAACGTGATGACCGTGGTGGGCAACGGCAAGATCTTCGGAGACAACATCCAGAACTTCAGTGCCCTGCCGGTGCGCCGCGTGGACTGCGTGGCCAAAGTGGCCAACAGCGTGAGCCCGCTGGACGCCATAGCGCGCCTCAAGCCGGTGATCTCCGCCATCCCCAACGTGGCGACCGAGCCGGCGCCGGACATCGAGATCCTGGAATTCACCCCCGAAGGCCCCAAGCTGTGCGTGCGCCCCTACACCCACACCGACCACTACTGGCAGGTGTACTTCGACACGAACAAGGCCATCGTCGAGACCTTCGGCGCCGCCGGCTATCCCGTGCCCGAGACGCCGATGGCCTACCGGAACGCCTGAGTCACGCCGCCGACTGCGCGACGGCCTGCATCCGCCGCGCAGCCACGCCCACCCCCACGAAACCCGCCGACACCACGCTGAGCACCAGTGCCAGGGCCGAGCCGTAGAAGATGCCGGCGTTCATCTGCGCGTCCAGCATCGCGCCGAAGACCGGGGCGGCCAGGCTGAAGCCCAGGTCCAGCCCCGAATACACCGTGCCGTACACGCGCCCCGTGGCGCCGGGCGGCGCGGCGCGCTTGATGAGCATGTCGCGCGAGGGGCCGGCGATGCCGATGCCCATGCCCGCGAGCGACGCCACGGCCAGCGCCACCATGCCCGGCAGCACGCCCAACCCCACCAGCGTGAGCAGCGTGGCCGACGCCAGCAGGCACACGCTGATGGTCTTCTCCAGCCGCTCCACGCGACCCACGAGGAAGCCACCCAGCACCATGCCCATGGCGCCGCACAGCATGTAGCCGGTGACGACCATGGTCGTGAGCGACAGCGGCATGTCGTACATGCGCTGCAGCGACGGGGCGGCAAAGCTCTGGATGGCGCTGAGCGAGCAGGTGCTCCAGAAGAAGAACGAGAAGCACAGCCACACGGCAGGCAGCCTGAGGAAGGCCATGGGGTGCTCCTGCACGGCCGCGGCGCCAACAGCGCCCTTGGCCGCCTGGTGCGCCCAGGCGCCCTGGCGGTCGTCGAGCGCGTCGCGGTTCCACACCATGATGGCCAGCACCAGCAGCGCCAGCGCGGCGCCGCCCAGGCAGGCCATGCGCCAGGAGCCCGTGGCCGTGGCGATACCGGCCATGAACACGGGCGCCGTGGCCCAGCCCAGGTTGCCCGAGATGCCATGCACCGAAAAGCCGTGGCCCAGGCGCTGGGGCGACACGCGCTTGTTGAGGATGGTGAAGTCCACCGGGTGGAACGGCGCATTGCCCAGCCCCGCCAGCACGGCCGCCAGCACCAGGCCCGCATAGCCGCCGGCGCTGCCCGCCACCAGGCCCGCCGCGGCGAAGCTGGACAGCGCGGCGAACAGCACCGGGCGGGCGCCCACCTTATCCACCAGGAAGCCCGACAGCGCCTGCCCCGTGCCCGAGACCACGAAGAACACCGACAGCAGCAGGCCCAGCTCGGAATAGCTGTAGCCGAAGTCCTTGATCAGGAACGGGAACAACGGCGGCAGCAGCATGTGGAAGAAATGCGAGGAGCCATGCGCGAGGCCTATGAGGCCGATGGTGCGCACGTCCTGGCGCAGGGAGGGGGTGGCGGCGGTCGTCATGGGCATGATGTTAGGCAAGGCGCGCAAGACCGATATACGATAGACAGCCAATTACTGTCGTGATCATGCCAATTCACGCCGCCCCGCCACCCGGCCACGCCGATGCGCAGGCCGCCCCTGCCCATGCGCCGCGGGCGGCGCGCGTGCTGTCGTACGTGGAGTCGCTCACGCCCCATCTGTTCGTGCCCAGCCGCGCGCGACCCGTGCGCGCCAAGCACCGCGAGCTGCGCGCCGACACGCAGGTGCGGCCGCACAGCCACCCCTGGGCGCAGGTGGCCATCTCCACCACGGGCGTGCTGCGCCTGACGGTACCGGACGGTGCCTACATCGTGCCACCCTCGCGCGCGCTGTGGATCCCGCCCGGCGTGGAGCACGCCGTGACCATGGTGGAGGACGCCGACCTGCGCACGCTGTACTTCCACCAGCCGCCCGGGCGCTGCGGCCCGGGCGTGGCGCGCGCGCAGGAGGAACCCTGGCGCCAGTGCCGCGTGCTGGAGGTGTCCGACCTGCTGCGCGCCCTGGTGCGCGAGATGCCCTCCGAGCCCGACGACGCCCCGCCGCTGCCACCCGAGCTGCTCCACCGCGAGCGCCACCTGAGCGCGCTGATCCTCGACGAGCTGCGCCGCGCCAGCAGCGTGCGCCTGGGCGTGGACCTGCCGCGCGACAAGCGCCTGCGCCACCTGTGCGAGGCGGTGATCGCCGACCCCACGCGCCACGAGACGTTGGCCGACTGGGCGCGCGACACGGGCGCGAGCCCGCGCACGGTGGCGCGCCTGTTCCGCCAGGAGCTCTCCAGCACCTTCACGCAGTGGCGCCAGCAGGTCATCCTGGCGCGCGCCGTGGCTCTGGCCGCGGGCCGCCGGCCCATCAACCAGATCGCGGCCGAGCTGGGCTACAACAGCCCCAGTGCCTTCAGCGCCATGGTGCGCCGCACCGTGGGACTGGCGCCGGGGCGGTTCCTGGGGGCATGAACCACGGGCGGCCGGCGGCGCACAAGCAAAAAGCGGCCCGGGGGCCGCTTTTGCCTCGCATGCGGGAAATGATCCCGGTTCAGCGCGACAGCGCGCCGGCTGTGGCCGCGTCCAGACGGCCCGTCACGGGCAGGCCCTGCTGCTGCTGGAACTCGCGCAGCGCGCGGGCCGTCTTCGGGCCAGCGGAGCCGTCGGGCGTACCCACGTTGTAGCCCAGGGCGTTCAGGCGCTCCTGCGCCTCGCGCACGGACATGGCCGCGCCGGCCTTGGTCTGCGACGGTGCGGCACCACCGTCCACGCCCAGCTTGCCGCCGCCGCCCAGGCCCTGGCCCTGCACGCTCTGCGCCTTGTAGTTGCGCAGCGCCACGACCATCTGGTTGTAGGCGTCCATGAACGCAGCCGTGATCACCTTGCCCTGGGCCGTGTTCTGGTAGCCGCCCAGGCCGCCGCCGGCGCTGCCGCCGAAGATGCCGCCGAAGCCGGCGAAGTCGCTCTTGGAGGCGCTGCCCTCGGAGGCCGCCACCTGCACGCCCGAACGGTTGTCCACCAGAGTCAGCATGGCGCTGGCCTCGCGCGTCTTGAGGCTGCCGCCGATGGCCGCCAGCGCACGCCCCCTGCCGCCGCCGATCAGGCCGCCCAGCGCACCGCCCACGCCACCGGCATCGTTGTTGCTGAAGATGATTTCGGGCGACAGGCCATAGTCGGAGGCCACCATCTGGCCCTTGCCGAAATTGCTGCCGCCGCGCATCTCACCCGAGCCCATGAGCTGGCGCTCGCGGTCCATGGCGCGCATGCCGGCCGCGCCGCGCTCCACCACGACGAAGCAGTTGGACTGCTGGATCAGCAGGCGCAGCAGGTTGGCCGTGGGCGGCAGCTTGTATTCGTTGCGCAGGATGGTGTACCAGCCGGCGTCCTGGTTCTCGACCAGCGACACCGTGCCCAGCGGCGACTGGCAGCGTTCGAGCTGGCTGCTCTCATTGGCGGCGCTGCCTCCCGCAGCCGCGCCGGTGGCCACGGTCTTGGCATCCTGGCTCCCCATCTTCATATTGGTGGTTTCGCATCCGGCAAGGGCGACGACGGCGCAGGCGGCCGCCAGCAGGGACAGGGTTTTGCGGGACATGGTTTCCTTCCTCTCTATCACGGTGAATGGTTCGATAAGCGCGGTTGAATTGCGTGAAATCATAGCGTTACATCTGCAGATGCCCCGCATTCTTTTGTTGCTCCGCGCGGCGCGGCGGCGCTGGCGCCCATACGGTAGATCCACACTCCCTGCCCGGCAAACCCGGGCAGCCGGGCGCAGGCAGCCAGGCCCGGCACCTCGAACGCCAGGCTGACCAGCCAGCTTCCCGGCGCCATCTCGGCCAGCGCCTTGGCCGCCGCGCGCGCCATGCTTTCGGGCCTCTGGAACACGTACACCAGCTGGTAATCGCCCCAGCCGGCCGCCCAGATGTCCCCGCGCCGCACATGCGCCCAGGGGCAGCGCAGGCGGCACAGCAGAGCGAGTGGCCAACTCCATTCCAGCCCGTGCAGCCGCGCCCGGGGATAGGCGGCGCGCAGCGCCAGCAACCCGTCGCCCAGGCCACAGCCCGCGTCGAGCACGGCCGCGCCCGGCGGCAGCGGCGCCAGGGCGTCGAGCCCGTGCAGCGCGCCGCGCGGCGTGGGGAACAGAGGCGCGTCGCGCCATGCATTCAGGGGGTAGACCAGCAGCAGCACGGCCAGCGGCAGCAGCCATGCCCAGGCCGGCAACCCTGCCGCGCCCGTGAGCGCGAGCGACAGCGGAAAGCCCAGCGCGATCAACGCCCTGCGCCACCAGCTCTGCCCCCACAGGCTGGCCAGCACGCCGACGCCGGTGGCGCCCAGCAACGACGCCAGGGTGCCCAGGCGCGGCTGCAGCACGGCGTGCAGCAGCCACGCCACGCCCCAGGCAAGCAAGGCGGGCAGCGGCCAGGACAGGCGCATCGGCAGGGGGCAGAAGGCGCCGGGTCAGCCGCGCAGGCGCTCGATGAGGCCGTTGAGCGCCTCCAGCGAGCCGAACGCGATGGCCAGCTCGCCCATCTCCTCGGTGCGGCTGCCGCGCTTGACGCGCTTCTTCACGCGCACCTCGACCTCGGCCATGAGCAGGTCGGACAGCTCTTCCTCGATGCGCTTCATGTCGCGCGACTTGTCCTTCTTGGGCTTTTGCGGCGTGAGGTTGAACTCGGCGCCCAGCTTCTTGACCAGGCCCTCGGCCTCGCGCACCGACAGCTTCCTGGCCGCGATCTGGTTGCCCGCCGTGATCTGCGTGGCACGGTCCAGTGCCAGCAGCGCGCGCGCATGGCCCATGTCGATGTCGCCGGCCATGAGCATGGTCTGCACCGGCTCGGCCAGGTTCAGCAGGCGCAGCAGGTTGCTGGCCGCGCTGCGCGAGCGGCCCACGGCCTGGGCCGCCTGCTCGTGCGTGAGGCCGAACTCGCGGATGAGGCGCTGCAGGCCCTGGGCCTCCTCCAGCGGGTTCAGGTCCTCGCGCTGGATGTTCTCGATGAGCGCCATGGCGGCGGCGGCCTCATCGGGCACGTCGCGCACGAGCACGGGCACCTCGTTCAGGCCCGCGAGCCTGGAAGCGCGGAAGCGCCGCTCGCCGGCGATGATCTCGTACTTGCCGACGTTCTCGCCATTGCCCAGCCGGCGCACGAGGATGGGCTGCATCACCCCCTGGGCCCTGATGCTCTCGGCCAGCTCGTACAGCGCGCCCTCGTCCATGCGCGTGCGCGGCTGGTAGACGCCGGGCACGAGCTGGTCGAGCGCCAGCGTGCTGGGCAGGCCCTGCGCCTCGGCCTGGGCCTGCTCGGCCTTGTCAGCGACCTTGGGGCCCAGCAGTGCTTCCAGGCCGCGGCCCAGGCCCTTGGGTTTCTTGGTGACCATGTTCTTCAGTCCTTGTTTATCAGTGTTTGCAGCAGCGCATGGCCCTCGGGCCAGTCGCCCAGCCCCGATTCGGCGTTGACGTGCCCGCGCGCGCCCAGGTCGACGAAGCGCGCGCCCCAGTCCTGCGCCATGGCGCGCGCACGCTCGAAGGCGCAGTACGGGTCGTCGCGGCTGCCCGCCAGCACGGCGGGAAAGGGCAGCGGCCGGCGCGCGATGGGCGCCCAGCCGCGGATCTGCGCGGCCAGGTCGGGCCGTTGCACGTCGCCCGGCGCCACCAGCAGCGCGCCGTGCACCTTGCGCGCGTGGCGCGTGTGCGCAGCCCACCACGCGGCGAGTATGCAACCCAGGCTGTGCGCGGCCAGCAGCACCTCGCCCGGGGCGTCGGCCACCACCTCCTCCAGGCGCGCGCTCCAGTCGCCGCGCAGCGGGCGCGTCCAGTCGTGCTGCTGCACGCGCCGGTAGCCGTGCAGGCGCTCCCACTCGGTTTGCCAGTGGCCAGGGCCGGAGTCCTGCCAGCCGGGCAGAAGGAGTACCTGGAAAGGATGCATGCGGTATTACTATTTTTTATATAGCATCTAGCGCTTGCCTGATAAGCCATGGAGGCATTTTCCGCTTGAAACCCATGGATAGGATCACATGCGCTGGATGCGCTGCACCATCTCGCGCGCGAAGTCCACGAACGCCTGGCTGCCCTTGGCCACCGGGTCGAACACCACGCCCGGCAGGCCGTAGCTGGGCGCCTCGGCCAGGCGCACGTTGCGCGGGATCACCGTGTCGAACACCTTGTCGCCGAAGTGGTCCTTGAGCTGGGCGCTGACCTGGCTCTGCAGCGTGATGCGCGGGTCGAACATGACGCGCAGCAGGCCGATGATCTGCAGGTCGCGGTTCAGGTTGGCATGCACCTGCTTGATGGTGTTGACGAGGTCCGTCAGGCCTTCGAGCGCGAAGTACTCGCACTGCATGGGCACGATGACGCCGTGCGCGCTGCACAGGCCGTTGAGCGTGAGCATGGAGAGCGACGGCGGGCAGTCGATGAGCACGAAGTCGTAGTCCTGGTCCACCTCGGCCAGCGCGGCCTTCAGGCGGCGCTCGCGGTGCTCCAGCGCAACGAGCTCGACCTCGGCGCCGGCCAGCTCGCGGTTGGCGCCCAGCACGTGGTAGCCGCATTGCTCGGCCGGCACGGCGGCCTCCTTGATGGAGCTCGATTCGAGCAGCACGTCGTACACGCTGAGCGCGAGCTGGCGCTTGTCCACGCCCGAACCCATCGTGGCATTGCCCTGCGGATCCAGGTCCACGAGCAGCACGCGCTGGCCTATCTTGGCCAGGCCCGCGGCGAGGTTGACGGAGGTGGTGGTCTTGCCCACGCCACCCTTCTGGTTGGCAATGCAGAAGATCTTGGCCATGCCGGTCTTTATTTCGAAATGGCCAGCTTGATGCCGAAGCCGATAAGGAAGGTGCCCGCGGTCTTTTCCAGCACGCGCACCACCATGGGGTTCGCGCGCATGCGCTCGGCCAGGTGATGCGTGAGCAGCACCACGACCAGGCTGTACAGGAAGGTGAGCGCCGCGATGGTGGCCGCCATGGCCGCGAAGGTGGCCAGGCCGCGGTGCGTGGCCGGGTTCACGAACAGCGGGAAAAAGGCCATGTAGAACACGATGGCCTTGGGATTGAGCAGCGTGATGACGGCGCCCTGACGGAAATAGTGGCGCGGCTCTATGCGCAGCACCGGCGCATCGCCCGGCCTGGCCGTGAGCATCTTGTAGCCCATCCAGCCCAGGTAGACGGCGCCCAGCCACTGCACGGCATGGAAGGCCGCCGGGTAGGCCGCCAGCAGGCCGGCCACGCCCGCCACGGCCGCCCACATGAGGACCTGGTCGGCCGCGATCACGCCCAGGCATGCGGCCAGACCGGCGCGCACGCCGCCCTTGCCGGTGGAGGTGATGAGCGCCAGGTTGCCCGGCCCGGGAATGGCCAGGAACAACACGATGGCGGCGACGAATGCGCCGTAGTCTGCAATGCCGAACATGTGGGAGCGCCTAGCAGCGGGGAGAGGAGCCCGAGTTTAAGCCACGGGCCGCATCCAGACGATGCAGCGCTCGGCATCCAGCCCCGGCACGGCGAGTTGTTCCACGTGAAACACCTGCACGCCTACGGGCAGCGCGGCGATCTCGTCCTGCGGGTGCCTGCCCTTCATGGCCAGCCACACGGCGTGCGGCGCCAGCACCTGGCGCGACCAGTTCACGAAATCCGGCAGCGAGGCGAAGGCTCGGCAGCTCACCACGTCGAACGGGCCGGCCAGCGTTTCCACGCGCGCGTGGATGCCATGCAGGTTCCTGAGGCCCAGCGCGGCCGCCGCCTGCTGGATGAATGCCGCCTTCTTGGCCACGGTGTCCACGCAGCTCACGTCCAGATCGGGACAGCAGATGGCGAACACCACGCCCGGCAGGCCGCCGCCGCTGCCCACGTCCAGCAGGCGCCGCCCCGCCCCGCCCTGCTGCGCCAAGTGGCGCCGCAGGGGCGCCACGGCAGCCAGGCTGTCGAGCAGGTGGTGCGTGAGCATCTCCTGCGGGTCACGCACGGCCGTGAGGTTGTAGACCTTGTTCCACTTCTGCAGCAGGGCCAGGAAGTCGAGCAGGCGGGCGATCTGTTCTTCCGTCAAGTCCAGGCCGAGGGCCTGCACGCCCTGGCGCAGCGGCGCAGCATCAACCATGGCGGCTCCGGGCCAGCGCCAGCGCGGCGTCGATGGCGGCGCGCGCCTGGGAGCTGTTCTTCCAGCAGCTCGATCCCGTCAACCTGGCACCCGCCGCCAGAATGTCCGGGGTATTGGCCTTGGCCAGGTGCGCCAGGGATCCGTAGCCCATCTGCTCCAGGCGGGCCACCACCGCCGCCCCCACGCCCTTGCAGGCCAGCAGCGCCCTTCTTTCTTCAAGCGGAAACGACATGGCCCTCCCCCGTGGGCGCCGGCTGCGCGAAGCCCTTGAACCCGCCCTTCTTCAGGTGCACGAGCAGCAGCGAGATGGCCGCCGGCGTCACACCCGAGATGCGCGAGGCCTGGCCCAGGGTCTCGGGCCGGTGCTTCTGCAGCTTCTGCCGCACCTCGATGGACAGGGCCGACACCTGCATGTAGTCCAGCTCGGGCGGCAGGCGCAACTGCTCGTAGTGCGCGGCGCGCTGCACCTCGTCCTTCTGGCGGTCGATATAGCCCGCGTACTTGGCCGCGATCTCCACCTGCTCGATCACCGGCTCGCTCAAGGCGCCCAGGGTTTCACGTGAAACATCGCCACTGGCGTACTTGCCGCCATCCAGGCTCATGAGGCGTGCATAGTCCACGTCCGGGCGACGCAGCAGGTCGAACAGGTTGTATTCGTGGTCGATGGCCTTGCCCAGCACGCGCTCGGCCTCGGCCGCAGCAAGGATGCGCGGGTTCACCCAGGTGCTCTTGAGACGCTCTGTTTCACGTGAAACCGCGTCGCGCTTGGCCGCGAAGGCGTCCCAGCGCGCGTCATCGACCAGCCCCATGCGGCGCCCCGCCTCGGTCAGGCGCATGTCGGCGTTGTCCTCGCGCAGCTGCAGGCGGAACTCGGCGCGGCTGGTGAACATGCGATAAGGCTCAGTCACGCCCTTGGTCACCAAGTCGTCCACCAGCACGCCCAGGTAGGCCTCGTCCCTGCGCGGCAGCCAGGGCGCCTCGCCCCGGCACTGCAGGGCCGCGTTCAGGCCAGCGAACAGGCCCTGGGCGGCGGCCTCCTCGTAGCCCGTGGTGCCGTTGATCTGCCCGGCGAAGAAGAGCCCCTGGATCTGCCGCGTCTCGAAGCTGCTCTTGAGCGAACGCGGGTCGAAGTAGTCGTACTCGATGGCGTAGCCGGGACGCAGGATGTGGGCGTTCTCCAGGCCGCGCATGGAGCGCACCAGCGCGTACTGAATGTCGAACGGCAGGCTGGTGGAGATGCCGTTGGGGTAGAACTCGTGCGTGGTCAAGCCCTCGGGTTCCAGGAAGATCTGGTGGCTTTCCTTGTCGGCGAAGCGATTGATCTTATCCTCCACGCTGGGGCAGTAGCGCGGGCCCACGCCCTCGATCTTGCCCGTGAACATGGGGCTGCGGTCGAAGCCGCTGCGGATGATCTCGTGCGTGCGCGCGTTGGTGTGCGTGATCCAGCACGGCACCTGGCGCGGGTGCATCACCGTGCTTCCCATGAAGCTGAACACGGGCAGCACACCCTCGTTCACGCCGCCGGGCATGCCGTCGCCGGGCTGCTCCTCGCACTGCGAGAAGTCGATGCTGCGCCCGTCGATGCGCGGCGGCGTGCCGGTCTTCAGGCGCCCCTGCGGCAGCTTCAGCTCCTTGAGCCGGGCCGACAGGCTCACGGCCGGCGGATCGCCCGCGCGGCCGGCCGCGTAGTTGTTCAGGCCCACATGGATCCTGCCGTCCAGGAAGGTGCCGGCCGTGAGCACCACGGCGCGCGCGCGAAAGCGCAGACCGATCTGGGTGACGGCGCCCGCCACGCGGTCGCCCTCCACCATCAGGTCGTCCACGGCCTGCTGGAACAGCCACAGATTGGGCTGGTTCTCCAGCATGCGGCGGATGGCGGCCTTGTAGAGGATGCGGTCGGCCTGCGCCCTGGTGGCGCGCACGGCCGGACCCTTGCTGCTGTTGAGGATGCGGAACTGGATGCCGCCCTCGTCGGTCGCCAGCGCCATGGCGCCGCCCAGCGCATCCACCTCCTTCACGAGGTGGCCCTTGCCGATGCCGCCGATGCTGGGGTTGCAGCTCATCTGCCCCAGGGTCTCTATGTTGTGGGTCAGTAGCAAGGTCCGGCAGCCCATGCGCGCCGCAGCCAGCGCGGCCTCAGTACCGGCATGGCCGCCGCCGACGACGATGACATCAAATTCCTGGGGGTAGAGCATGGGACGAAACGGGCACGGCAAGGGAAAGCTCGCAATTTTCCCATCTTTGTCCATCTGCGTTGCTCCTGCCCGTGTTTCACGTGAAACCATTGCAGGATTCCGGCGCCGGGTCTGTGCTTCAATCCGGCCCCATGAAACTCCTCGTCTTCGCGGGCAGCACCCGCCAACAATCGTTCAACCGGCGCCTGGCCCGCATCGCCGCCCGCATGGGCCGCGACGCCGGCGCCGAGGTCACGCTGCTGGAGCTGTCGGACCTGGACATCCCGATGTACAACGCTGACCTGGAGGCGCGCGGCACGCCGCCCGACGTGATCCGGCTCAAGGAAATCCTGGATGCCCACCCCGCCTGGATCATCTGCTCGCCCGAATACAACGGCAGCTACACCGGCCTGCTCAAGAACACCATCGATTGGGCCTCCAGCCCCGTCGCCGGGCATCCGGTCTGGACCGACGTGACACGCCCCTTCGCCGGCAAGGTGGTGGGCGTGCTCAGCGCGTCCAACGGCGCGCTGGGCGGCCTGCGCTCGCAGAGCCATCTGGCGCCGCTGCTCGTCAACCTGGGCTGCTGGCTGGCGCCGCGCAACTACGCCCTGGCACGTGCCGCCAGCGCCTTCGATGCCGGCGACGACCTGGCCGACGAGGCGCAGCGCCAGCAAGTGCGCGCCGTGGTCGATCAGGTGCTGTGGGCTGCGCAGCGCCTCTGCGCCTGACACCGGATGGACTACCGCCCCGGCTGCGGCGCCTGCTGCACCGCGCCGTCCATCTCCAGCCCCATCCCGGGGAGGCCCGGCGGAAAGCCGGCAGGCGTGCGGTGCGTGCAGCTGGACGACGACGCGCGCTGCCGCATCTTCGGCCACCCCGGGCGCCCGCCGGTATGCGCATCGCTGCAGCCCCACCCCGCCATGTGCGGCGGCTCGCGCCAGGAGGCCGAATCCATTCTGTCGCGGCTGGAACGCCTGACGCAGCCCGGCGCCCCGTACACTTCGGCTGCAAAGGCCATGCGCAAGGCATAGCATTGAAGCCTTCGTCAACTAGGACTCTCACCATGAAGCTGTACTACTCCCCTGGCGCCTGCTCGCTCTCGCCCCACATCGTGCTGCACGAAGCCGGCCTAGCCTACGAGCCCGTGCTGGCCAGCACCAAGACGCACAAGCTGGCCGACGGCACCGACTTCTACAGCATCAACCCCCTGGGCTACGTGCCGGTGCTGGAGCTGGACGACGGCACGCGCCTGCGCGAGGGCCCGGCCATCGTGCAGTACCTGGCCGACCAGGCGCCGCAGAAGAACCTGGCCCCTGCCCCCGGCACGCTGGCGCGTTACCGCCTGCAGGAATGGCTGTCCTTCATCGGCACCGAGGTGCACAAGGGCTTCGGGCCGCTGTTCGCACCCGGCACGCCGGAGGAGTACAAGCCCCAGCTCAAGCAGCGCCTGCTGTCCCGGCTGCAGTGGGTCGACGGCGAACTCGCGGGCAAGCAGTACCTGATGGGCGATCATTTCACCGTGGCAGACGCCTACCTGTTCACCGTGACCAACTGGGCGCAATTCGTCGGCCTGGACATCTCGCAACTGAAGAACCTGGCCGCCTACCGCGAACGCATCGGCGCCCGCCCCGCAGTACAGGCCGCCATGAAGGCGGAGGGTCTGCTCAAGTAACCGCCCCGCCCGCCCCTGTTCCACGTGGAACAGGGGCTCCTCCACCCTGACCCGCTTCGCGCATGACCTCCCTGTTCGACCCCATTCAGGCCGGTGACCTGCACCTGGCCAACCGCATCGCCATGGCACCGCTGACGCGCAACCGCTCGCCCCAGGCCGTGCCGCGGAACATCACCGCCACCTACTACGCGCAGCGCGCCAGCGCCGGCCTCCTGATCACCGAGGGCACGGCCATCAGCGCGCAGGGCCAGGGCTATTCCGACGTGCCGGGCCTGTACGGCAGCGACCAGCTCGACGGCTGGAAGAAGGTCACCCAGGCCGTGCACGCGCGCGGAGGCAAGATCGTCACGCAGCTGTGGCACGTGGGCCGCGTGTCGCACAGCCTGCTGCAGCCGGGCCGAGCCGCACCGGTGGCGCCCTCGGCCGTGCAGGCCAACGCCAAGACCTACGTGGTGGACCCGGAAACGGGCCGGGGCGAGTTCATGCACACCTGCACGCCGCGCGCGCTCACGGCAGAGGAATTGCCCGACATCGTCCACACCTACGCCGCGGCCGCGCGCAACGCGGTGCGTTCGGCGGGCTTCGACGGCGTGGAGATCCACGGCGCCAACGGCTACCTGCTCGACCAGTTCCTCAAGGACGGCGCCAACCGCCGCACCGACGACTACGGCGGCGGCATCGCGCGCCGCGCGCGGCTGATGCTGGAAGTGACCCGCGCCGTGGCCGATGCCATAGGGGGCGGCCGCGTGGGCCTGCGCCTGTCGCCCGTCACACCCGCCAACGACATCCACGACAGCAACCCCCAGCCGCTGTTCGAGCATCTGGCGCGCCAGCTCGCGCCGCTCTCCCTGGCCTACATCCACGTGATCGAGGGCGCCACCGGCGGGCCGCGCGAGGTCGAGGGCCGCCCATTCGACTACGCGGCCTTCAAGGCCGCCTACCGCGACGCCGGGGGGCGCGGCGCCTGGATGGTCAACAACGGCTACGACCGCGACATGGCCCTGCAGGCCGTGGCCAGCGGCCACGCCGACATGGTGGCCTTCGGCAGGGCCTTCATCTCCAACCCCGACCTGGTCGAGCGCCTGCGCCGCAACGCGCCGCTCAACGAGTGGGACAGGCCCACCTTCTACGGCGGCGGCGAGAAGGGCTACATCGACTACCCGGCCATGGCGGACTAGGGTCGCTCCGCTATCTTGATGCAGGTCAATTTTCGCCGCCTGGCGTGCTGGCCAATGGTGCGAACACCAGCCGCGCGCACAACCCCCTGCCCTGCGGCCCGGGGGTGAATTCCAGGCGCGCGCCCAGCAGCTCGGCGTAGCGCGCCACTATCCCCAGGCCCAGCCCCGCGCCCTGGCCCAGGCGCTCGCCGTCGCGCCCTTGCACCCAGCGCTGTTGCAGCTGCTGGCGCTGCACCGGCGCGATGCCGGGGCCGTTGTCGAGCACCGAGAGCACCACGGAGCCCTCCTCGCGCGCCAGCTCCACCGTCACCTGCGGCGCCTCGCCCGCGGGCGGCACGCCGTAGCGCAGGGCGTTGTCGATCAGGTTGCTCAGCACGCCCTCAATGAGCAGCGGCTGGCCCTGCATGGTGACAGCCTGCTCCAGCCCCAGCGCGCCCAGGTCCACGCCTGCGGCGTCGGCACGGGGCAAGAAGCGCAGCACGGTGTCGCGCACCAGCTGGTCGAGCGGCACCGGCCGCAGCGGCATGGAGCCGCGCGCCTCGTCGGCCAGCGCCAGCGCCAGCAGCTGGTCTACGAGGTGGCTGGCGCGCGCCTCGCTTTGAACGATGCCGGTCAGCTGCTCGCGCCACACGGCCGGCTCCTTCTGCGCCAGGCCGTAGCTGGCCAGCGCGCGTATGCCGGCCAGCGGCGTGCGCAGCTCATGCGCCACGTTGCCGGCGAACTCGCGCTGCGCCTGCACGCCCTGGGCCACGCGCGCGAGCAGGTCGTTCACGGCACGGCCCAGGCGCTGCAGGTCGCGCGTGGACGCCTCGACGCGCATGGGCGCGAGGTCGCGCGCGTCGCGCTGGTCCAGCGCCTGCTGGAACATGGCCAGGGGCCGCAGCTCCTGCCGTATGGCGCGGCCCAACCACAGGGCCAGCACCACGAGCAGCAGCACCTGCGAGGCCAGCGAGTACAGCAGCGCGCTGCGCAGCATGACGCTGCGGCTGTGCACGGTCTGCGCCGTGATGACCTCGAAGGGCGCCGGCGTGGTCAGCTGCAGCCGCACGGCACGCAGCGCGCGGCCGTGAAAGCGCATGTCGGAGAAACGGTAGACCTGCCCTTCGTGCGGCGGCGGCGCGGGCAAGCTGGCGTTGCCGGCCAGCAGCGTGCCGTCTTCCCGCAGCACGGCGAAGTACACGGTCTCCACCTGGTCGAACAGCACGGCCTTGACCTCGCGCGAGCTCAAGGGAAACTCCAGCCCGTCCGGCTCCTCACGCACATTGGCCGCGATGGCGTAGGCATCGTCGAGCAGCGAGCGGTCGAAGGCGCGCTGCGTGAAGCTGTTGGCCAGCAGCGCCGAGGCCACCGTACCCACGAGCCAGGTCAGCGCCAGGGGCCCCAGCACGTGGCGCAGCAGCCGCGTGCGCAGCGAGGGCGGCGGCGCGGGCGGGGCCTGCGGCGGCGTGCTCATGGCATGCCGTCGGCGGGCGGCGCGGCCTGCGCCTCCAGCATGTAGCCCAGGCCGCGCAGCGTGCGAATGCCCGCGCCGCTGCCCGCCAGCTTCTTGCGCAGGCGCGAGATGAAGGCCTCCAGCGCATTGTCGCCCAGGGTCTCGTCGAAGTCGGAAAGCTTTTCCGACAGGGTGCGCTTGTTCACCACGCGGCCCGGCGGGGTCATGAGCTCCCACAGCACCTCGAACTCGCGCGCGGGCAGCTCCAGTGGCAGGCCGTGCAGCGTGAAACGGCGCACATGCCGGTCCAGCACCAGGGCGCCGGCCACGGTGCGGTCCTGCGTGCCCCGGCTGCGGCGCACCAGGGCGCGCAGCCGCGCCTCGACCTCGGCCAGGTCGTAGGGCTTGCCCAGGTAGTCGTCGGCCCCGGCGTCCAGCCCCGCGATGCGCTCGTGCGTGCGGTCGCGCGCCGTGAGCACCAGCACGGGCGTGCGGTCGCCGCGCGCGCGCGCCGCGCGCAGCACCGCCAGGCCGCTGCCGAGCTGCGCGCCGCCGGCGCCTTCGTCGACCCCGTCCAGCGGCAGGTTCAGGTCCAGCAGCACGGCGTCGAACGGCTGCACGCACCAGAAATGGTGGGCCTCGGCAACGCTGGCGGCGACGTCCACGCGGTGGCCCGCATCGGCAAGGCTGCGCTGCATGACGCCGCGCAGCACGGAGTCGTCCTCGACGATCAGGATTCGCATGGGAGGGTGGTGAACGGGGAAGTACGCATTTTTACGCAGTGCCCTGGTCAGGCTGCGGTCAGGCACGGCCGACGATAAACGGCGTGTATGAGCATACGACAGTTGTATCTTTTTTCCGCCCTGGCCTGGGCCATGGGCCAAGCCCCGGCCGGCTGGGCGCAGACCCCGCCCGCAGCATCCGGCACACCCACGCTCACGCTCGCGCAGGCCCTCGCGGCCGCGCGCGACAACAGCGACGTGGCCCTGGCCCGCCATGCCCTGGCGGGAGCGCGCGCCGACGTGCTCGCGGCCGACCATGCGCCCGCCCCCGTGCTGAGCACGAAGGCAGCCTCCATCGACCTGCAGAACGGCGTGGGCGGCGGCAACGTCGTCACGCGCAAGCGCATCGACAAGTCCATAGGCATCGACTGGACCTGGGAGCGCGGCGACAAGCGCGCCCTGCGCACGCTGGCCGCGCAGCGCGCGCTCGACGCCGCGCAGTCCGACGTGCAGGACATGCAGACCCAGCAGCTGCAGGCCGCGCTCTCCGCCTACTACGACCTGCTGGCTGCGCAGGAGCGGCTGCGCGAGACGCGCGAGATCGAGCGCGGCATGGCCGAGCTCGACCGCGTGGCCAACCTGCGCCTGAAGGCTGGCGACCTGGCCCGCCAGGACGCCGCGCGCACGCGCATCGAGTCCGAGCGCGCACGCTCGGACTCCGAACTGGCCGAGCTCGCGCGCACGCAGGCGGCCGTGGCGCTGGCCCAGCTCACCGCGCGCGGCCCGGGCCTGCAGGCCTGCGCCTGCGACTGGCCCGCGCAGGTGGCCGGCCCGGCGCCGGGCGGCGACCTGCTCACCTGGGCCGAGTCGCGCGCCGACGTACGGGCAGCCCTGGCGCGCGTGCAGGCCGCGCAGGCAGAACTGGACAGCGCCATGGCGCTGCGCAAGGCCGACGTGACCATAGGCGCCTCCTACGACCACTATCCCGGCACATCAAACCGGCTCGTGGAGCTGCGCGCGCAGATACCGCTGCAATGGGGCTACCGCTTCGAGGGCGAAATCGGCCGCGCCCAGGCCATGCTGAGCGCGGCCCAGGAAGCCCTGGACAAGACACGCCGCCTGGCGCTGCTGGACCTGCAGTCGCTGCAGCAGCAGGCCGCCAGCGCCGCGCAGCGCGCCGCCGGCTACGAAAACGGCATCCTGCCGCGCGCGCGCGAGGTCGCGCAGAGCGCCGAGCTCGCCTACGCCAAGGGAGCCATACCGCTCACCGACCTGCTCGATGCGCGCCGCACGCTGCGCGCCACCGCGCTCGAGGCCCTGGCCGCGCGCGCCGACTACGCCAAGGCGCAAGGCAACTGGCTGCTGCGCACAGAGCCCCAGCTGCTGCTGCCCTGACTCTCCCCCTTCCTCGACTCCCGAACCCACCATGGTGCATTCCATCTCCTCGCGCGTGCGCGCAAGCCGCACGACACGCCGGCCCGGCCGCGGCCTGCTGGCCCTGGCCCTGTGCGCGGCCGCAGTGCTGCAAGGCTGCCACAAGGCCCCCACCGAACCCGCCGCCCCGGAGGCGGCGCCGCCCATACTGCAGTCGGGCCAGCTGCGCTTTCCGCCCGGCCATCCCCAGCTCGCGCTGCTCGCCGTGACCGAGGTGCAGCCCGCCAGGGAGCTGGTCGTGGACCTGCCCGCTCGGCTGGTCTGGAACGAGGAGCGCACGCAGCGCGTGTACCCGGCGTTCGCGGGCCGCGTGTCGGCCATACGCGCCGACCTGGGCCAGAACGTGAAGGCCGGCGCGCCACTGGCGCTGCTGGCCTCGCCCGATTTCGGCCAGGCCCAGGCCGACACGGCCAAGGCCCGGGCCGACCAGGCGCTGGCGCAGCAGGCCCTGGCGCGCCAGCGCGAGCTGTTCGAGGCCGGCGTCGTGGCCCGCAAGGACCTGGAGCAGGCCGAGGCCGAGGCCGCGCGCGCACGGGCCGAGGCGGCGCGCGCCGCCGCGCGCACCAGCCTCTACGGTGGCGGCGGCGCGGTGGACCAACAGCTCGCGATCACGGCCGGCATGGGCGGCGTGGTGGTCGAGCGCAACCTCAACCCAGGCCAGGAAGTGCGGCCCGATCAGTCCGGCCCCGGCACGCCCGCGCTGTTCGTGGTGACCGACCCTTCCTCGCTGTGGGTGCTGATCGATGCGCGCGAGAGCGATCTGGCCTCGCTGCGCCCCGGCGACGCTTTCGCGCTGCAGGTGCCCGCCTACCCCGGCGAAACCTTCACGGGCCGCGTGACGGCCACGGCCGACGCGATCGACCCCGTCGCGCGCACGCTCAAGGTGCGCGGCCTCGTGCCCAACGCCGACCGGCGCCTGAAGGCCGAGATGCTGGCTACCGCGCGCGTGAGCGAGAGCCGCAGCACCGGCTTCGTGGTTCCCGCCGCGGCGCTGACGCTCAACGGCACCACGCACATGGTCTACGTGCAGCGCGAGAGCGGGGTCTTCGAGCCGCGCACCGTCGTGCTGGGCCATGAGGGCCCGAAGAACGTGGAGGTCGTCCAGGGCCTTTCCGCGGGTGAAAAGGTGGTGACGCAGAACGTGCTGCTGCTGGCACGCCAGTTCCGCCTTGCCCAGGAGGCCAGCTCCACCGGCTCCGAGGCCAAGGCGCAGCCCGCCAAGGAAACGCCATGAAGCGGCTGATCCACTATGCGCTGCACCAGCCGCTCTTCGTCGTGCTGGGTACGCTGCTGTTCGCCATGGCGGGCGTCATCGCGTTCAAGAACCTGTCCGTGGAAGCCTTTCCCGACGTGACGGACACGCAGGTGACCATCATCGCGCTCTACCCCGGGCGCGCCGCCGAGGAGGTGGAAAAGCAGGTCACGCTGCCGATCGAGGTTGCCCTCTCGGGCCTGCCCAATGCCATCCGCGTGTTCTCGCACACGCAGTTCGGCCTGTCGTTCACCGTGGTCACCTACGACGACAACGCCAGCGTGCACATCGTGCGCCAGCAGGTGGGCGAGCGCCTGCGCAGCGTGGACCTGCCGCCGGGCGTGGAGGCCGAGATCGCCCCCAACGCCACGCCAGTGGGCGAGATCATGCGCTACCGCCTCCGGGGCGACGGCTACTCCACCACCGAGCTGCGCAGCACCGAGGACTGGGTGGTCGAGCGCGCGCTGCGCCAGGTGCCCGGCGTGGCCGACGTGGTGGCCATGGGCGGCTCCATCAAGCAATACGAAGTGCAGCCCGACCTGGACAAGCTGCGCGCCTACAAGCTCACGTTCCAGAACCTGCTCGACGCGCTCGGGCGCGGCAACGCCAACGCGGGCGGCAGCTACGTCGCCCAGGGAACCCAGCAGTACGCCATCCGCGGCATCGGCCTGCTGCAGTCGAGCGAGGACATCGGCCGCATCGTCGTCGCCGCGCACGGCGGCACGCCGGTGCTGATCCGCGACGTGGCCCAGATCAGGGTGGGCGCCGTGCCGCGCCTGGGCACCGTGGGCCAGGACGACGACGACGACGTGGTCACCGGCATCGTGGTGATGCGCAAGGGCGAGAACCCCAGCGTCGTGCTCAAGGACGTGAAGGCCAAGATCGCCGACCTGAACGCGCGCAGCCTGCCGCCGGGCATGCAGATCGTGCCGTTCTACGACCGCACCTGGCTCATGGAGAAAACGCTGACCACGGTGTTCCGCAACCTCGTGGAGGGCGCGCTGCTCGTCTCGCTCGTGCTCTACATCTTCCTGTCGAACCTGCGCGCGAGCTTGGCCGTGGTGGTGGTGATCCCGCTGTCGCTGCTGGCCACCTTCATGGGCCTGAAGTTCATGGGCGTGCCGGCCAACCTGCTGTCGCTGGGCGCGATGGACTTCGGCATCATCGTGGACGGCGCGGTGATCGTGATCGAAAACATCATGCACCGCCTGGCCGAACGCGGCGAGGACATGGACGACCGCGACCGGCGCGAGACCATCATCGAGGCCGCGAGCGAGGTGGGCCGTCCCACGCTGTTCTCGATGCTCATCATCATCGCTGCGCACATCCCCATCTTCGCGCTGCAGCGCCACGAGGGCCGCATCTTCCAGCCCATGGCGCTGTCGGTGACCACGGCGCTCGTCGGCTCGCTGATCTTCTCGCTCACGCTGGTGCCGCTGCTGGCCTACTGGATGCTGCGCAGGAAGCTGCCGCACGGCGACAACCGCGTGGTCGTCTCGGCCAAGCGCCTGTACGGCCCGGTGCTCGACTGGGCGCTCGCGCGCCGCCGCACGGTGGTGGTGATATCGCTCGCCATGTTCGCCGTCGCGCTGGCCGCGGCATCGCGCCTGGGGTCGGAGTTCCTGCCGGAACTCGACGAAGGCACGATCTGGGTGAACGTGCGCCTGCCCGCCAGCGTGTCCAACGACGAGGCCGCGCGCATGCTGCGCCAGGTGCGCCAGGCCCTGCGCACCGTGCCCGAGGTGCGCACCACCATCTCCAAGGCGGGCCAGCCCGAGGACGGCACCGACCCCAAGACCATCAGCATGGCCGAGGTGTTCGTGGACGTGAAGCCCGCGGACCAGTGGCGCGCCGGCCTCACGCACAAGCAGCTCATCGAGGAGATGGACCGCGCGGTCTCCGCGATCCCCGGCCTTGAGCCCGCGTTCTCCCAGCCCATCCGCGACAACGTGCTCGAATCGATCTCGCAGATCGACGGGCAGATCGTCATCAAGGTCTCGGGCGACGACCTGGGCGAGCTCAAGCGCATCACGCAGGGCATAGAGCGCGAGATCAAGCAGGTGCCCGGCGTCTACCGCGCGGAGATCGACCGGCTGGGCGACCTGCCCCAGCTCGTGATCGACATCGACCGCGACCGCGCGGCGCGCTACGGCCTCAACGTGGGCGACATCCAGGACGTGATCGAGGCGGCCCTGGCCGGCAAGGCCACCACCAGCCTGTGGGAGGGCGAGCGCAAGTTCGCCGTCGCGGTGCGCCTGCCCGAAGACCGGCGCGCCATCGCCAGCCTGCCGGGCACGCCCATCGCCACGCCGGACGGCGGCTACACCACGCTCGGCGCCGTCGCCAGCATCCGCGAGACCACGGGCGCGATGAACATCGCGCGCGAGAACGGCAGCCGCACCATGGCCATCGGCATCTTCATCAAGGACCGCGACATGGGCTCGGTGGTCAAGGACATGCAGGAGCGTGTGCGGGCCCGCATCCAGCTACCACCGAGCTACCGCGTGACCTGGTCGGGCGAGTTCGAGAACCAGGAGCGCGCCATGAAGCGCCTGTCGGTCGTGGTGCCCATCTCGCTGCTGCTGATCTTCGTGCTGCTGTTCGACGCGTTCAAATCGTTCAAGACCGCCTCGCTGATCCTCGTGAACGTGCCGCTCGCGCTCATCGGCGGCTTCATCGCGCTGTGGGTGCTGGACATTCCGCTGTCGGTGTCGGCGGCCATCGGCTTCATCGCGCTGTCGGGCCAGGCCGTGCTCAACGGCGTGGTCATGCTCTCGGTTTACCAGCAGCTGCAGGCTGGCGGCATGGGCGTGCTCGAGGCCGTGCGCCAGGGCTCCATGCAGCGCCTGCGCACCGTGCTCATGACGGCGCTGCTGGCCATGCTGGGCCTGCTGCCCATGGCGCTGTCGCACGAGATCGGCGCCGAGACGCAGCGCCCCCTGGCCATCGTGGTCATCGGCGGCCTGGTCACGGCCACGCTGCTGACGCTGGTGGTGCTGCCGGCCCTGTACGTGGCCTGGTTCGCGCCGCGCAGGAACGGCCCCGCACCCGATGCGCCCGTGGCCATCGCCTGACGGAGTGCCGGGCGGGGCGCATGCAGGAATTGCATAAAAAATGCCTGCAGCGCCCGCCCATAAAGTGCTTCTAGCTATTGAGTCGATAACAAAAAAGCGCACCCTGGGGTGCGCAAAGGGGGAGACCCATGGGGCGGCCCGCGCCGCCCCGGCGGTCAGGCCACGCCCAGGCGCGGCAGGGCCGGGTCGGACTCCAGGGCGGCCCGTGCCGGGGCGGCGGCGCGCGCCGCCGCCTGCTGGCCATCCGCCAGCTGGAACTGCTGCACCACCTGCGACAGGCGCGCGGCCTGCTCACGCAGCGACTCGGCGGCCGCGGCGGACTCTTCCACCAGCGCCGCGTTCTGCTGCGTCATGCGGTCGATCTCGCCCACGGAGGCATTGACCTCGCCGATGCCCGCGGCCTGCTCGGTGGCGGCGGAATGGATCTCGCCGATCATGTCCGTCACGCGCTGCACGCTGACCACGATCTCCTGCATGGCCTTGCCCGCGTCCTCCACGTGGCGCACGCCGCCTTCCACGGCCTGCACGCTCGACTGGATCAGGCCCTTGATCTCGCTGGCCGCCGCTGCGCTGCGCTGCGCGAGGTTGCGCACCTCGCCGGCCACCACGGCGAAGCCCCGGCCCTGCTCGCCCGCGCGCGCGGCCTCCACCGCCGCGTTGAGCGCCAGGATGTTGGTCTGGAACGCGATGGAGTCGATCAGGCCGATGATGTCGCCGATCTTGCGGCTGGAGGCCGAGATCTCGTGCATGCTGCTCACCGCCTGCTGCACCACCTGGCCGCCGCGCGTGGCCGTGCCCGATGCCGAGGCCACGAGCTGGTTGGCCACCTGCGAGGACGAGGCCGTCTGCTGCACCGTGGCCGTGAGCTGCGACAGCGCGGCCACGGCCTCCTGAGCGTTGCTGGCCGTCTGCTCGGTGCGCGCCGACAGGTCCTGGTTGCCCATGGCGATCTCCTGGCTGGCGGTGGCGATGTTGCCGCTGGCGTCGCGCACCTGCGAGACCAGCGCGCCCAGGCCACCCTGCATGTCCAGCAGCGCGCGCTGCAAGTCGGCCACCTCGTCGCGGCCGTCGACCTCGATGCGCTGCGCCAGGTTGCCGCCGGCGATGGACTGCGCCAGCGCGCGCGCCGCCTCCAGCGGGCGGCAGATCGACACCATGTTGAGCAGCGTGAACGGCACCACCACCGCCACGGTGATCAGCACCGCAAGGCCGAACAGCCACTGGGTCTGCTCGGCGATGCTGCCCTGGCGCGCAATGGCGCCGTCCACCTCGGCGCCCAGGGCCTTGTCCAGGGCCTGCAGCTTCTCGGCGGCGACCACGAACTGCGCCACGGCCTTGGTGCTCATGCGGTTGGCGATCGTGGCCGTGTCGTAGCCGCCCTCCTCCAGCTGGCGCGCCACATGGGCGAACTGCTCGCGGTAAGTGTCCAGATGCTTGGCGATGTCCCGCGCCAGGGCCTGTTCCTGCTCCAGATTCAGGCCGTCGATCCTGGTCGCCACGGCCTTAGCGCGGTCCAGCGCCGTCAGCCACTGCGTGTGCGCCGCGCGCACCGCCTCGGGCCGCTCGTAATGGATGATCATGTCCTTCTCGGCCTGGCGTATCTGCCCCATCTCCCCGCGCAGCTCGCCCAGCAGGCGCACCGCCGCATGGGGCTGGGCTATGAAATCCTGGCTCAGTCCATGGAGGCGGAACATGCCCAGCATGCCCGCGCCTCCCAGCATGAACAGCAGGGTGAGCACCACACCGATGGCGCCAATCATGCGCATGCGAATCGAGAACCAGCGCATGAGCGCGTACATAGTCATCACTGTCTTCCTTTTGTCATACGAGAGACACCGTCTTGCAGTGCCGTGCGTGAATATGCAACAAATTGCTGCGACCTAACAGACAAAATGGAGAATTTGTGGCAATTACTTACATTTTATGCGGTGCTATTCGGCGCGCCAGCGCTTGAGCAACAGGGCGTTGGTCATCACGCTGACCGAGCTCAGCGCCATGGCCGCGCCCGCCACCACGGGGTTCAGGTAGCCCAGCGCCGCCAGCGGTATGCCGGCCACGTTGTAGGCAAAGGCCCAGAACAGGTTCTGGCGGATCTTGGCCACGGTGCGGTGCGACACGTCGAGCGCCGCCGCCACCAGGCGCGGCTCGCCGCGCATCAGCGTGATGCCCGCGGCGTGCATGGCCACGTCGGTGCCGTTGCCCATGGCCATGCCCACGTCGGCCGCGGCCAGCGCCGGCGCGTCGTTCACGCCATCACCCACCATGGCGACCACCTTGCCGCCGACCTTGAGCGCAGCAACGGCCGCCGCCTTGTCGCCGGGCAGCACCTCGGCCATGACCTCCCCCGCCGCAGGGTCCAGGCCCAGGCGGCGCGCCATGGCCTCGGCCGCGCCGCGGTTGTCGCCCGAGATCATCACGCAGCGCACGCCCCGGGCCTTGAGCCGCTCCAGCGCCTCGCGCGCGCCGGGCTTGGGCTCATCGCCGAAGGCCAGCAGGGCGCGGGCCGCCAGCCCCTGGGTGACGCGCTCGGCCACGGCCGACACGGTGGCGCCCTGCCCCTGCAGCGCGGCGGCCTGCCCGGCCAGCGGCCCCAGGTCCACGCCCAGCTCCTGCATCCAGCGCAGGCTGCCCACCAGGTAGCTGCGGCCCGCCACCTCGCCCTCGGTGCCGCGGCCGGGCACGGCGCGCACGCCCTCGGGCTGGGCCAGGGCCAGGCCGCGCTCCTGCGCGGCGGCCACCACCGCGCGCGCCAGCGGATGCTCGCTGCCGCTTTGCACCGCCGCCACGGCGGACAGCAGCGCCGGTTCATCCGATTCAGGATGCGCGTGGAATGCCGTCAGGCGCGGGCGCCCCACGGTCAGCGTGCCGGTCTTGTCAAAGGCCACCGTGCCCACGCGGTGCGCCACCTCCAGCGCCTCGGCGTCTTTGATCAGGATGCCGTACTTCGCGGCCACGCCTGTGCCGGCCATGATGGCTGCGGGCGTCGCCAGGCCCAGCGCGCAGGGGCAGGCGATGACCAGCACCGCCACGGCGCGTATCAGCGCCGTTTCCAGCCCCACGCCGGCCCACAGCCAGCCAGCCAGCGTGACCAGCGCGATCGCGATCACCGCGGGCACGAACACGGCCGACACCTGATCCACCAACCGCTGGATCGGCGCCTTGGCGGCCTGGGCGTCCTCCACCAGGCGGATGATGCGCGCAAGCACTGTTTCGCCGCCCACGGCCGTGACCTGCATCACGATGCGGCCGTCGCCGTTGATGGAGCCGCCGGTCAACGTTCCGCCCGCCTCGCGCACCACGGGCAGGGGCTCGCCGGTCAGCATGGACTCGTCCACCTGCGTGTGTCCCTCCTGGACCAGCCCATCCACGGGAATGCGCTCGCCGGGGCGCACCACCAGGCGGTCGCCGGCCATCACCTCGGCGATGGGCACGTCCACCTCGCCGTCGCGGACCAGCAGGTGCGCCACCTCGGGCCGCAGCGCATGCAGCGCGCGGATGGCCGCCGTGGTCTGGCGCTTGGCCCGCGCCTCCAGCCACTTGCCCAGCAGCACCAGTGTGACGACCACGGCCGAGGCCTCGAAGTACAGGTGCGGCGCGTGGCCCGGCGCGGCCGTCCACCACAGCCACAGCGACAGGCCGTAGCCCGCGCTCGTGCCCAGGGCCACCAGCAGGTCCATGTTGCCCGTGAGCGCCTTCGCCGCATGCCAGCCCGCCTTGTAGAAGCGCGCGCCCAGGATGAACTGCACCGGCGTGGCCAGCAGGAACTGCGCCCAAGCCGGCAACATCCAGTGCCGGCCAAACAGGTCGCCGAACATCGGCAGCACCAGGGGCGCCGACAGCAGCAGGCCGATCGCCACCGACGTGAAGCCGGCCCAGGGCGACTGCTCCGCGGCGGCGTCCGCGTCCTGCTCCGCCACCGAGCGCGGCTCGTAGCCGGCATTGCGCACGGCGCGGCGCAGCACGGCATCCATGCCCGCAGCCGCGGCGGCGTCGACGACGATGTGCGCGCGCTCGGTCGCCAGGTTCACCGTGGCGTCCCGCACGCCCGGCACCTTGCGCAGCGCGCGCTCCACACGGCCCACGCAGCTCGCGCAGGTCATGCCGCCGACACCCAGGTCCAGGGTATCCGGGGCATCGGCAGTTCGAAGGGAGGCAGAGTTCATGGCTGGCATCTTGCAATCAACGATTGGCGCCACCTTAAACCCTGACATGATGGCAGAGTCAAGCATCGCCTCCGACCTTGACTTTGACACCATGTCAGGCTTCATGATGCAGCCGTCGGCCACGCGCTGGCCCGCACTTTCCTCCACAGCCCTCCACGAAAGGACCCCCATGCAATACACGTTCCAAGTCCAGGGAATGACCTGCGGCCACTGCGAGCGCGCCGTGGTGCACGCCGTGCGCCAGGTCGACACCGATGCCATCGTCAAGGTGGACCTGGCCACGGGCCAGGTCGCGGTCGAGAGCGACCAGCCGCGCGAGGTCCTGGCCGCCGCCATCCAGGAAGAGGGCTACAAGGTCGCCGCGTGAGCCGTCAGATCGCCGCACCCGCGCAAGACTGGCCCGTGCCCATAGGCACGGCGGCCGAGCGCGCCGGCGTCTCGGCGCGCATGGTGCGGCACTACGAATCGCTAGGCCTGCTCACCGGCGTGGCCCGCACAAGCAACGGCTACCGCCAGTACACCGAGGCCGACGTGCACACCCTGCGCTTCATCCGCCGCGCGCGCGACCTGGGCTTTTCCATGGAAGAGATCGCCGCCCTGCTCGGCCTGTGGCAGGACAAGGCCCGCGCCAGCAGCCAGGTCAAGCAGATCGCGCAAAAGCACATAGCAAGCCTGAGCGAACGCATCGCCGCCATGCAGGCCATGCAGCGCAGCCTGCAGGCGCTGGTGGGCTGCTGCCATGGGGACGACCGGCCGGACTGCCCCATCCTGGACGACCTTGCCGGGCCGGGCGCGCATTAGGGCTCCTGATGCGTCGGCGACGGACAGGGGATTGCGACGGTCTTCGAGCACGTTCGACTATAAGAGAATATGTGGTTCCCGGCATTCAAGAACGCACATGAACTTCCTTCTCCGCTCAGCCGCAGCACTGCTGTGCTCTCTGTTTGTCGGCGGTGCTGCAACTGCCAAGCCGCAGGTGGCCACCCTCATCGTCATGCCCCAGGATCTGCGTCAGAACCCGCAGATCGTCAGCGACCTACAGCGCCGAGGCATCAACCACGCCACGGTGTACCTTACCTGGGCCGACGTCGAAGCACAGCCGGGCCATTTCGACTTCTCGGCCTACGACCCGTACTTCGACCAGCTCACCCAGGGTGGACTATCGCTTGTCGTCGTGCTCGACATGGGGGGCCGCGCGTACTTCGATGGAACGGGCAAGCATTTCCCCGGCCGCACCACCGTGCCTGAATGGCTGTACAGGCAGGTGCCCGATGGGTTTATGAAGAACTTCTCGGGCCAGTCCACGCCGCAGCCCGACTTCATGAACCCCACGGTGCGCCAGTTCTCGGCCCAGTTCGTGCGCAATGCCGTGGCCCATCTCTCGCAGCGCTATCCCGGGAAGGTCACGGCCTACTCCATCGGCCTGCAAGAAGAGCATGAAATCAAATACGGCCAGACCGGCTACCAGTGGCGCGACTACGCCGACGCCGCGCAGGCTGCCTTCCGCCAGCAAACGGGCGCACCGCTGCCCGTCATCAACTACACCAGCGACATTGCCCTGGGCCTGCCCAGGACGGAGCCGCTGCTGCACGCGCACAAGCAGTTCCGCGAAGCGAATCTGAAGGAGGCCACCTGCTTCTACGCCGACGCCATCCGCAGCCAGGGCGGCCGCGCCATGAGCTACTTTGGCGAACTCTTCACCGCGCACGACGGCATCTACGCCACCAGCGTGGCCGAGCAACTGGCCGACTGCCTGGACATTGCCGTCATCGACTACAACTTCTACGACGGGTACAGCTTGTCGCCCGACGCGCGCGTGCTGCCCATGCTGGCCAACTACATGGCCTCGGTGGGCTACAAGCAGATCATGGTGGGCGCCTATGCCGAGCAGTGGGAGCGCGTGAAAAAATCCACCGAACTCCTGCCCGTCATCAGCCGCACCCTGTCCACCGCGCTGGCGCAGCCGAACGTGATCGGCTACGAGGTGGGCGGTCTGCAGCGCCAACTCGACACGCACCTCACCGGCACGGTGGATCTCGATAAGCTCCAGGCCCTGCGCGTGCAGCCCCCCGTGCCCGCCACTGCCAGCACGGGAAAGAAACTCACCGTGGGCATCCTCGCCTCCACCAGCAACTACTACGTATGGCACGGGGACCGCAGCGGCGGCGTCAACGTGCACCGCGAGGCGCTGCTCGAAGCCTACAACCTCCTGAGCACGCAGCCGGGCTTCGACGTCCACGTCATCGGTGAAAAGAACCTGCAGGAAGACGATCTGCTGCAGCGCCTGAACGCCATCGTAGTTCCACACCAAGCCGCCCTGCCCGCATCCATCAAGCAGCAGCTCAAGGCCTACTGGAAAAAGGGCGGCACGCTGGTCCAGGACATGCGCCTTGGCGAATTCGATGAGAACGGCAAACCCGTCTACGACTGGATGCACGAGGTTTTCGGCATCGAGAACATTACGTGGAGGCCGCGCGGCGGCATCTTCCTGACGGACGACGGCCAGATCCTGCGCCTGAAACCTGCGCGCAAGCTGTACACGGGCTACGCGGCCATGACCCCGCGTCCTGGCTATCGCCTGCTGGCCACCGACATCCTCAACAAGCGCCAAGGCATCATGGTGCGTGGCGAACGGACGCTGGTGTTCGGCTTTACGCCGCAATTGGTCGAAGATGCCACCCAGGCCATGTGGCAGCAGATTTTCGTGCGCGAAATCGCCAACGCCGTGCGATGCCCCACACTCGCTACTTGTAAAACGCCTCCACGCTCCCCTTGAGCGTGATAAGCAGCGGCCGCCCCCTGCGGTCCAGCGTCTTGCCCGCGGGCACCTTGATCCAGCCCTCGCTCACACAGTACTCCTCCACGTCGAAGCGCTCCTTGCCGTTGAAGCGGATGCCTATGTCGGCTTGCTGCTGGAACACGGCCGCCACGTGGTAGGGGCTGCGCGGGTCTACGGCCAGATGGTCGGGCAGGGGAATCAGGGCGGAATCGGTCACGGGAAGAGTCTCGGAAGAAAACGGACGGGCCCGCATTGTCCCGCAATCGCGCGGCCGCGACGGTCCGCACGCTTCATAGCTCCTGAAAAAATAGCTATCTGCGCCTGTTAGTAAAGCGCTTGGGCCACTTTTCACTCAAAAACCACGCCTGTGGATAAGTCTGCGGAGCGTTCCGGCACAACCCGCAGCTTATGCACAGGCGCAGGCCGGATCGCGGGCTTGTCCCCATTCGCGCGACAGCGGGCGCCCGTTCCCGTCCCCATGCTTTGGCACACTGCAAGTGGTTGATACGCAAAGTAAAAACTGGTTTGCCCACAGCCGGGCCGGGCCTCTACTACTACGACTATTCTTTATAAGAACATTAAAGAACAACCAGGAACGAACCGGAGCGCCGCGCAAAAGCTCCCTGCCCGGCCGCGCCGGTGCGTGGCGAAGCGGTACTCTGCCGGGTATTTGAGGGAGGAAAGGGAGCCGACCGGCCGCCGGTCAGCGCAGCATGGCGTAGCCCACGCCGATGGCGGCGATGAGCCCCACGGCGTCGGCCAGCAGCGCGCAGGCGAGCGCGTGGCGCGTGTGCTTCACGCCCACGCTGCCGAAGTACACGGCCAGCACGTAGAAGGTGGTCTCGGTGGAGCCCTGGATGATGGCGGCCAGGCGCCCCACGAAGGAGTCCACGCCGTGCGTCTGCAGCACGTCGATCATCAGGCCGCGCGCGCCCGCGCCCGAGAGCACCTTCATCAGCCCCACGGGCAGGGCGGGCAGGAAGTCGGTGTTCCAGCCCAGCGCCGCCACGCCCGCGCCCAGGGCGGCCAGTAGCGCGTCCATGCAGCCGGCGGCGCGGAACACGCCGATGGCTACCAGAATGGCGATCAGGTAGGGAATGATCTGCACGGCAACGCCAAAGCCCTCCTTGGCGCCGTCGATGAACGCGTAGTACATGTTCACGCGGCGCCAGGCGCCGGCCAGCAGGAAGAGCGCCACCACGCCCAGGATGACGGCCGCGCCCGTGGTGCCCGCCACCTGGGCCGCGCGCTCGGCAGGCAGGCGCGAGAGGGCCGCCACGGCCGCCGCCAGCAGGCTGCCCACGGCCAGCAGCGGCAGCAGCAGTCGCGCGCGCCACAGCGGCAGGCGCTGCGCCACGGCCACGGACAGCACGCCTGCAAGCAGCGAGGCGAAGGTGACCAGCAGCGTGGGCAGGAAGATATCCGCCGCGTTGAAGCCCGCGCCCAACCCCTGCTTGAGCGCCACGCTCTGGCGTATGGCGATGACCGAGGTCGGTATCAGCGTGAGCCCAGCCGTGTTCATGACCACGAACATGATCTGCGCGTTGCTGGCCTGGCCTTCGGGCTCGCGGTTCAGGGTCTGCAGCTCCTGCATGGCCTTCAGGCCCAGCGGCGTGGCGGCGTTGTCCAGCCCCAGCAGGTTGGCCGATATGTTCAGCGTCATCGCGCCCTGGGCCGGGTGGCCCGCGGGCACGCCGGGAAACAGCCGCCGCAAGAGCGGCCCGGCCAGGCGCGCCAGCAGCTCCACCATGCCGGCCTGCTCGCCCACGCGCATCAGGCCCAGCCACAGCGCCATGATGCCGGCCAGGCCCAGCGAGATCTCGAAGCCCGCGCGCGCGCCGTCGAACATCGCCGACAGCAGGGCCTGGAAAATGCCCGCCTCGCCCAGCAGCCAGCGCACGGCGGCGGTGGCGAAGGCGATCAGGAAGAAGGCGGTCCAGACCCGGTTGAGCGCCATGGCTTAGAGGCTGGAAGGGCTAGAAAGGCGCGCCGCCGTCGTCCTGCGGGGGCTGTGCGGGTGAGCCCAGCTCGGTGCGCCCTTCCCCGCCCAGCGCTTCGATCAGGTCGGGGATGAGCTTGGAGAGCTCACCCGTGGCGATGGCCACGTCGGCGTCGAAGCCGCCATCGTCCTGCGGCTGGCCCTCGAACACCGTGTCCAGGAAGGCCAACTTCTTGAGCTGCAGCCCCTCGGTGAGCACGAAGCTCACGCGGTCGTCCCAGGTCATGGCCAGCTTGGTGGGCAGCTTGCCGGCCTGGATGTGGGCCTGCACTTCCTCGATGTCCAGCGGGTGGCGCGCGTAGCGCACCACGGCCTTGCTCTCGTCCGCGGCCTTGAGCTCGCATTCGCGGTCGATGGAGAAGCCCGCGGGCGGCTCCTGCTCCTTGAGCCAGTGGGCCATGGCGGCCTGCGGGCTGGTTTGCGTATCGACGAGCGCGACCGACAGGCCCGGCAGCGCCTCGACCAGGGCCGTGACGACCTCGTCGGCACGGCCCTGGGCGCCCGTGTCCAGCACCAGCAGCCGCGCCTCGCAGTCCACCCACAACCAGGTCGATCCCTGCTTGGTGAAGGCCATGGGCAGCAGGTCGAGCTTGGCCTCGTCCTTCAGTTCGCGCGTTTCCTTCTTGCCGGGCTTGCGGCCGGTTTGCTGCTCGATCTGCGCGGCCTTCTCCTTGACCTTGCGCGCCAGCACCGTGCCCGGCAGCATCTTGGACTCGGTCATGAAGCGCAGGATCCACTGCCCGCCCACACTCTCGGCTAGCAGGCCATGGGCCTCGCCGCGCGGCGGCACCCAGCCGCTGGACTTTTCCTGCGTCGCGCCGCATTCTTGGAACGGTGCCTTGGCCAGAGCCTCCTCCAGCTGGGTCAGCTCTGCATGCCACTCGGGGGCGATGCGGTACACGATGATGTTCTTGAACACTGGAGACGCTTCCTTTTTAATAGCTTACAGCGCTTTATGGTAAAGCGCTAAGGCCTGTTTTTGCTTGAAATTACAGACTGCGGGCGCGGCGCGTGCGGCGCGGCCTGGCAGAACTTTACACAGGTGCAGGATTCGCACACGGTGGCGTTACACGGGCGCCGCACATTACTTCTCAAGCGCCGGGGTGGTCCCGGCGACGCAAGAAAGGAAGTCACCATGACCCGTTTCAAGATCACCCAGCGCCTGGCCTGCACCGCCCTGGCGGCCGCGTTGGCCGGCATGGCCATCCCGTCCATGGCCCAACCCGCGCCAGGCGCCGGCCCCACCGCGGAACAGGCGCAGCGCCAGGGTCCGCGCGCCATGACACCCGAGCAGCGCCAGCAGTTCATGCTCCAGCGCGCCGAGGCCTTCAAGCAGAAGCTGCAGCTCACGCCCGCGCAGGAGCCGGCCTGGAACACCTTCATGCAGTCCATGCGGCCGGACGCCGGATCGCGCAAGGCCTGGTTGGAAATGAAGGACATGGACAAGCTCACCATCCCCGAGCGCATCGACCGCATGCGGGCCATCCGCGCGCAGCGCGCGGCCGAGATGGACCGCCGCGGCGACGCGGTGAAGGCCTTCTACGCCACGCTGACGCCGGCCCAGCAAAAGACCTTCGACGCCGAGGGCACGCGCATGTATGGCCGGCGCGGCGCCCAATGGGACAGGCACATGGGCGATCACAAGGGCGACTGGCGTGGCCCCAGGAACGGCATGCACCGCCATGGCCCGGGCCCCATGCCGGCACCCGGCGCGCCCGCGGCGCAATGACCTCCCTCCACGGCCGCATGCCACGGCCGTGGCCTATGGCGCAGAGGATGCATGGGCTCATGGTTGTGGCTACAGTTGTTACGCTTGTGCGACACAACATCGTGGATGGATAGCATGCAACCTCTCGTCTCCCCTGGTCTCCTTTGCTTATCCGGCGCAGGCAGGCACGGCCGCCGCCCTCTTCTCTCGGCCACGGCCGCCTGCCTGCTTTGCGCCATTCCCCCCGCCTTCGCGCAGCAGGCTGCGCATTCCCCGTCGGTCTACCTGCAGGCCAGCCGCGCGCAGCACGGCACCGACGCCGTCACGCTCGGCGCCACCCTGCCCTTCGGCACATGGAGCATGCCGCTGTGGGGCGGCGAGCTGCGCGGGCATTGGGACATGTACCTGAGCCGCTGGTCCTTCGACGGCATCGCCGGCCACGACAGCACCCTGGTGTTGGGCGTCAAGCCCACGCTGCGCCTGCGCCCGGACCAGGGCCGCTCCGCGTGGTTCTGGGAGGCCGGCGTGGGCGGCACCCTGGCCAACCATCGCTACCGCACGGCGGAGCGCGAGTTCAGCACGCGCTTCAACTTCGCCTCCTACCTGGGCGTGGGCATCAACCTCGGCGCGCGGCGCCAGCACGAGCTGCTGCTGAGCGTGGAGCATCTCTCCAACGCCAGCATCAAGAAACCCAACCCCGGGCTGAACTTCGTGCACCTGCGCTACGCGCTGCACTTCTGACGCCCGCTGTGGACAAGGCTGGGGATGGCCGGCCAGTGAACTGTCGCTTGTCCACAGAAACGGGCCGCGCGCGGAAGTTGTTCCCTTTTCGCGCGCGGGTTGCACCGCCCTCCGGGCACAGGCTTGGCCATACCGCAAGTGCTTGCAGCCATTGGACAAAAGCACCTTGTCCACAAAAAATGGGCGGCTCTACTACTACCACCATGTATTGATAAATACCTTGATGGAATAACAGCGGGGCTGGCCGTGCCGATGCGCTTCAGGCGCCGCCGGCCTGGTTCGACACCAGCTGGTCCATGAGGAGCCGCGCCATCTCCCGCTTGCGCTCGGGTGGCAGGCGGGGCGTGATGGCGCCGAAGCTGATGGCAGCCAGCGTGCCGGTCGACGCCGCGAACGTGGCGCCCACGCCTGATACGCCGACGGTGAGCGTGTCCACGATGTCGGCGTAGCCGGCGGCGCGCGTACGCCGCACGGCCTGTTGCAGGCGCTCGCGCGTGAAGCAAGCCTGGGTGTATTCCTCCACGTGGCGGTCGAAGATGCGCTCCACCTCGGCGTCGGAGAGCTGCGCCATCAGCGCCAGCCCGCCCGCGCCCAAACCCAGCAGCCGGCGCCCGCCCACGTCGGTGGTGAACACCTTGACCGGGAAATGCCCTTCCTCGCGGTGCAGGCACAGGCAGTAGTCGCCCTGGCGTATCACGAGGAATACCGTGTCGCCCGACATGCGCGCCAGCCGCTGCATGAGCGGGCGGCAGTGGTCCACCAGCGGCACGCGCCGCATCGAGGCGAAGCCCAGCTGCATCGCGTCCAGGCCCAGGCGGTAGGCCTTGCTCCCGGGGTCGCGCTCGGCGAACTGCTCCTCCACCAGGCAGGACAGAAGGCGGTGGGCCGTGGAGCGCTCCAGGCCAGAGGCGGCCATGACCTCGGTGAGGCGGATGCCGTCCTCCTGGTGCTGCGCCAGCAGGCGCAGCAGCTGCAATGCCCGGCGCAGGCTCTGCGCGCCGGCGGTTCCCTGTGGTGTATCCATATTGTGGGAAAAAAGTCGGTTGTTGTTTGTTATGCAGGAATTCGCAAGTCTAGACTGCCCGCAGACCTGCTACCGATTCAATGGAGACAGCCCCATGGCGTTTGACACCCTCGAAATAGAAAACCACGGCGCGGTGCGCCGCATCCTGCTGGCGCGCGAGGCCCAGCGCAATGCCCAAAGCCAGCAGATGCTCGACGAGCTGATGACCGCTCTGGACGACGCCCGGCATGACGACGGCGTACATGCCGTAGTGATCGGCGGCAAGGGCGCGCATTTCTCGGCCGGGCACGACCTCAAGCAGGCCCAGGCCGAACGCTCCAGCTTTACGGTGGAGGAGCGCTGGGCCTACGAGGAGCTGCGCTACTTCGACTACTCGCTGCGCATATGGGACTTTCCCAAGCCCACCATCGCCCAGGTGCAGGGCGCCTGCGTGGCCGGCGGTTTCATGATCGCCAACATGTGCGACCTGGTGGTGGCCGGCGAGTCGGCGTATTTTTCCGACCCCGTGGGCCACACGCTGGGTGCGGCGGCCACCGAGGTACTGATCCACCCCTGGGTGATGGGCGCGCGCAAGGCCAAGGAACTGCTGTTCACGGGCGGCAGGCTCAGTGCCAGCGAGGCGCACGCCATCGGCATGGTCAACCGCGTGGTGAGCGATGCCGGGCTGGGCGAGTCCACGCTGGCCCTCGCGCAGCAGATCGCCAAGGCGCCGCCTTTCGGCCTGCGGCTGATCAAGCGATCGATCAACCGTACGCTGGACGCCCAGGGCCTGCGCACGGCACTGGCCGCGCATTTCGACACGCACCAGCTGTCGCACCTGAGCGAGGGTTTTCTGACGGCGCGCGACCGGGGCCTGGCCAACGCGATCCAGAAGAACCGGGAAGCATCCGCCTGAGGCGCGCCGCACCCATGACGACGCACCGCCTGGAACCACTGCTGAACCCGGCATCCATTGCCATCGTGGGCGCCAGCAGCAATCCCGCGCGCATCGGCGGCATGCCGCTGGCGCACCTGACGAGGTTCGGCTACGCCGGCCGGATCTACCCCATCAACCCCAAGTACGAGGAAGTGTTCGGCCTGCGCTGCTGGCGCGACATCGAGGCCCTGCCCGCCGCGCCCGACCTGGCGGTGCTGGCGATCGCCGCGCAGGACGTGCTGCCCATGCTCCGGCGCTGCGCGGCCAAGGGCGTGCGCGCCGCCATCGTCTACGCTGCGGGCTTTGCCGAGGCGGGCGCGCAGGGCGCGGCGCTGCAGGCCGAGCTGGAAGCCTTCGTCGCCGGCACGGACATGGTGGTCGCGGGCCCCAATGCCATGGGCTTCGCCAACCTGAACAGCCAGGCGCACACCAGCTTCGCCTCGGTGTTCAACACCGCGCCCATGCAACAGGGCCCCGGCAGCGTGAGCCTGCTCACGCAAAGCGGCAACGTGTGCGCGGCGGTGTATGCCATTGCGCGGCGCCTGGGCGTGGACTTCAGCCACTTCATCAACACCGGCAACGAGGCCTGCGTGGACTTTGCGCAGTACCTTGAATACCTGGCGCAGGACGCTGCCACGCAGGTCTGCGTGGGCTACATGGAGGAACTGCGCGACGGCCCGCGCTTCATCGCCGCGGCCGAGGAGTTCGCCAGGCGCGACAAGCTGCTCGTCCTCTACAAGGCGGGCGAGACCGACAAGGGCGCGCAGGCCGTGCGCTCGCACACCTCGGCGCTGGCGGGCGACCAGGCCATCTACCGGGCCGCCTTCCGGCAGCTGGACATCATCCAGAGCCACGATTTCGTGCAGATGGCGCAGCTGGCGCACCTGGCGGGCTACCGCCACAGGCGCGCGGGCCGGCGCGTGGCCATCATCACCATCAGCGGCGCGCTGGGCGCCATCCTGGCCGACAAGTTCATCGGCGCGGGCCTGGATGTGCCCACGCTGCCGCAGGCGCTGCAGGACCAGCTGCGCGCGGGCATTCCCGACTACGGCATGGTCTCCAACCCCGTGGACGTGACGGGCAACGTGGTCAACGACCCCGGCTTCGTGCGCACGGCCATGCAGGCGCTGGCGCAAAGCGATGCGGTGGACACCGTGCTCGTCTACGCGCCGGGCTACCTGCTCGACCGCATGGCCGACGACCTGTGCGCCGTGTCTCGGCAGTACCCCAAGCTGTTCGTGGCCATAGACACCGGCGCCGCCACGGCGCGCGAGCAGCTGCGCGCCGGCGGCGTGCCGGTGTTCGAGGACATAGGCGTGGCGACCTCGGCGCTCGCGCCCTTCCTGCTGTGGCAGGAGCGGCGCCGGCGCAACCGCTGGATGGCCGTGCGCCGGCAATCCGCCCCTGCCCGCGCGGCACTGCCGGACAGCCTGGACGAATACCGCACCAAGCGGCTGCTCGCGCAGCATGGCGTGCCCGCCGCCCCCGAGCGCGTGGCCGCCACGGCCGACGAAGCGGCGGCGGCGGCTGATGCGATCGGCTATCCGGTAGTGATCAAGGTGCTGTCGCCCGACATCGCCCACAAGACCGAGGCTGGCGGCGTGCGCCTGCGCCTGGCGGATGCCGCCCAGGTGCGCCAGGCCTTCGGCGAAGTGCTGGCCAGCTGCCGCCGCCACGACCCGCGGGCGCGCATCGAGGGCATCCTCGTCTGCAGGATGGAATCGGGCGTGGCCGAGCTCATCGTGGGCGCCACGCGCGACCCGGTGTTCGGCATGACGCTCACCGTCGGCCTGGGCGGCGTGCTGACCGAGCTCTACCAGGACGTGAGCCACCGCGTGCTGCCCGTGGACGAGGCCATGGCCCGCGAGATGCTGGGCGAGCTCAAGGCCTTCCCGCTGCTTGCCGGCTACCGTGGCCGCCCGCCGGGCGACGTGGATGCCGCGTGCGCTGCGATCGCCGCCTTCTCGCGCGCCGTGCTCGCCTTGGGCGACCAGGTGGCCGAGGTCGAGGTCAATCCGCTGCTCGTCAAGGAGGCGGGCCAGGGGGCCTGCATGCTCGACGCGCTGGCGATCCCCTCGGGCCAATGACTTTTTTTCACCACCACAAGCACCAGGAGACAGACCCATGATCAAGCAACTGATGGCGGGCATCGCCCTCGCCGCCGCGGCCCTGTGCGGCCCTGCCCAGGCCCAGAACTACCCCAGCAAGCCCGTCACCATCGTCGTGCCGTTCGCGCCCGGTGGTGCCACCGACATCATGGCGCGCACCCTGGCCGAGCGCCTGAACAAGCGACTGGGCCAGCCCGTGATCGTGGAGAACAAGCCCGGCGCCGGCACCATGATCGCCTCCGAGCATGTGGCCAGGGCGCAGCCCGACGGCCACACCGTGCTGCTGGCCGCCTCCTCGCTGGGCATTGCGCCGGCGCTCTACGCCAAGGTCAACTACGACCCCGTCAAGGACTTCACGCCGATCTCGCTGGTCGCCTCCGTGGTCCACGTGCTGCAGGTGCACCCCAGCATCCCCGTCAAGAACGTGGCCGAGCTCATCGCCTGGGTCAAGGCCAACCCCGGCAAGGCCAACTACGGCTCGGTGGGTGCGGGCACCTCGACCCATCTGGAGTCCGAGCTGTTCAACACCATGGCCGGCGTGAAGATGACCCATGTGCCCTACAAGGGCAGCGCTCCGGCCCTGATGGACCTGGTGGGCGGCAACCTGCAGGTCATGTTTGACGCCTGGGCCTCTTCCGGCCCGTTCGTCAAGGACGGCAAGACGCGCCTGCTGGCCGTGACCACGGCCCAGCGCTCCAAGCTGCTGCCCGACGTGCCCACCGTCGCCGAATCCGGCCTGCCCGGCTACGAGGCCATGCCCTGGCTGGGCTTCGTGGCGCCCGCAGGCACGCCTGCCGCCGCGGTGAACAGGTTCCATGCCGAGCTGATGGAAGTGCTCAAGGAGCCCGAGGTGCAGGACAAATTCCGCGCGCTGGGCCTGGACATCATCGGCAACACGCCGCAGCAGTTCGCCGACTTCATCAAGCGGGACATCGTCAAGTGGGCCAAGGTGGTCAAGGATTCGGGCGCCAAGGCGGATTGACTTCCCCCACCTCCCGAGGGAGGGAAAACCGAGAAGAGAAACAAGCATGCAAGTGGGCTACCCGGCGGAAGACGAAGCCTTCCGCCTCACGCTGCGCGAATGGTTCGAGACCCATTACCCGCGTTTCAAGGCCGGCTGGCCCGTCCAGCCCGATCCCAACGAGCTGGCCTGGCGCCGCGCCTGGGAGGACTACGTGTGCCGGGCCGGCTGGTCGGGCCTGGGCTGGCCGCTGGAGTACGGCGGCAAGGCCTGGCCGCTCACGCGGCAGGCCATCTTCCACGAGGAGCAGGCGCGCATCGGCGCGCCGCTGGGCGTCAACATCATCGGCCACGGCATCCTCGCCCCCACGCTGATCCACTTCGCGAGTGCGGCGCAGAAGGCCCGCTACCTGCCCGGCATCCTCGCCAACCGCGACATCTGGTGCCAGGGCTATTCCGAGCCCGGCGCGGGCTCCGACCTGGCGGCGCTGGCCACGCGCGCCGAGCGCCGGGGCGACCACTACGTGCTCAACGGCCACAAGATCTGGACCTCGTTCGCGCACATCGCCGACCATTGCTTCGTGCTGGCCCGCACCGACCCCGGCGCGCAGCGCCACAAGGGCATCAGCTTCCTGCTGGTCGACATGAAGAGCCCCGGCGTGCGCGTGGAGCCCATCCGCCAGATCACCGGCGAGGCCGACTTCAACGAGGTCTTCTTCGAGGACGTGCGCGTGCCGCTCGATGCCCTGGTGGGCGAGGAGAACGGCGGCTGGCGCCTGGCCATGGCGGCCGCGAGCTTCGAGCGCGGCACCTATTTCATCCCGCGCCAGGTGCGCTTCGCGCAGGAGGTCGAGGCGCTCGCGCGGCTCGCGGCGGGCATTTCCCGCGAGGGCGGCGAAAGCGCGCTGCAGGACCCGCACCTGCGCCGCGAAATCGCCCGCCTGGCCGTGGACAGCCATGTGCTCAGGCTCAAGGGCCTGCGCGCGCTCACCCATGCGCTGCGCGGCGGCCCGCCGGGGGCAGAGGGCTCGTCCGCCAAGCTGCATTGGAGCGAAGCGCACCAGAAGATGATGAGCATTGCCATGGAACTGCTGGGCGAGCGGACCCTGCAAGGCCCCGGGCCCGCGGGCGCCGACCCGGCCGCGGCGCTGTGGGCGCGCGACTACCTGTGGACGCGCGCCGAGACCATCCTCGCGGGCACCTCGGAAGTGCAGCGCAACATCCTGGCCGAGCAGATGCTGGGCCTGCCGAGGTGACCCCATGGATTTCGCATTGAACGAAGAGCAGCAGATGCTGCAGGCATCGGCCCGCCGCTTCCTGGCCGACCATCATCCGCTGGCGCGCGCGCGCCGTGCCCTGCCCTGGAGCGACGGCGCGCAGCAGCGGCTGTGGAAGGAAATGGCGGCCATGGGCTGGATGGCCCTGCTGCTGCCCGAAGCGCACGGCGGCCTGGAACTGGGGCTGACAGAAGCCAGTCTGGTGGCCGAGGAAGCGGGCCGCCAGCTGCTGAACCTACCCTGGGCCAGCAGCGCCGTGCTGCTCGCGCTGTGGTTCAAAGCCGCGCCCAACGACGCGCCCTCCGTGCTGCGCGACGCGGCGCAGGCCGCCACGGCCGGCACGCGCGCCCTGCACTGCGTGGCCGACACCGACGCCTGGTGGGACCATGCGGGCCAGTGCAGCGACATCGTCGTGGTGCGCGGCTGGCACGATGGCGCGGCGCCACTGCGGATCGCCCTGGTGGACGCCGCGCAAGTGGCCGCTGCGCCGGCGCTGGACCCCACGCTGCGCCAGGGCGCCGCAGCCCGGATGCCGCTGCAGTGGCACACGCTGGACGTTCCGGCGCGGCAGCGCATGCATGCCCGCGCCGCCCACCGGCTGATGCTGGCGGCCGAGCTGGTGGGCGTAGGTCAAGCGGCGCTCGACATGGCCAGCGCCCATGCGAAGGAACGCGTGCAGTTCGGAAAACCCATCGGCAGTTACCAGGCCCTCAAGCACCAGCTGGCCAATGCCTGGATGGGCGTGGACAACGCCCGCCTGGCCGTGCTCTACGCCACGGCCGCGCTCGATGGCGGTTTGCCGGACGCCCGCTTCGCCTGCGCCGTGGCCGAGTACACGGCCATCGACGGCGCCCTGCAGTCCACGCGCACTGCCATCCAGGTGCACGGCGGCATGGGCTTCACCTGGGAGCACGACGCGCACCTGCTCCTCAAGCGCGCGCAGCACCTGGCCGCGCGCCTGGGCGGCGCCTCGCGTGCTCTTGCGCAGGTCGAGACGCTGACGCTGCCTTGAGGGCAGCCGCCTACTTGCCCAGCCCGAGCTTGTCGATGATGACCTTCTCCGTCTTCATCGTGTCCAGCGCGTACTGGCGGTAGGTGGCGCTGTCCATGTAGTAGGTGTCCATGTCGAACTTGGCCAGGGATTCCTTGTAGTTGGGCATCTCCATGGCCTTCTTGAACGCGTCGTGCAGCACCTGCACGACCTTGGGATCCGTGCCCTTGGGCGCGGCCAGGCCGAATGGCGAGGTCTGCACCAGGTTGATGCCCGACTCCTTGAGCGTGGGCGTGTTCGGGAACTTGGCCGAGCGCTTGTCGCCCCAGGTGGACAGCAGGCGCAGCTTGCCCTGCTCCACGTAGGGCGCCCAGCCGGGCGTGTCGGCCACCGACATCACGTGCCCGCCCAGCACCGCCTGCAGCGATTCGGAGTTGCCCTTGAAGGGGATGTGGTTGAGCGTCACGCCCGCCTGCATGGCGATGTTCTCCATTGTCAGGTGCAGCGTGGTCAGCGCGCCCGGCGTGCCGTAGTTCAGCTTGCCGGGGTGGGTTTTGGCGTAGGCGATGTAGTCCTGCATGGACTTGATGGGCGAGTCCGCGGGCACCACCAGGCCGAAGGCGTAGCCGGCCAGGCCGATCACGTACTGCAGGTCGGTGGCCGGGTCCCAGTTGATCTTCTGCGTGTACGGCAGGCGGAACACCGGCAGCGGGATCTGCGCCAGCGTGTAGCCGTCGGCGGGGGTGTTCTGCATCATCTGCGCGGGCAGCACGCCGCCGGCGCCGGGCTTGTTCTCGATGATGACCGGCTGGCCCAGGATCTTGGAGGCGTTCTCTGCGAGCACGCGGAACGGCACGTCGGTCGAGCCGCCGGCCGTGAAGCCGATCAGCACCTTGATCGGGCGGTTCGGGAAGCGGTCGGCCTGCGCCAGGGCGGGGCCGGCGGCGAAACCGGCGGCCAGCAGCAGGGCCAGGGTGCGGCGGGAGAAGAGGGGTCGGGTCATGGAGTGCCTCGGGACGGGAAGCTGTATGGTGGATGGTTTCTCTCTGCGGAATTCAAAACAGAATTTTGCAGGAAGCATGGACAGTATCTCTCAGATGAGTTTTTGAATTAATAGGGAAATCCTCAAAAAACCTCATCTATTGACTCATGAAATAATTCCGCTTAGAGAAATTAATTGGAGAAAATCATGGCCAGAACCCGGCAAATCGACTTCGACGAGGGAGCGGACAGCCGCCGCTTCGTGACCGCGCTGGCCCGTGGGCTGGACGTGCTGGCCTGCTTCCACATGGACGAGAAGTGGCTGGCCAACGCCGAGATCGCCGCGCGCACCGGCCTGCCCAAGCCCACGGTGGTGCGCCTGGCCTACACGCTGTGCGTGCTGGGCTACCTGCGCCATTCGCGCGAGAGCGGCAAGTACGCGCTGGGCGACAGCGTGGCGGCGCTGGGCATCACCATGGTGTCCAACCTCAAGCTGCGGCGCATCGCGCGGCCCTACATGCAGGACCTGGCGGACCGCTACGACATTTCGGTGTCGCTGGGCATCCGCAATGGCCTGTCGGTGCTGTACGTGGAGAACTGCCGCTCGGGCGCGCCGCTGTCGCTGGGGCTGGACCTGGGCTCGCGCATCCCGGTCGCGGAAACGGCCATGGGCCACGCGCTGCTGGCCGTGATGGAGCCACGCGAGCGCGAGCGGCTGCTGGCCGAGGTCCGCCAGGCCGAGCCCGCGCGCTGGCCGCGGCTGCGCGAGGCCATCGAGGCCGGCTGCGCCCACTGGCAGGCGCGCGGCTTCACCGTGGTGGTGCGCGACTGGCAGACCGACATCGCCGGCGTGGGCGCCGCCATCCGCCAGCCCGACGGGCGCGTGATCACCTTCAACGCGGGCGGCTCGGCCAGCAAGTTCCCGCGCGAGCTGCTGGAGCAGGAGATCGGCCCGCAGCTCGCGCGCATGGTCAAGGGGCTGGAATCGTTCGTGCGCAGCGACGATGCCTGAATTACTATAGAAAAAGTAGCATGAAGCGCTTTTGCAGAAAGCACTGGAGGCACTTTTGATGCTAGATCAATCCAGCCCGCCGGGCGGGCCGAGATAGGAGCGCAGCAGACCGTCCAGCCGGTCCGAGGACAGCGGGCGGTTGAAGAAATAGCCCTGGTAGACGGTGCAGCCGGCGCGGGTGAGCCAGTTGCGCTGCTCGTCGGTCTCCACGCCCTCGGCGATGACGCTCAGGCCCAGGCTGGCCGCCAGGGCGACGATGGTGCGCACGATGGCCGCGTTGTTCTCGTCGGCGAGCAGGTCGCGCACGAAGCTGCGGTCGATCTTGAGCTGCTCCAGCGGCATGCGCTTGAGATAGGCCAGCGATGAATAGCCCGTGCCGAAGTCGTCCAGCGAGAAGCCCACGCCGTGGGCGCGCAGCGCCTCCATGGTGGCGATGGTGGACACCATGTCCTCCACCAGCAGGCTTTCCGTCAGTTCGAGCTTGAGCTGCGCCGACGGCGCCCCGGTGACGGCCAGCACGCGCGCTACGTCGCCCACGAAGCCCGGGTCGCGGAACTGGCGCGAGCTCACGTTGACCGCCATGGTCAGGTGCGCCAGGCCGGGGAACTTCTGCCAGGCCGCGAGCAGGGTGCAGGCCTTGTGCAGCACCCAGCGCCCCAGCGGCAGGATGAGGCCGGTCTCTTCGGCCACGGGGATGAATTGCGCGGGCGAGACCATGCCGCGCTGAGGGTGGGTCCAGCGCAGCAGGGCCTCCACGCCCAGGATCCCTCCGCGGGAGTCCACCTGGGGCTGGTAGTGCAGCGTGAATTCCTGCTGCGACAGTGCGTTGCGCAGGTCCGCCTCCAGCGTCGCGCGCTCGTCCACCGCCCGCTGCATGCCCGGGTCGAAGAAGCGCAGCGTGCTGCGCCCCGCGTTCTTGGCCTGGTACATGGCCAGGTCGGCCTGCTTGAGCAGATCGCCCATGCTGGTCGGCGTGTCGTCGAACAGCGCGATGCCGATGCTGGGCGTGCTGCGGTACTGGTGGCCGGCCAGCGCATAGGGCACGCACAGCACGTTCAGGATCTTCTCGCCGACCTTGTTGGCGTGTTCGGCCAGGGTGGCGGCGTGGGCGGTGAGCTGCTCCAGCAGGACCACGAACTCGTCGCCCCCCAGGCGTGCCACCGTGTCCACGCTGCGCACGCAGGTGGAGAGCCGCTGGGCCACCAGCTGCAGGAGCCGGTCGCCCTGGTCGTGGCCCAGGGTGTCGTTCAAGGTCTTGAAGTTGTCCAGGTCGATGAACAGCAGCGCCCCGCCCTGGTGCTGGCGCCGGGCCGTGGCCAGGGCATGGCCCATGCGTTGCATGAACTGCGCGCGGTTGGGCAGGCCGGTGAGCGGGTCGAAGAACGCCAGGCGCTGGATCTCGCGCTCATGGCTCTTGCGCGGCCCGATGTCGGAGTCGATGGCCAGGATGGATTCGGGCTCGCCCTGGTCGTTGCGCACCAGGGTCCAGCGCCCTTCGACCTCGATGGAGCGGCCATTGCGGGAGCGCTGCACGATCTCGCCGCTCCAGTCGCCGTGCTGCAGCACCTGGGCGGTTGCGTGCAGGAAGTCCTCGGGGTCGTGGTGCAGCAGGCTGGCCATGGAGCGCCCCAGCGCCTCCTCGCGGCTCCAGCCGTACATGCGCTCGGCCCCCTCGTTCCAGAAGGTTATGCGGTGCTCCAGGTCGCGCACGATGATGGCGTCGCGCGCCCTGTCCAGCAGCGATGCCTGGTGGCGTATGCGCGCGTCGTCCATCTGGCGCTGCAGCTCGGCCGACGCGCGCGCGGCGAAGATCTGCAGCGCGCTGCAGACGAACTCCACCTGCGCCAGCGGCTCGCGGAACATCACCATGACCATGCCCATGGGCGTGCCGTCGCTGCTGGCGAGCTGGCGGCCGACGTAGCTGCGCACGCCGGCGCGCGCCAGCACGGCATCGCGGGGATAGCGCTGCGTGAGGTGGTCGCGGATCACGAGCTGGCCCTGGCGCAGCAGCTCCTGGCTGGGCGTGCCGTCGAGCGCGTATGCGCCCGTGGGTTGCGCCACGCCGCCGCAGACGTGCGACAGCGTCACAGCCTGCAGGGGCTCGCCCTGCACGGGCGCCTGCAGCCGCACCACGCAGGCCACCTGCGCCGAGAGCGTGTCGGCCATGTGGTGCGCAAGGCGCTCGAAGAACGCCCCTCCCGTGCCGGCCGAGACGGCCGTGGCCACCTTCACCATGGCGGCCTGCAGGCGCTGCTGTTCAGCGCGGGCGCGCAGGTTCTGGATGCCGAAGGCCAGGTCCGCGGCCATGGCTTCGAGCAGTTGCGTCTCCTGCGGGCCCACGTGTAGCACCTGGGGCGCGGACAGCGTGAGCAGGCCGAAGGTGCGCCGCGCGTCGCGCAGCGGCAGGCACACCACGGCATGCAGGCCGAGCCGGGCCATGCGTTCGGTCCAGCCCTTGAGGGCCGGGCTGTCCTGCACGTCGCGCACGATCACCGTGCGGCCGCTGCGCAGGCACACGCTGGCCGGGCCCTGGCCGCCATTCTCCTGCGGCGACCAGCTCAATTGCATATGCTCCAGGTACTCCCGGGCGGCCCCGGCATGCGCCACGACCTCGATGCGCTTGCGCGAGTCGTTGCGCGCCATGCCCACCCAGCCCATGCGGTAGCCGCCGATCTCCACGGCCGCGCGGCACACGGCGTGCAGCAGGTCGGACTCGCTGGTGGCGCGCACCAGCGTCTCGCTGCAGGCGCTGCGCAGGCGCTTGGCCCGGTTCAGGCGCGCCAGCTCCTCCTCGATGCGGTAGCGCTCGGTGATGTCGTTGGCCAGTATCTGCCATGCGGGGCGGCCGTCGAACTCCGTGTCGCCGACGAAGACCTCCATGTCGATGCGCGTGCCGTCCTTGCGCATGTGGTGCCAGACGGTGGGCGCGAGCGCCGGGGAGCGGGCGGCCCGCTCGTCGGAGCACATGGTCATGGCGCTGTCAGCCTCGTCCCGGTGTTCCGGCGCCCAGAGCATGCGCATGTCCATGCCCGGCAGCTCGTGCGCGTCGTAGCCGTACTGCCGCGCCATGGCGTGGTTGGCGAGCAGCAGGCGCAGGCTGTCGCGTTCGCAGACCCACATGGGCTGGGGGTGCTCGGCAAACAGGCTGCGGTATTGCCGCTCGGAGGCGCACAGCTGGCCGTGCACGCGGCGCAGCTGCACCATCGCGCCCAGGGATTCGGCCAGCACGTGCAGGTGCCCCAGGTGGCGCGGCGCGAAGCCCTGGCCCGGCGCCGCGATCACCTGCAGCATGCCGGCCAGCAGCGGGCCCGTGCGCAGCGGCATGGCGACGAAGTGGCGGGCCGGCGCGCCTTCCTCCGTGTCCTGCACATGGTCGGCGGACATGTCGCCGGCCTCGCCCGGCAGCTGCTCCAGGCGCCGCCACAGCGCCTCGGCGGCCTCTGGCGGGGGCCGGGGCGCTTCGCCCGCGCGGGCCTGCACGTCCAGCGGCGCCTCCCCGCGCAGCGCGATCACGGCCCCCGCCGCCCCTGTGATCTCGCAGGCGGCGCGCGCCGCCTGCTCCAGCACCTGCTCCAGGGGCTGCTGCAGGTCGGCGATGCGCTGCTGCACGCGCAGCAGGTGCGCGTGGGCCAGAGCCTCTTCCTGCGTCTGCCGCTCCATGAGCTCGATGGCGCTGATGTCGGTCATGCGGCGGGGCCCGGTGTCATGCGCCGGCCGGTGCCGGGGGGCGGGTGCAAGAAACGCGAGCCTGCGGCCATGCTCTTTCTCTTCAGAGCCTGTTCAAAGTCTTTTCATGGAGCCCGTTGTCTCGCTGGGGGCTCGGCTGCAAGGCGCACACCGCAGCCGGGCTGGTGGCCCGGCGAGGATTTGCAACGCCGCAGACGGGCTTCAAGCGAGGCAACCCTTCGGGCATGGCAGCAAACCGCCACGCTCGTCGTTGCCCCCCTTGCCCAGGCCGCCAGCATGGGCTGCGGCGGGCGCCTAGATCGTGACGGTTTGCTGCCATGCGGGCTCCATGAAAAGACTTTGAACAGGCTCTGAGGGCGCTGCGTCACCTGCGGCAACGGCAGGGTCTTCACGCGACGGGGCAGGACGGTTCAGTGGCACGGCATGGGGCTCCTCACGCCGCGAGGGCGAGCAAGCGAGATTATTTTTACGTAATGTTACATCATGGTGGGGAAATCCATGTCGGCTCCGGAATACACCCTCGGCCGTGTGCTAAAGGATCTCAGGAAAATTCGCATCCAACGCCCATCCATCAAGCCCAAGCAGCTATCAATCAGGAAGCAGCGGCCCGCCGCGCGCGCACGGCGGCCGCGAGCTGCTCCAGCACCGGCACCGTCTGTGCGAAGCTAATGCAGGCGTCCGTCACCGAAACGCCGTGGCGCAGGGCCTGGCCGGGGACGATGTCCTGGCGGCCTTCCTCCAGGTGGCTTTCGATCATCACGCCGGTGATGCGGGCGTCGCCCGCGGCGATCTGCCGGGCCACCTCGGCCGCCACGGTGATCTGGCGCGCGTGCTGCTTGCTGCTGTTGGCGTGCGACAGGTCGATCATCACCTGCGCGCGCTGGCCGGCCTTCTCCAGCAGATCGCAGGCGGCCTGCACGTCGGCCGCGCCGTAGTTGGGGGCCTTGCCGCCGCGCAGGATCACGTGGCAGTCGCGGTTGCCGCGCGTCTCGAAGATGGCGGCCTGGCCCATCTTGGTCATGCCCATGAAGGCGTGCGGCGCCTGCGCGGCCTGGATGGCGTCGGCCGCCACCTTCACGCCGCCGTCGGTGCCGTTCTTGAAGCCCACGGGGCAGGACAGGCCGCTGGCGAGCTGGCGGTGGCTCTGGCTCTCGGTGGTGCGCGCGCCGATGGCGCCCCAGCTCACCAGGTCGCTGATGAACTGCGGGGAGAGCAGGTCCAGGAACTCCGTGCCCACGGGCAGGCCCAGCGCCAGGATGTCGAGCAGCAGCGCGCGGGCGCGCTCCAGGCCCTCGTTGATGGCGAAGCTGCCGTCCAGGTGCGGGTCGTTGATGTAGCCCTTCCAGCCCACGGTGGTGCGGGGCTTCTCGAAGTACACGCGCATCACGATCAGCAGGTCCTGCGCCAGCGCGCGGGCCTGGGCCAAAAGCTGCCGCGCGTACTCCATGGCCTGGTCGTGGTCGTGGATGGAGCAGGGGCCGACGACGACGATGAGCCGGTCGTCCTGCCCGTGCAGCACGCGCGAGATCTGCAGGCGGCTCTCCTCCACCAGCGCCTGCGCGGCATCGGACGCGGGCAGCCATTCCTCGAGGATGGCGGGCGTGATCAGGGGGCGCACGGCCTTGATGCGCAGGTCGTCGATGCGCGTGGTGTCGTGCGTGGAGGGCGTGGGGTGGGGTCGGTCGGTCAGGGTCATGATCCCGCCATTTTCCCCTTTGGCACATCCGGGCGGCTTCAGGGCCGCCTGAAGCTCGCGTGCTGTTGCGCCCAGTAGCGCGACTGCAGGTGGTCCAGCCGCACCGTGCCGCCCGTCGATGGCGCGTGCACGAAGCGCCCCCCGCCCACGTAGATGCCCGCATGCGTGGGCCGGCTGCCGCCGAACACCACCAGGTCGCCGGTGCGCAGCTCGTCCTCATCCACCGGCTCGCCGAAGCCGCTCAGCAGGGCCACCGTGCGCGGCGGCGCCACGCCGGCGCGGCTGCCGTACACGTAGCCGATCAGGCCGCTGCAGTCGAAGCCGCCGTCGGGCGTGTTGCCGCCATAGCGGTAGGGCGTGCCCACCAGCCCCAGCGCGTGGATGGCGATGTCGCTCGACTGCTCGGACGACAGGCGGGGGTAGGCGCTGGCGCGCGGCGCGCCGTGCGGCGCCGTGCCGCAGCCGGCCGCCAGCAGGCCGGCCGCGAGCATCAGGGCGGGGAGTGCGAGGCTGCGCATGGCGCCCAAGCGTAGCAGCCACTGCCGCGCGGTGCGCAAAAGACCGGCATGCGCCAGGGGCTGCGGTCAGCCGCTTGCGTTGGCGATCTGGCGCTGCTCCAGCAGCATCCGGCCCATGGACTGGCGCGCGCAGCGCTGCAGCCGCATGAGCAGCGCGTGATCGGGCCAGTCCAGGCCGAAGCGCCGACACAGCTCGTGCTGCATGCGCGCGAGCAGCGCGGCGGCCATCTCGGCGTCGGCCAGCGCGCGGTGGGCGCGGCCCGTGCGCGGCAGGCCCAGGTGGTCGGTCAACCGGCCCAGGCTGTGGCTGGGCGCGTCCGGGTAGATGCGGCGCGACAGCAGCACCGTGCAGGCGAACGGGTGGGGCGCGTCCAGGCCCGCATGCCGCAGCTCGGACTGCCAGAACCTGCTGTCGAATGCCGCGTTGTGCGCCACCATGGGCGCGTCGCCCACGAAGCGCGCGGCCTCGCGCATCACCGACTCGGCCGCGGGCGCGGCATCCACCATGGCGTTGGTGATGCCCGTGAGCCGGGTGATGAAGGGCGGTATCCACACGCCCGTCTTCATCAGGCTGGCAAAGCGGTCCACGACGCGCTCGCCCTCCATGAGCACGATGGCCACCTCGGTGGCGCGCGCGCCCTGGGCCGGGGTCATGCCGGTGGTCTCGAAGTCGATGACGGCGATGGGGGAGGGCATGGCGTGGATTGTCTATGCCGCGCGCCGCTGCAGCGCGAACGGCGGCAGGCCTGCCAGCAGGCGCTGGCCGTAGCCCGTGCGCACCAGGCGCTTGTCGTAGCAGTACACGTGGGCGCGGTCTTCCTCGGTGCGTATCGCGCGGCCCACCCATTGCGCCAGGCGTATGGCGGTGGCGGGCACCACGAGCTCGCTGAACGGGTCGCGCCCCGCGCCGCGCAGCCATTCGGCGCGCGCCTCGCCCACGGGGTCGTCGGGCGGGGCGAAGGGCAGCTTGGTGATGAAGAGCGACTCGCACAGGCGCCCGGGCAGGTCCAGCCCCTCGCCGAAGGACTGCATGCCGAAGATGATGGAGGGCAGGCCGTCGGCCACGCGCTCGCGGTGGCGCGCCAGCAGCTGCGGGCGGGGCAGGGTGTTCTGCACCAGCACGGCGCCGCGCATGGCGGTGGGCAGCAGGTCCACGGCCTGGCGCATCTGCTCGCGCGAGGTGAACAGCACCAGCGCGCCGGCCTCGACCAGGGCCAGGTCGGACAGCAGGGCGTCCACCATCTCGGCCGTGAAGGCCTGGGCGTCGCGCGGCTCGGCCCGGGTCTCGGTGGCCACCAGCGTGCCCTGCAGCGCGTAGTCGAAGGGGCTGGGCACGGCCAGCGTGGTCACGGCATCGTCGCCCCACAGGCCGGCTTCGCGCAGGAAGAAGTCGAACTGCCCGCAGCCCGTGAGCGTGGCCGATGTGAGCACCGCCCCGCGCACGGCCGACCACAGGTGGTTCTGCAGCGTGGACCCGGGCAGCACGGGGCTGGCGTGCGCGCGCACGACGATGAAGTCGCCGTCGGTCTCCAGCGTGAACCACTTCGCGGCGGGCACCGCCCCGTCGGGCGCGTCCTGCAGCAGCAGCTGGGCCGCGGCGTGCACGCCTTCCAGCCGCGGTGCCAGCGCGCCGATCTGCGCGTACAGCTGCGACAGGCGCCGTGCCTCGTCTGGCTTGTCGCGCATCTCGCCGCGCAGCGCCTTGGCAATGGCGCGCAGGGCATCCAGAAAGCCCCCGGCATGGTGCGCGGCCTGGGAGAAGGGCTCGGCGAGCGCCTCGGGCAGCACGCCGCCCTGCACGCGGGCTCGCGTGGGCATGGAGGCGCTGAACTGCCGGCGGCCCGGCAAGGGAGCGCGCAGCTGTTCGCCGTACAGGTCCATGACCAGCCGCGCCGCGTCCTGCAGCGCGGCGCGCAGGCGCGCGGCATGGTTGGGGATGTCGGCGATCTCCTCCACCTCCACCAGCTGGCCTATGCGCAGCGCGCGACTGGCGAGCTTGTCGATCCAGGTCAGGCGCGAGAGGTCGGCCTCGCAGGCGAATTGCTGCAGCGCCGTGGCGGGCAGGTGGTGCGCCTCATCGATCACGAGCAGGCAGTTGTCGAGCTCGGGCAGCAGCCGCGCGCCCAGCGACGACAGCAGCAGGTCGTGGTTGGCCACGATGACCTGCGCCGCCACCAGGGCCTTGCGCCGCTCGTAGTAGGTGCACTGGCTGAACAGCGGGCAATGCTTGCCGGTGCACGAGCTCGCCTCGGCCGCCACCGGGCTCCAGGCCTCCGGCTCGGGCGGGCTGTCCAGGGTGTCGCGGTCGCCGTCCCAGCCGCCCGTGGCCAGCGCGTCGGCCATGCTGGCGTAGAAGCGCATGCGCGCCTCGGCGTCGTGGCGCGGCCGCTGTCGCTGCGCCGCGGCCTCTTCGGGGAACAGGTCGTCGTCGGGCACCCCATCCTCGCCGCCCGCGGCGCCGCCGGCCAGGCGCTCCAGCTTGAGCTTGCACACGTAGCGCCCGCGCCCCTTGGCCAGCGCGAACTGGAAGGGCTGCTCCATGCGCGCGGCGAGCGCCGGCAGGTCCTTGTGCACCAGCTGCTCCTGCAGCGCCACCGTGGCCGTGGAGATCAGCACGCGCGTGCCGCGCGCCAGCGCCATGGCGATGGCCGGCACGCTGTAGGCCAGCGACTTGCCCACGCCCGTGCCGGCCTGCACCACGGCGATGGCGCGCCGGGGCTGGGAGTCCTCGTCCTCCAGCTTGCCCAGCTGCGCCTGGGCGAAGGTCTGCGCCACCTGCTCGGCCATGCGCCGCTGGCCCTCGCGCACGCGAAAGCCGGCGGTGGACTGCACTACCGCCTCGAACGATTGCAGGGCCTGGCCGGCCCATGGCTGCGTGGACATGGATGGAGGATGGGGTGACGTCAACGGCGGCTTGGGTGCCACTGTTTTTTCATCCAGCAATGGTAGCCGATCGCGGGCCACGGACCGCCGGCCTGCGGGTTCTATTGCTATATGAAAAATAGCTGCTTGCGCTCATGAATAGGGCGCTAGAGGCCGATTTCATGCATATTCCGGAGAACTGAAGTCCTCCACCCGCAGCCGCCGCACTATGGCGCCGGTGCGCTCGTGCAGCCGCGCGGCCGCGTGCGCGGCCACGGCGTCCGGGGCGGGTGCGGTGAGCAGCAGCAGCGTGGGCGCCGCGCCGCCCTCCGGCGCCGGGCCCCAGGCGCGGCGCTGCACGGACAGGCCCGCGCGCGCCAGCAGGCGCAGCGCCTCGGCCTCGTTCAGCGCCGGGCCCGGCAGCAGGCGCAGGAAATGGCGCGTGCGCACCTGCGCCATGGGCAGCGGCGCGGGCTGCTCCGCCGCGCGGCTGTGCACGCCCAGCGTGGGCACGCCGGCGCGCGCGTGGGCGCCCGCGGGCAGCCGCGCCAGGTCCACCAGGTCGGCCAGCACGGCCGAGGCCGTGGGTTCGCCGCCTGCGCCCGCGCCGCCGTAGAACGCTTCCCCGGCGGCATCGCCCTGCACTAGCAGGCCGTTGGCCGCGCCGGAAAGCCGCGCCAGCGCGTGGCGCTCCGGCACCAGGGCGGGATGCACGCGCAGCTCAACACCTTCCGCGCCGCGGCGCGCGATGGCCAGCAGCCTGACCGCATAGCCCAGCTGCGCGGCCGCCGCCACGTCGCCCTGCCGCAGGCCGCGCAGGCCCTCCACGTGCACCGCGTCCAGCCGCACGGGCATGCCGAAGGCGTTGGCGGCCAGCAGCGCGAGCTTGTGGGCGGCGTCGGTGCCGTCCACGTCGAGGGCCGGGTCGGCCTCGGCGTAGCCCAGGGCCTGGGCCTCGGCCAGCGCGGCGGCCAGGTCCAGGCCGCCCGCCTGCATGCGCGTGAGGATGTAGTTGCTGGTGCCGTTGAGCACGCCCGCCAGCGCGTGGATACGGTTGGCCGCCAGGCCCTCGCGTAGCGCCTTGACGACGGGCACGCCGCCGGCCACGGCCGCCTCGTAGGCCAGCGTGCGGCCATGGCGCGCGGCCACCGTGGCCAGCTCCTCGCCATGCTCGGCCAGCAGGGCCTTGTTGGCCGTCACCACGTGCTTGCCGTGGGCCAGCGCGGCCAGCACCCAGCCGCGCGCGGCGCCGCTGCCGCCGGCCAGCTCCAGCACCACGTCCACGCCGGGATCGGTGGCCAGCCGCATGGGGTCGGCCAGCAGGCGCACGCCCGGCGCGCCCTCCAGCACGGCCGCCGCCCGGGCGGGGGTGCGCGCGGCCACGGCGACGATGTCGATGGGCCGCCCCGCGCGCGCCGCGATCAGCGCCTGGTTGCGCCGCAGCACGCGCCACACGCCGGCGCCCACGGTGCCCATGCCGATCATGCCCACACGCAGGGCAGGGGGCGTGGCCGGCGCGTGGGCGCGCGTTTCGGGCAAGAGGCTGGGCTGGGGTTCTAGGAACATGGTTTTCTCCAAACGAGGGCGGCGAAGGCCCGAAAAAAAACCCAGCGGCCGGGGCTGGGTTTCGTTCGGAGGGGGAATGAGACACCAGGCGGCCGCCGGTGCGGCCACCTGCGCGTGCGCTAGGCAGCCGCGGTGGTCATGGTGCTAATCATTCGTGCGTCTACGCCGCGCGCGCAGGCCGGCGACGCGCCCATGGGGGCGGGGCGGTTGGCGGTGCGTGCGGGCTGGAACGGCATGGCGCGCAGTGTAGCGCAGCCGCTGCTACAACCCTCGATGCTCCCGTATCGATAGCTGCAGGCGCTTGGTAATCAAGCGCCTTAATCCACTTTGGCCTCGATGTCTTGGCCGTGCTCGCCGCGGCGCGCCGTGGTGCGCACCATGCGGATGGCGTCGAACGGGCAGCGCAGGGCACACAGCGCGCAGCCGGTGCAGCCTGGCGCGTCGTGCAGCACCGAGCGCTTGGCGCCGAAGCGCTCCATGCCCTGCACCTGCAGCGACAGCACGTGCGGCGGACAGGCGGCCACGCACCAGCCGCAGCCGGTGCAGCGGTCCGGGTCGATGGCGGGCAGTGCCTTGCGCGGTGCGTGCATGGGGGAGAGCATGCCACCAACGCTCTACAGTGCAGTGCCATGTCCCAAGCCAATGCCACCATTGCCCGGCACCTGCACATCCATGGACGGGTGCAGGGCGTGTACTACCGCCAGTCCATGATCGAGGCCGCCCGGCGCCTGGGCGTGCGGGGCTGGGTGCGCAACCGCAGCGACGGCAGCGTGGAGGCCCTGGCCGCCGGCCCCGCCCCGGCCGTGCAGGTGCTCATCGACTGGGCCCGCGCGGGCCCGCCCGCTGCGCGCGTGGAGCGCGTGGACGTGCAGGAGGCGGACGCGGCGCAGCTGTCCGGCCTGCCCGCGGGCTTCGATCGCCGCGAGACCCTTTGAGCGCAGTCCTCATTCATAAGAGTTTCTTGTGGATGGGCGGCAAAGTTATTGTTGGAAACCTGCCGCGTCGTTCGCCATGATGGGCCTCACTTCAGCACAGGAGACGCAACGATGGCAGAGAAGACCGGCACCGGTCAGGCATCGGGCGGCGCGCAGCGCAACCGCGCGCACATGCTCGAACGCATCGACGAGGTGAGACGGCTGGAGCAGCGGGCGGTGGAGCGCTCCGCGCGCTCGGCCCGGCATTTCCATGCGCAGGGCAAGCTGCTGCCGCGCGAGCGGCTCGCGCATCTGCTCGATGCCGACAGGCCCTTCTATGAGCTGATGACGTTGTCGGGCTACTGCGGCCTGGAGGATCCCAACCCGGCGACCAGCGTGCCCGGCAGCGCGCTGATCGTGGGCATAGGCCACATCAGCGGCGTGCGCTGCATGGTGGCGGTCAACGATTCGGGCATCAGCGCCGGCGCGATGCAGGCGCTCACGGGGCAGAAGCTCATCCGTGCGCAGGAGATTGCGCTGGCCCAGAAGCTGCCCTTCGTGCAGCTGGTGGAGAGCGCGGGCGGCAACCTGCGCAAGTACCGGGTCGAGCGCTTCGTCGTGGGCGGCGGCATGTTCTACAGCCTGGCGCGGCTGTCGGCCGCGGGGCTGCCGGTGGTGGCGCTGATCCACGGCTCGTCGGCGGCCGGCGGTGCCTACCTGCCGGGCCTGTCGGACTACGTGGTGATGGTGCGCGGCCAGGCCCATGCCTACCTGGCCGGGCCGTCGCTGCTCAAGGCCGCCACCGGCGAGGAGGCGAGCGACGAGGAGCTGGGCGGCGCCGACATGCACGCCGCCGTGTCGGGCCTGGCCGACTACGTGGCCGACAACGACCTGGACGGCATCATGCGCGTGCGCGAGATCATGCAGCGCATCGGCTGGCATGGCGCGCCCGCGCCGCAGGCGGCGCCCCCGCTGCACGACGCCGACGAGCTGCTCGCCATCATGCCCGCCGACATGCGCACGCCCGTGGACATGCGCGAGGTGATCGCGCGGCTGGTGGACGGCTCGGAGTTCCACGCGTTCAAGGAGCGGTTCGGCCCGGCCACGGTGTGCGGCTACGCGGCCATCGAGGGGCATGCGGTGGGCATCCTGACCAACAACGGCCCGCTGGACAGCGACGGCTCCAACAAGGCGGCGCAGTTCATCCAGCTGTGCGTGCAGCTGGGCCGGCCGCTGGTCTTCCTGCAGAACATCACCGGCTTCATGGTGGGGCGCAGGCACGAGGAGGCCGGCATGATCAAGCACGGCGCCAAGCTCATCCAGGCGCTGTCGAACGCGCCGGTGCCGCGCTTCACGGTGCTGTGCGGCGCCTCGTACGGCGCGGGCAACTACGGCATGTGCGGGCGCGCCTTCAAGCCCGACCTGCTGTTCTCCTGGCCCAACGCCAGGACGGCGGTGATGGGCGGCGAGCAGGCCGCGATGACCATGCGCACCGTGGCCGAGAACGCCGCCCGGCGCGGCGGCAAGGATGTCGACGAACAGGCGCTGGCGGCCGAGAGCCGGGCCATCGTCCATACCTTCGAGTCGCAGTCCAGCGCCATCCACACCAGCAGCCTGCTGCTGGACGATGGGGTGATCGACCCGCGCGAGACCCGCGCCTGGCTGGGCATGGCGCTGGCCACTGCCTTTGACGCCCGCGAGCGCGCGGTGCAGCCCATGCAGTTCGGCGTGGCGCGCCTGTAGCGGGTGCGGCGCGGCGGCTCAAAAAAGAGAGCTGCCAGCGCTTGTCACTAAAGGTTTTCAGGCACTTTTCATTCCAGAAACAAGGGATGAAGGGCGCTGGCAGCTCACATTTTTTCAAAGGAGACCAGATCATGATGACTTCCGACCATATCGCCCTGCAGGACAGCGTGCGCAAGCTGATCGAGCGCGAGATCGAGCCGCACGTGGACGAGTGGGAGGCGGCCGAGATCTTCCCCGCGCACGAGGTGTTCAAGAAGCTGGGCTCGGCCGGCTTCCTGGGCGTGAACAAGCCCGTGGAGTTTGGCGGCATGGGGCTGGACTACAGCTACGAGATCGCCTTCTGCGAGGCCATCGGCGGCATCAGCTCGGGCGGCGTGGGCATGGCCATCGCGGTGCAGACCGACATGGCGACGCCGGCGCTCACGCATTTCGGCTCGGACGAGCTGCGCGAGTTGTTCCTCAAACCCACGGTGGCGGGCGACATGGTGGTGTGCCTGGGCGTCTCCGAATCGGGCGCGGGCTCGGACGTGGCATCGCTCAAGACCACGGCGCGCAAGGACGGCGACGACTACGTCATCAACGGCTCCAAGATGTGGATCACCAACGGCACGCAGGCCGACTGGATGTGCCTGCTGGCCAACACTAGCGAGGGCGACGTGCACCGCAACAAGTCGCTCATCTGCCTGCCGCTGCGCGAGAACGGCAAGCTGCGCCCCGGCATCAGCATGCAGAAGATCAAGAAGGTGGGCATGTGGGCGTCCGACACCGCGCAGGTCTTCTTCGACGAGGTGCGCGTGCCGCAGCGCTACCGCATCGGCGAGGAGGGCAAGGGCTTCACCTACCAGATGCGCCAGTTCCAGGAAGAGCGCCTGAGCGGCGCGACGCGGCGCGTGACGGCGCTGTCCAACGTCATCGACGAGACCATCGCGTACACGCGCCAGCGCAAGGCCTTCGGCCGCTCCATCCTCGACAACCAGGCGGTGCACTTTCGCCTGGCCGAGCTCAAGACCGAGGTGGAGATGCTGCGCTCGCTGATCTACCGCGCGGCTCAGGTGCACATGGGTGGCGGCGACATGACCGAGCTGGCCTCGATGGCGAAACTGAAGGCCGGGCGCCTGTGCCGCGAGGTGACGGACTCGTGCCTGCAGTACTGGGGCGGCATGGGCTTCACCTGGGAGAACAAGGTCTCGCGCGCCTGGCGCGACCTGCGCCTGATCTCGATCGGCGGCGGGGCCGACGAGATCATGCTGACCATCATCTGCAAGCACATGGGTATTTTGCCCAAGCGGGCCTGAGCGGGGAGGACGCACGATGCGTTTCGACACGCTGCTCGTGGCCAACCGGGGCGAGATCGCCCTGCGCATTCTGCGCACTGCGCGGCGCATGGGCCTGCGCACGGTGGCCGTGTATTCCGACGCCGACGCGCACGGCCCGCACGTGCGCGCGGCGGACATGGCCGTGCACATAGGCCCCACGCCGGCCGACCAGAGCTACCGCAACGGCGCCGCGCTGATCGAGGCCTGCCGCCGCACCGGCGCCCAGGCCATCCACCCGGGCTACGGCTTTCTGTCCGAGAACGCCGAGTTCGCGCAGGCCGTGGCCGATGCGGGCCTGGTCTTCGTCGGCCCCTCGGCGCGGGTGATCGCGCTGATGGGCAACAAGGCCCAGGCCAAGCAGGCCATGCAGGCCGCGGGCGTGCCCACGGTGCCGGGCGAGCAGGGCTGCGCCACGCAGGAGCAGATCGCCGCGGCGGCGCGGCGCATCGGCTTTCCGGTCATCCTCAAGGCCGCGGCCGGTGGCGGCGGGCGCGGCATGCGCGTGGTGCGCGAGGCGGGCGACCTGGCCGAGATGTTCCGCCAGGCGCAGTCCGAGGCGGCGGGCGCCTTCGGCTCCGGCGAGATCATCATCGAGCGCGCGATCGAGCGTGGCCGCCACATCGAGGTGCAGGTGCTGTGCGACGAGCACGGCCGCTGCCTGCACCTGGGCGAGCGCGATTGCTCCACGCAGCGGCGCTTCCAGAAGCTGATCGAGGAGGCGCCTTCGCCCGCGGTCGATGCCCCACTGCGCGAGGCCATGGGCCAGGTGGCGCGCCAGGCCTGCGAGGCCATCGGCTACACCGGCGTGGGCACGCTGGAGTTTCTGCTCGACGACCAGAAGCGCTTCTACTTCATGGAGATGAACACCCGCCTGCAGGTGGAGCACGGCGTGACCGAGCTGGTCACGGGGCTGGACCTGGTGGAGCAGCAGATCCGCGTGGCCCAGGGCGAGGCCCTGACCTTCGGCCAGCAGGACGTACGGCTCAAGGGCCACGCGATCGAGCTGCGCCTGTGCGCCGAAGACCCCTGGGCCGGATTTTTGCCGCAGGTGGGCACCGTGGGCGAGTGGCAAGCGCCCGCCGGCATCCGCACCGACAGCGCGCTGGCGAGCGGCATGGCGATCAGCCCGTTCTACGACTCGATGGTCGCCAAGCTCATGGCCTGGGGCGAGAGCCGTGAGGCCTGCATCGCCCAGCTGGCGCGCGCCTGCGAGCGCACCACGGCGCTGGGCGTGCGCACCAACCTGGGGTTCCTGGCGCGCTGCCTGCGGCACCCGCGCTTCGCGCAAGGCCAGGTGACCACGGACTTCCTGGCGCAAGAGGACCTGCAGCAGCCGTTCTGGCGGCGCGCGCCCTCGGCGCACGCGCTGGCCGCGGCGGCGCTGGTGCTGGGCGGCGCGGTGAAGACCGCCATGGCCGGGCCGGCGGAGCGCCTGGGCGGGCGCTCGCTGTGGCTGCGCGACGCCACCGCCGGCGCCGACGGCAAGGCCGTGCAATGCACGCTGGCGTCCGGTGCCGCGGGCCTGGTGCTGCAGTGCAGCGAACGTGCGCCGGGCAAGGCAGCAGCCGAGGATGCGCAGGCATCCAGTTGGCAGATAGCCCATCTGCGCTGGCACGACGAGGCAGGCGGCGCCCGCCTGGGGCTGGCCATCGACGGCATCTACCGCGAGCTGGCGTGCTGGCAGGAGGCCGCGGGCCGGCTGTGGGTGCAGGACGGCGCCGACGCCTTCGTCTTCGAGCGCGTCGAGCGCTTCGAGGCCGCCGGCGCCCGGCAGGGCAGCGGCCTGCTGCGCGCGCCCATGAGCGGCCGCGTGATCGCGGTGCTCGCAGGCGAGGGGCAGAGCGTGGCGCAGGGCGATCCGCTGGTCGTCATCGAGTCCATGAAGATGGAAATGCCGCTGGCCGCGCCCTGCGCGGGCCGCATCGCGCGGCTGCACGTGGGCGAGGGCCAGCAGCTCGACGCCGGCCAGGCCGTCCTGGAAGTGGACAGTGAAGAGGAGAAGGAGACGCCATGAATCAAACCGTTCTGATCGGAGGCGCCTCCGGCTTCTGGGGCGACTCGCAGATCGCCGTGCCGCAGCTGCTGCGCCAGCCCGGGCTGCAGTACCTGGTGTTCGACTATCTGGCCGAGACCACCATGTCCATCCTGCAGCGCGCCCGGCTGCGCGCGCCGGAGCTGGGCTACGCGACGGACTTCGTCACCGCCGCCGTCGGACCGCACCTGCGCGAGATCAAGGCCAAGGGCGTGCGCCTGGTCTCCAACGCCGGCGGCCTGAACCCCGCGGGCTGCCGCGACGCCATCCTGGCGCTGGCGCGCGAGCAGGGCGTGGACCTGAAGGTGGCCATCGTCACCGGCGACGACGTGCTGGACCTGCAGCCCCGGTTCGAGCCCTGGGGCGACGAGGCCACGGCGGACCTGCCCGCATTGATGTCGGCCAACGCCTACCTGGGCGCGGCGCCCGTCGCGCAGGCGCTGGCTGCGGGCGCCGACATCGTGGTCACGGGCCGCTGCGTGGACAGCGCCTCGCTGCTGGGCATCGCCATCCATGAGTTCGGCTGGCGCATGACGGACTACGACCGGCTCGCCCAGGCCAGCCTCGCGGGCCATCTGGTGGAATGCGGCGCGCAGGCCACGGGCGGCCTGTTCACCGACTGGGAGCAGGTGCCCGACTGGGCCGACATCGGCTACCCGCTGGTGCGGCTGCAGGCCGACGGCAGCTTCGAGCTGTCGCAGCCCGAGGGCGCGGGCGGGCTGGTCACGCGGCAGACGGTGGGCGAGCAGCTGCTGTACGAGATCGGCGACCCCGCGGCCTACGAGCTGCCCGACGTGGTGTGCGACTTCACGCAGGTCGCGATCACCGACCTGGACGGAGGGCGCGTACGCGTGCAGGGTGCGCGCGGCCGCGCGCCCGGCGGCCGCTACAAGGTCACGGCCACCTACCAGCAGGGCTGGCACATCGCCATCATGATGGCCATCCGCGGCCAGCGCGCGCTGGCCAAGGCGCAGCGCACGGCCGACGCGCTGCTGGCACGCACGCGCCGGCAGATGCAGGCGGCGGGCTTCGCCGACTACGAGGACACCCTGGTCGAGCTGCTGGGCGCCGAATCCATGTACGGACCGCACCGGCGCGTGGCCGACAGCCGCGAGATCGTGCTGCGCATCGCCGCCCGGCACCGCGACAGGCGCGCGCTGGCCTTCCTGCAGAAAGAGGCCTCTTCCGCCGGCACCTCGATGGGGCCGGGCACGCGCAGCCATTTCGGCGGCCGCTCCGACGTGCAGAGCATCATCCGCACCGCCTCGTTCCTGCTGCCCAAGGCGGCGGTTGCGGTGCAGGTGCAGGCCGCGCCGGACGAAGCGCCGGCGGCGGTCGAAGCGGCCGATGCCGCGGCGGCGCCGGCCGCGCCCAATCCGCCCGAGGCCACGGCCGCAGGCGCCGCTGCCAGCGGCCCCACGGTGCGCATCGCGCTGGGCCGCATCGCACACGGCCGCAGCGGCGACAAGGGCGACGACGCCAACATCGGCCTGATGGCCCGCGATCCGAAATGGCTGCCGGTGCTGCGCGGGCAGCTCACCGCCGAGCGGGTGCTTCAGTACTTCGCCCACCTGGTGCAGGGGCCGGTGCAGCGCTACGAGCTGCCGGGCCTGGGCGCCTTCAACTTCGTGCTGCGCCGCGCGCTGGGCGGCGGCGGCTCGTGCAGCCTGCGCTCGGACCCGCTGGGCAAGTGCTACGCGCAGATGCTGCTGGACATGGAGATCGATTGCCCCGAAGACCTGGCGCCCTGAGCGTCTTTCCATAGCGATACCAAGGAGACAGACCATGCAGATACTGAATCACGAGTCCCGGTTGTCACGCCGCGAACTGCTGCGCAGCGCGGGCGCCATGGGGTTGGGCATGGCGGCGGGCCTGCCCGCCCTGGCCCAGGGCGCGGGCGCCGCAGACTTCAGGCTCGACAAGCAGGTGCGCATCATCGTCGCCTATGGGGCGGGCGGCGCGTCGGACGCCATTGCGCGCTACGTGGGCGACGCCATCGCCCAGCGCGGCGGCAAGCCGGTGATCGTGGAGAACCGCCCCGGCGCGGACGGCAACATCGCGGCCGAGGCCGTGGTGCGCGCGCCGACCGATGCCTACAACCTGCTGGTGTCGGGCTCGTCCACCCATGCGGCCAACGCCACGATATACAAGAAGCTGGCCTACGACCCGGACAAGGACTTCACGCCGCTGGCCACCATGGCCAATACGCCGTACGCAATGCTGGTCAACCCCAAGCGCATCGCGCAGACCACGGCCGCGGACTTCCTGGCCTGGGCCCGCAAGGACGGACAGACCCTGTCGTTCGCCAGCGCCAACGTGGGCGGGCGCATCGCGGGCGAGCGCTTCAAGCAGCTCACCAGGATCAACGCGGTGAACGTGCCCTACAAGAGCAGCGCCCAGGCCATGACGGACCTGATCGGCGGCCAGTTCGACTACTACTTCTGCGACATGCTGACGGCGCTGCCGCAGATCAAGGCCGGCACGGTGCGGGCGCTCGCGCTGTCGAGCAGCAAGCGCATCGCCAGCCTGCCGGACGTGCCCACCGTGGCCGAGCTGGGCTATCCCGACTTCGACGTCAGCTCCTGGATCGCGATCTGGAGCGCCAGGGCCACCACGCCGCAGCCCGTGTCGGCCGCGTTGTCGCGCTGGATCGGCGAGGCGCTGGAATCGCCCGCGGGGCAGGACTTCCTCGTCAAGAAGGGCCTGGTGCCCACGCCGGTCTCGCCCGAGCACTTGCTGCACCTGCAGGCACGCGACACCAGGGACTGGGGCCGGATCATCATCGAAGCCGGGATGCAGCAGCCCTAATGGGGTGCAATGAGATGGCGGACCTTCATCGCGCTTTCATGGCTGGCGTCGGCGCGCCAGTACAGGCAGAAGCTGATCGGCGGCAGCGCCGGCAGGCGGGCCTGCGGGTCGAGCACGCGCAGGTCGGGCGCCAGCATCTCCACGGCGCGCGCCGTGACGCCCAGCCCCGCGCGCAGCGCGGCGCGCACGCCGGCCAGGGTCGATGTCTCGAAGGCCGCGTGCCAGGGGATGCCGGCCTCGGTCAGCGCCTGCACCATGCTGCTGCGGAAAGGGCAGGCCGCCTCCATCAGGATCAGCGGCACCGAGGCGCCGGCCTGCGGGTGGTAGCGCGCTCCGGCGATCCAGGCCACGGGCGAGGTGCGCAGCACCGTGTGCGCGAACTCGGGGTGCGGGGTGATGTCCAGCATCAGGTCGATGTCGCCCTTGCGCAGCGCCGACGCGAGCCAGCGGCTGCGGCCGACCTGGATGTCGATGCTCAGGTTGGGGAAGTTCTCAGCGCAGATCTCCAGGTAGGCGGGCAGCAGGGTGTCCACGGCGTCGGCGCAGGCGCCGATCTTCACGGGCTGGGTGGCCGCCTGCTGGGTGATGACGCGGTAGGCCTCGTCGTTGAGGCCGACCATGCGCCGCGCGTATTCCAGCAGCCGCACGCCCTCCACGGTCAGCTTCTTGCGCCGGCCCACGCGCTCGAACAGCGCGCAGCCCAGCACGGATTCGAGCTTCTGCATCTGCTGGGACACCGCCGCCTGCGTGCGGTAGACCTTCTCGGCGGCGTTGGTGAAGCTCTCGCGCTCCGCCACCGCCACGAAGGTGCGCAGCAGGCCGATATCGAGGTTGCGCATGCCCTTGCTCATGCGCGGCCATTGTAGGTAGCTCTTTGGGAAAGAGGTTTTCGATGCAAGCAGAAGACAGCGAAGCCTGGGTGCTCGCATCCCGCGTGGGGCCGGTGGCCCGCATCCATCTCAACCGCGGCGATGCCCGCAACCCTCTGGGGGCGGAGATGGTGCAGGCATTGTCCGCAGCGGTGGGCGAGGCGTCCGGCCAGAGCGGGGTGCGCGTCATCCTGCTGACGGCCGCGGGCCCTGCGTTCAGCGCCGGGGGCAACCTGGGCAACCTGGGCGACAGGCTGGCTGCCGCGGCGGGGCCCGACGGGCGCGACCCCATCGCCGCCGGCAACCGCCGCTATGGCGAGTTCCTGACGCAGCTGGTGAACGTGCCGCAGGTGACCGTGGCCTGCGTCCAGGGCGCGGCCATGGGCGGCGGCGCGGGCCTGGCCTGCGCGGTGGACATCGCTGTCGGATCGCCCGAGGCCAGGTTCGGCTTTCCCGAGGCCGCGATCGGCCTGGTGCCTGGGCAGATCCTGCCGTTCGTCGCGGCGCGCCTGGGCCTGCCCGCGGCCCGGCGGCTGGTGCTGACCGGGCGGCGCATCGACGCGGCCGAGGCCCACCGCATCGGCCTGCTGGACTACGTGGCCGACTCGCACCAGGCGCTGGGCGCGCTCACGCGGCAGGTGCTGGAATCCGTCGTGGCCACGGCGCCGCAGGCCTCGGCCTGCACCAAGCGCATGCTGGGCCGGCTGCCCGTGGCGCCGCTGCAGGCCAGCGGCGCGCTGCAGGGCTACCTGGACGAGGCCGCGGAGCTGTTCGCCGGCCAGATGCGCTCGGAGGCGATGGAGGGCGTGAGCGCCGCCCGCGAAAAGCGGCCCGCCCGCTGGAATGAGGCCGGCGAGCTGTCGGCACTGGATCTTGCATAGGAGGCCGCAATGGCGTCATTGGATGGTTTGAAGGTGGTGGACCTGTCGCGCGTGCTGGGCGGTCCGCTGTGTGCGCAGATCCTGGGCGATCACGGGGCGGACGTCGTCAAGGTCGAGGGCCCCGCAGGCGACGAGACCCGCACCTGGGGGCCGCCGTTCAACGATGCCGGCATGGCCTCGTACTTCGCCGGCATCAACCGCAACAAGCGCACCGTGTGCGTGGACCTGGCCGCGCCCGAGGGGCGCGACGTGGTGATGCGCCTGCTGCAGGACGCCGACGTGCTGATAGAGAACTTCAAGGTCGGCACGCTGGAGCGCTGGGGCATGGGCTACGACGAGGTGCTGCGCGAGCGCTTCCCGCGCCTGATCCACTGCCGCGTGACCGGTTTCGGCGCCACCGGCCCGCTGGGCGGGCTGCCGGGCTACGACGCGGCGGTGCAGGCGCTCAGCGGCCTGATGAGCATCAATGGCGACCCCGAGGGCGTGGCCACGCGCATGGGCGTGCCCATCGTGGACGTGACCACGGGACTCAACGCCGTCATCGGCATCCTGATGGCGCTGCACGAGCGCGAGCGCAGCGGCCGGGGCCAGTCGGTGGAGTCGGCACTGTTCGACAGCGCGCTCTTCTCGCTGTACCCGCACTCCATCAACACCCTGTTCACCGGGCGCGCGCCGCAGCGCTCGGGCAACGGGCATCCCAACATCGCGCCCTACGACACCTACGCCACCGCCACCGAGCCCATCTACCTGGCCGTGGGCAACAACGGCCAGTTCCAGCGCCTGTGCGAGGCCGTGGGCCATGCGCACCTGGCTGAGGACGAGCGCTATGCCACGAACGCCCAGCGCGCCGTGCACCGCTTCGAACTCAAGAAGGATTTGCAAAGCGCCTTCAGCAGCTTCGACGCGCAGACGCTGTTCCAGAAGCTGGTGGCGGTGGGCGTGCCCTGTGGTGTGATCCAGAACGTGGTCGAGGCGCTGGCCCACCCGCACACGGCGCACCGCGGCATGGTGGCCGAGGTGGAGGGCTTCCGCTCCGTGGCCTCGCCGATCAAGTTCAGCCGCACGCCGGCCAGCTACCGCCTGCGGCCGCAGGAGATCGGCCAGAGCACCCTGCAGGTGCTGGGAGAGGCCGGCCTGTCGCAGGAGCAGATCGCGCTTCTGCTGGAGCGGGGCGTGATCAGGCAGGCGCCCCGGCCCGGATAGCGGCGACGGGCATGCCGCGGGCGTTCAACCGCGGCGCTGCAATGTCCTCGCCCCATAGGCGCAATACCCTGGCCTGGGGCTCTTCGTCTGCGGATGCAGGCGGCAGGTCTCGGGCCGCCGCTCGTACACCGTGCACAGCCGGGTCGCGGCGTCCAGAAAGCCGCAGTCCCCATCGGCGCGCCGCGCCATGGTGAAGAGCCCGTGCCTGGGGCTGTAGTGGTCCACGAGCCTGGCCTTGAGCAGCCGCCTGGCGATCAGCTTCGGTGCGACATGCTCCGCCTCGAACGGATCGACCAGCCCCAGCCGCACAAGGTCGGGCAGCTGCACCTCCAGCGGCATGGTGCAGCAGTTGGCCGCGCAGCTGTTGCACAGGCCGGCGCGGTAGCGGGTCCAGGTGTCGGGGCGATCGACGTCGACGATGGCGATGGGGGATCTCATGGTGCCATGTGGTGGCAAGGGAGCGTCATGGCCGGCGCCTGCCGCCCGGCCCCGAGTTCGGCGGCGGCAAAGTGTAGGTGACCTCATAAGCCGAGAATTTCATGCCTTATGAATCAACGACTTACGCGTCATGGGTAAGCATAAGTTGAGAAATTTGGACGCATAAGCTGAGAAATTTCTACCAGCGCTGTTTTTGCAGGCATCTCTGAGTCCGCCGCGATGCGGCGTCTCCCATCAAAAACAGCGTGGGTCATCAATGAAAAAGCGTCTTCTGCGTCTGAAAAAGCACTATACGCCTTGTTTGACTAGAGCCAACCAGGCATCGCAGGTCACACCTGCTATCCAAACAGCCTTCCTCTTCACGGGGGGCAACCGGTGTGCGCTGCACCAGTGGCTCGTGGCCTGACCCTTTCACATTTTTGGACACAGCATCCAAAAACGACATGACCTGTCGGTTCACTGCGTAAGACTGCAGTTTTCAACCACGGAGATTGCAATGTTCTGGACAGCCGTTTTGGTCGTTTTCTCAAGCGCTATGTTGGTAAAACTCGGGGCGCTCTCTGTGACCGCTTCGATACTGTCGATGGCCCTCAAGGTCAGCGTTGCCACGATTCTGTTTTTCCTTGCGCTGGGAGCTTGGATGTGGCTGCGTCATCGCTGATTTTTTCGCTTGGGCGACCTGCATAATGAGTGAGATTCAGCCCGCCTTAAGAAGGAAAAACCGTGACGATGAAGCCCGAAGTAGCACTGCTTGAACTGACAGTTATCAACGCTGAGGCTCAGCAGGCCGAAAGCTTCGCAGCCGCAGCCAAGGCGCTGCTCGACCGCGGCCTCCCTCCCGAAGTTGTTACTCGGATGCAAGACCTCTGGGACAAAACAAAGGTCATCGGTGGCGAGGTCGTCGCAGTCGGAAAAATCATCATCAAAAAGATTGTTGATTTCTTCTTGGCGAACCCGGGCCTCGCGATTGGCGTAGCCATTGGGGCGGCGGTCTCCGCCCTCGTATCCGCGTCAATTCCTTTCATCGGTGCTTTGCTCGCGCCCCTGGTCGGCGTACTCGTCGCACTGTATGGGTACAACATCCAAGAGGGAGGACGCGACTCCATGCTGCACAGCACTGTCAAGCTGGCAGTGGAGTTTTTTAAACTGCTTGTCGATATTTTCAAAGCGGTAGTGAACTACATAGTGGCCTAAGGCGCAGGGAACTCGAATGGAGCACAAAGGACCCGAGCCTGGCCAAAAATCGGCACAAGAAAAATTGGAAGGGTCGGACCGGGTGGAGGTCGCGGCCCATGTTGTGCAGGGAGCCGTCGGTGTCGCTGCGGGTGTCGCCGTCTCCGGTGTGGTGGCAAAGATGGCTGGTGTTGCGACCGTTATGGGTTCAACCAAACTGGCGGCACTGGTCGGTGGTGAACAGCCCCGGATTTCGAGGAGGCACCAACTCTTGAGAAGATGGAGCCATGAACAAGTCACCGAAGTTCTCCCCGGAAGTCCGCGAGCGCGCCGTTCGCATGGTGCAGGAGCACCGAGCCGACTACCCGTCGCTGTGGGCAGCCATTGAATCGATTGCGCCCAAGATTGGCTGCGTGCCGCAGACCTTGAATGACTGGGTCAAGAAGGCCGAGGTCGACAGCGGCCAGCGCCCCGGCACCACCACGGCAGACGCCCAGCGCATCAAGGAACTGGAGCGTGAGGTCAAAGAGCTGCGCCGGGCCAACGACATCCTGAAGACGGCCAGCGCGTTTTTCGCGCAGGCGGAGCTCGACCGCCGATTGAAGTCTTGAAGAACTACATCGACCGCCACCGTGATGACTACGGGGTCGAGCCCATCTGCCGGGTGCTGCAGATGGCCCCGTCGTGTTACTGGCGCCACGCAGCCCGGCAACGCAACCCGCAACTGCGCAGTCAACGCGTCCAGCGTGACGAGGGTTTGAAAGCCGACATCCAGCGCGTGTGGCACGCCAACTGGCAGGTCTACGGGGCCGATAAGGTCTGGCTGCAGATGAACCGCGAGGGCATCGCAGTGGCGCGCTGCACGGTCGAGCGCCTGATGCGTGCCATGGGCTTGCAAGGAGCACGCCGTGGCAAGACAGTGCGCACCACCACGCCGGACACATCGGCACCGTGCCCGCTGGACCACGTCAACCGGCAATTCAAGGCCAGCCGGCCCAACGAGCTGTGGGTGTCGGACTTCACCTACGTCTCCACCTGGCAGGGCTGGTTGTACGTGGCCTTCGTGGTGGACGTGTACGCCCGGCGCATCGTGGGCTGGCGGGTCAGCCGCAGCATGCAAACGGACTTCGTGCTGGATGCGCTGGAGCAGGCGCTGTATGACCGCCAGCCAGCAGCCCATGCCTTGACGCACCATTCCGACAGGGGCAGTCAATACGTTTCCATACGCTACACCGAACGCTTGGACCAGGCGGGTATCCAGCCATCAGTGGGCAGCCGGGGTGACAGCTACGACAACGCACTGGCCGAGACCATCAACGGGCTGTACAAGGCCGAGCTGATTCACCGCCGGGGACCCTGGAAGACCAGGGAATCCGTGGAGCTGGCCACCCTGCAGTGGGTGCACTGGTTCAATCACGTCCGACTGCTCACGCCGATTGGGGGCATCCCTCCGGCAGAAGCTGAGGCAAACTACTGGAGGCAACTCGCCGTCAGCGACACCTCGACAGAGGTGTCAACTTAAACCAATCGGCCTCCTTGAAAGCCGGGGCGGTTCAGCGTGGTTTCGCGGGAATATTTCCTGCAGTGCCTGGCGCAGGCTGGGCTTGAGCCCGTCTGGGTGATAGCTGGTGAAAAGAATGTCTACGGGGGTCAGGATGTTGGGCTCAGCAATGGGTTCGGAGGCTGTCTGTACCACACCACAGTTTTCACCATTAGCGACAGTGACGTGAAGCAGTTCGGGCAGAGAACGAGGTATCGCCCGGGCAGCAAGGAGCAGTTGGCGGCGCTACGGGCGGTCGGCTAGCATGGTGCATACCGTGGCTATTCCTGATTCAGAGTTGGTTTCATTCAGCAGCTTCACCCTGACAGCCGGCTCCAGGACCGAGCTCTTCGAAGTGGCGCCAGTCGAACAGCTGTGTGGTGCCACACGGGCAGTCCTCAAGCTGCTTGCGACGCAGCAAGCCTTGAGAGCGACAACTTGACGAAACTTGACGTCCGCCATATCATCACTCGCTATGCTGAATATCCCTGCCATTGAAGGCGCAATGCGCAGACTCGGCATGTCCGGTACGGCCTTGGCAGAGGCTTGCACGGTGAGCAAGGAAGCGACCTCCAATTGGCTGAACGGAGAGTCAATTCCCCGTCCAAGTAAACTCACCAAATTGTCCGAAGTGCTTGGCATACCGGTCGAGACCCTGCTGAACGTTGTTCAGCCGCCTACGCCGGTGTTTGCTTACCGGACCAAGTTCAATAAACCTGTTTCGGGCCCCATGCGCGATGCTGCAGAAGAGCAGGCGCGCCATTTAGAGCAGCTCTTGCCTTTCGTGGATGAAAGGCCTGATTTCGAGCCGCCACTTCTGCGGGAACCTTCCCTAGATGCAGAGCGTATTCGCAACGCTGCGACGCGAGCTCGAGCTTCGCTTGGATTATCGAACCACGACGTTCTAAGCAACGAGAACCTTGAGAGACTTTTCCATATTTTTGGGGCTATCTTTGTGCCGGTCATGTGGGGCCTGAACAAGGAGCGCCACGAAAACGCGCTGACCGTTTACTTGCCAGAGTCCAAAACGTTTTGGGTTGTGTTCAATCTGGGTTGCAGAAGTGATGACTATAAGTATTGGCTTGCACATGAGTACGGCCACTGTCTGACCATGCACGCTCTCTCGGAGGAAGATGGCGAGACCTTTGCAGAGAAGTTTGCGCAACAGTTGGTCTTCCCCGATGAGGTTGCGAATGAATGCTTGGCTGCCGTAAGGGCATCAAGCGATGGATTGGTGGTCATCACCGAGTACGCGAAACGGTTCGGTGTTTCTGTTATCACAATCTTGCGCGCTATAGACCGTTTGAGCGAACAGCTATACGGTATGAAAACGGGCCTGGATACCCCAAAGTTTTATGCTGCTTGGAATAGGGGCCGTGCTAATGTGCCGACGATGACGCGGGTGATTTCCGGAAGTGATACCCCCTCACAACAGGAGTATGTGGTTAAGGCTGGGGAGTATTACAAGACGCCTGTTTTTAGGGCCATTCAGAGCTTCCAAGAGACCGAAGGCGGGCGTAACCCGGCCTTTATTGCCAGTGTTTTAAACCTTGGTATAGGCGACGCCCTAAGCTTGTCGCACGTGCTTTGGGAGCATCAGTCCTGAGCAGTCGGTGGGGGCTCATTGAATAGTCGAGAGTAGATGTCTGGCGACTCTCTTAGTAGCTTCTCTCCGTTTTTTAACCAGTCCGCATAGGTCCTAATCCTGGTCTCGCGGTTGATTAGCCCTTCGTGCTCTAACAACGCAATTAACTCCACACTCGAAAAGAGCCGAACAGAGTCCCCGTTGTCGTAGTCATACATCTCGGACACGAGGCGGAGTGGCCACTCATCGGTTGATAGCGCGGCATTCAGCTCAAGGCAGGCCGCCAGAGCTTTCGAATCGGCCAGCGTAAGCGCTCGACGTACCTTAAGCTTTCTATCTCTGTAGTCTTCATAGAGGGCTGCGTTGCCAACCTTCTGGATTTCTAAAGCGTCTTGGTCGATTGCTTGGCGCTGCGCCTTCGTAAGCGTGACGGTGGCCGCGTCAACTTCGTTAACGATGACTTGGTCACTGAGCCAAGCCAAGTCTGGGCGTTTCGCTAAATTTTTCAGCTCCGCCGCCAAGCCATTGAGCGTCTTTAGCTCGTAGCCCGCCACCGGCCTCCCAAGAATGGGGCGTAGTGGAGAGAAATACGCTCTCACCAAGCAATTTGTATCAATGAGTACAAGCTGAGGGGCGGCGTTCATGGGGCGGCATTTCTCAACTTATGGGTCTCGATTTCTCAGGTTATGAGGCTACCTACACAAAGAATCAGACGTCGATGTTGCCGGCGCGCAGCGCATTCGTCTCGATGAAGTCCCTGCGCGGCTCCACTTCGTCGCCCATGAGCATGGTGAACACGCGGTCGGCCTCGATCGCGTCGTCGATCTGCACGCGCAGCAGGCGGCGCACCTCGGGGTCCATGGTGGTTTCCCAGAGCTGCTCGGGGTTCATCTCGCCCAGGCCCTTGTAGCGCTGGCGGGCGGTGGTGCGCTCGGCTTCGCCGATGAGCCATTGCATGGCCTGGCGGAAGTCGGAGATCTTTTCCTCCTTCTGCTTCTCGCCCTCGCCGCGCATGACCTTGGCGCCCTCCTGGATCAGGCCGCGGAAGCTCTCGGCGGCCTCGGCCAGTGCGGCGTAGTCGTCGCCGGCCACGAAGTCCTGCGTGATGAGGCTGCTCTTGATGTTGCCGTGGTGGTGGCGGCTGATGCGCAGGATGGGCTTGTCGGTGCGCGGGTCGATCTCGCCCGTCACGTCGGCGGGCACGCCGCTGGTGTTCAGTTCGCGCAGCCTGGCCTGCAGCTGCACGGCGCTGGCCTGGGCGTCCTCCAGGGTGTCGAGGTTGAAGGCCACGCCGTCGGCCGCGGCGCGCAGGGCCTCGGCGTCCATGAAGGCCGACAGGCGGTCGATGACGCGCTCGGCGTGCTGGTGCGTGCGCGCCAGGGTGGCGAGCTCGTCGCCGGCCAGCGTGCGGGGCGCGTCGCCGCCGGTGCTGATGCTGGCGTGGTTCAGCGCCACGCGCAGCAGGAAGTTGTCGAGCGCGGCGGCGTCCTTCAGGTACAGCTCTTCCTTGCCGTTCTTGACCTTGTAGAGCGGCGGCTGGGCGATGTAGATGTGGCCGCGCTCGACGAGCTCGGGCATCTGGCGATAGAAGAAGGTCAGCAGCAGGGTGCGGATGTGCGCGCCGTCCACGTCGGCGTCGGTCATGATGATGATGCGGTGGTAGCGCAGCTTGGCGGCGTCGAAGTCGTCGGCGCCGCTCTTGCCGTTGCCGTCCTCGCTGGCCTTGCCGATGCCGGTGCCCAGCGCCGTGATCAGGGTGATGATTTCGTTGCTGGACAGGAGCTTCTCGTAGCGCGCCTTCTCCACGTTCAGGATCTTGCCGCGCAGCGGCAGGATGGCCTGGAACTTGCGGTCGCGCCCCTGCTTGGCGCTGCCGCCGGCGGAGTCGCCCTCGACGATGTAGATCTCGCACAGCGCCGGGTCTTTCTCCTGGCAGTCGGCCAGCTTGCCGGGCAGGCCCATGCCGTCGAGCACGCCCTTCCTGCGCGTCATCTCGCGCGCCTTGCGCGCGGCCTCGCGCGCGCGCGCGGCCTCGACGATCTTGCCGCACAGGATCTTGGCGTCCTGGGGCTTTTCCTCCAGGTACTCGGTGAGCGCCTTGGCGACGATGTCCTCCACGGGCGCGCGCACCTCGCTGCTGACGAGCTTGTCCTTGGTCTGGCTGCTGAACTTGGGCTCGGGCACCTTGACGCTCAGCACGCAGCACAGGCCTTCGCGCATGTCGTCGCCGCTCACGTCCACCTTGGCCTTCTTGGCGAGCTCGTTCTGCTCGATGTACTTGCCGATCACGCGCGTCATGGCGGCGCGCAGGCCCGTGAGGTGGGTGCCGCCGTCACGCTGGGGGATGTTGTTGGTGAAGCAGAGCACCTGCTCGTTGTAGCCGTCGTTCCACTGCATGGCGACTTCGACGCCGATCTCGGTGCCGGGGATGCCGCCGTAGCTCTCGGCCGGGCGCGAGCCCGTGGCGTGGAAGGCCGTGGGGTGCAGCACCTTCTTCGTGCCGTTGATGAACTCCACGAAGCCCTTGACGCCGCCGGCGCCGGAGAAGTCGTCCTCCTTGCCCGTTCGCTCGTCGATGAGGCGGATGCGCACGCCGTTGTTGAGGAACGAGAGCTCGCGCAGGCGCTTGGCCAGGATCTCGTAGTGGAAGTCGCTGTTCTCCTTGAAGATCTCGGTGTCGGGCAGGAAGCGCACCTCGGTGCCGCGCTTCTCCGTGGGGCCTACGATCTTCATGGGCGAGACCTCGAAGCCGTCCACCACCTCGATGAGGCGGTTCTGCACCACGCCCTTGGAGAATTCGAGCTGGTGCGTCTTGCCGTCGCGGCGCACGGTGAGGCGCAGCTTCTTCGACAGCGCGTTCACGCACGACACGCCCACGCCGTGCAGGCCGCCCGAGACCTTGTAGCTGTTCTGGTTGAACTTGCCGCCCGCGTGCAGCTCGGTGAGCGCGATCTCGGCCGCCGAGCGCTTGGGCTCGTGCTTGTCGTCCATCTTCACGCCCGTGGGGATGCCGCGGCCGTTGTCGATCACCGAGATCGAGTTGTCGGTGTGGATGGTGACGACGATGTCGTCGCAATGCCCGGCCAGCGCCTCGTCGATGGAGTTGTCCACCACCTCGAACACGAGGTGGTGCAGGCCCGTGCCGTCGCTCGTGTCGCCGATGTACATGCCCGGACGCTTGCGCACGGCCTCCAGGCCCTCCAGGATCTGGATGGCGCCTTCGCCGTAGCCGCCGGCGTCAACGCTTGCGGGGGCCGTGGTCTGGGGATCGGGCTGGTTCTCGTCGGTCATGGAATGCCTTGGGGCCGGTGGGCCCCTGGCGCGTGGCGAGGGGCCGAAATTCTTCTCTAAGCGGAAATAGGTGCTAGCGCCCGTCCATCAAGCGCTTGCAGCTATTAAAACAATAGTTTCAAATGCGCATGGGCATCACGACGTACTTGAAGTGCGTGTTGTCGGGGATGCCGAAGACGACCGAGCTGTTGCCGTCGGCCAGTTCCATCCTCACCATGTCCTGGCCCATGTTGGCCAGCACGTCGATGAGGTAGGTCACGTTGAAGCCGATCTCGATGCTGTCGCCGCCGTAGTCGATGTCGAGCTCGTCCACGGCCTCCTCCTGCTCGGCGTTGCTGGACGCCACGCGCAGGCTGCCGGGCTCGATGTTCAGGCGCACGCCCTTGAACTTCTCGCTGGTCATGATGGCCGTGCGCTGCAGGCTGGCCAAGAGCGGCGCGCGGCCCAGGGTGATGACGTTGTGGTGGTTGCGCGGAATGACGCGGTTGTAGTCGGGGAACTTGCCCTCGACCAGCTTGGTGACGAACTCCATGCCGCCGAAGCCGAACTTGGCCTGGTTGTTGGCGAAGCGCATCTCGATGGCGCCGTCGGCGTCGGACAGCAGGCGCTGCAGCTCCAGCACCGTCTTGCGCGGCAGGATCACCTCCTGCTTGGGCACCTCCATGTCGAGCTCGCTGCTCGCGAAGGCCAGGCGGTGGCCGTCGGTGGCCACCAGCGAGAGCGTCTTGCCCTCGGCCACGAACAGGATGCCGTTCAGGTAGTAGCGGATGTCCTGCACCGCCATGGCGAACGACACCTGGGACAGCAGGGTCTTGAGCGTCTTTTGCGGCACGCTGAACGCGGGGCCGAAGCTGGCGGCCTCCTGCACCAGCGGGAAGTCCTCGGCCGGCAGGGTCTGCAGCGTGAAGCGGCTCTTGCCGCCCTTGAGGATCAGCTTGGTCTGGCTGTTCTCCAGGCTCACCGTCTGGTCGGCGGGCATGGTCTTCAGGATGTCGATGAGCTTGCGCGCCCCCACCGTGGTCGTGAAATCGCCCGTGTCGCCACCCAGCTCGGCCGTGGTGCGGATCTGGATCTCCAGGTCGCTGGTGGTGAACTGCAGCGCATTGCCGGTCTTGCGGATCAGCACGTTGGCCAGTATGGGCAGCGTATGCCGGCGCTCGACGATGCCGGACACGGATTGCAGGACGGCGAGAACCTTGTCTTGTGTTGCCTTCAGGACAATCATGTCGTCAACCTTTGGTGGTTTTGGAATGGGTGCGCAGACGGCGGCATGGGCCATGCCCCTCCCTGGCCGTCGAACCTGCCATTTTGCCCGCGAACGGGCGTGCTTCCGCGGGGCGTCGGGCTTTCATCATCCCTTGAGCGTCTGCTCTAGCACGTGCAGCTGCTGGTTGAGCTCGGTCAGCTGCTGGCGCTCGGCGCCGATCTTGCGCACCGCGTGCAGCACCGTGGTGTGGTCGCGCCCACCGAACAGCTCGCCGATCTCGGGCAGGCTCTTCTGCGTGAGCTCCTTGGCCAGGTACATGGCGATCTGGCGCGGCCGCGCGATGCTGGCCGGGCGCTTCTTGCTGTACATGTCCGCCACCTTGATCTTGTAGTAGTCGGCCACGGTCTTCTGGATGTTCTCCACGCTGATCTGGCGGTTCTGGATGGACAGCAGGTCGCGCAGCGCCTCGCGCGCGAGCTGTATCGACACTTCCTTCTGGTTGAAGCGCGAGTACGCCAGGATCTTGCGCAGCGCGCCTTCGAGCTCGCGCACGTTGGAGCGCACGTTCTTGGCGACGAAGAAGGCCACCTCCTCGGGCATCTCGGCATGCTCGGCGCGCGCCTTGTTGATCAGGATGGCCACGCGCATCTCCAGCTCCGGCGGCTCGATCGCCACCGTCAGCCCCGAGTCGAAGCGCGACACCAGGCGCTCGTGGATGTTGGCCAGGCCCTTCGGGTAGGTGTCGCTGGTCATCACGATGTGGCTCTTCTTGGCCAGCAGCGCCTCGAAGGCGTTGAAGAACTCCTCCTGCGTGCGGTCCTTGTTCGCGAAGAACTGCACGTCGTCGATCAGCAGCAGGTCGAGCGAGTGATAGCGTTCCTTGAAATCGTCGAAGGTGCGCCTTTGGTACGACTTGACCACATCCGAAACGAACTGCTCGGCATGGATGTAGAGAACTTTGGCGTCGGGCCGGTCCGCGAGCAGCTTGTTGCCCACCGCGTGCACCAGGTGGGTCTTGCCCAGGCCCACGCCGCCGTAGATGAATAGCGGGTTGTACAGGTGCCCCGGCGAGCCCGCCACGTGCATGGCGGCCGAGCGCGCCATGCGGTTGGCCGTGCCCTCGACCAGGGTCTCGAAGGTCAGCGCGGGGTTCAGGCGCGTGCGGAAGGCGCCGGCGGGCGGCTCCTCGGCAGCGGCGCCGGCCGGCGCATTGGCGGCCGGCGCCTCGATACTGGCCGGCACGGGGCGAACATAAGTCCTGGCAACGGATTCACGCTGAGCGAGCGCTAACTCCAGTGTGACCGGCTGGCCGTACAGTTCCTCCAGCAGGGCGGAGATCCGCCCCGCATACTGGGCGCGGATCCAGTCGAGCTTGAAGCGGTTGGCCACCAGCAGGGTGACCTTGGAGAAATCGGGGGAGACCTGGGCCACGAGGGGCTTGATCCAGGTGTTGAACTGCTGCTCCGGCAGGTCTTGTGCGAGCTGCTCGGTGCAGGCCTGCCACAGGCCCTGGCCGGCGCTGTCGCCGTCCGTGTCGTGGCTGGAATGGGAGGGTCCCTCGTGCATTACGGGAAGTTCTAGTTGTGGATAGGAGGAACTGGGAAAGGCCGTGGATTCTAGCTTGTCAAGGAGTTATCCACAATTCGTCGGGTGCGCGGGGCGGCGATAT